>JBGPSI010000203.1:0-8783 GCA_041490045.1 Bradyrhizobium sp.
CGAGCTCGACGGCGTGACCTGCTGGTGATCGGCGGGGCTGTATGAAGAAGGGTTTTCGAGAGATCGAAGACCTTGGGCTACGAGAAACGGCCGTCCGCCATACGGTCCCTGGACCTCATCCAATTCGCGCTCGGCGCCTCGTAGACAGTTTCCTACTTGATCCTCATCAGTCACGAGGTCAGATGCTCTATTTTGCGATTTTGCGGAATAAGCGACCGCTTTGCGCCAGAAGCGGCCCAACGCCGAATAGAGACAGGACGGCCACGGCCGACTGGCCACGGTGTAGATTTAAGATACCGGTTCATAAACGCATATGTTCATCAATGCGTGCGGCTGAATCGGCGTCGACCGGGCCAGTGTCCACCACCTCGCCTCGCTTGAGCACGGCAAAGCGATCCGCAAGCCCAAGCACGAAGGACAGATGCTGCTCGACCACCAGCATTGTCGTGCCACGATCACGGCGCGTCGCGGCCAGCACTTCGGCGAGCCGATCCACCACCGACGGCTGCAGCCCTTCCGTCACTTCGTCGAGAAGCAGCAGACGGGGTTTCGCGATCAGCCCGCGCGCCACGATCAGCATTTTCTGTTCGCCCCCCGACAGGGTGCCGGCGCGCTGGGACAGCCGCGCGGTGAGCACGGGAAACCAGCCGCTGATGTCGGCGAGGCTTGCCTCGAAGCCGCGATCGTCGCTGAGCCCGAGCCGGAGGTTGTCGCGGACGCTCAGATCCTGGAACAACGCCTGTTCCTGCGGGGAATAGGCGAGGCCAAGGGCACGCTTGCGAAACGGCGCGAGCCGCGTCACGTCGCGTCCGTCGATGCGGACCGCGCCGTCCCACGCCGGCAGAAAGGCAAGGATCGTCTTCAATAGCGACGACTTGCCCATGCCGTTCTTGCCGACCAGAGCCAGGATCTCGCCGGGGGCGATCTCGAGCGAAACGCCGTGCACGACGGTGGAGCTGCCGTAGCCGCTGGTCAGGTTGACGAGTTCGAGGGCGGCGGTCATGCGTCAGCTCGCCTGTTTCGGACGGTTGTTTCCGGTGTAGATCTCGCGGATCAGGGGATCGTCGACGACGTCGGCGACCGGGCCGTCGAGCGCGACGCGTCCCTGGTGCAGCAGGATGATGCGCGAGGAGATCTGGCGGACGAAATCCAGATCATGCTCGATGATCAGGACACACAGTCGCTCGCGGGCCACGAGGTCGGTGAGGACGCCGGCAAAGCCCTGACGCTCGGCGCGGGTCAGCCCCGCGGTCGGTTCGTCCAAAAGCAGCGCCCGCGGCTCGAGCGCCAGAACCATCGCCAGTTCGAGTGCCTGTTTCAGGCCATGGCTGAGGAAACGCGCGTCCTCGCCGAGCCGCTCGGCCAGACCCGAGCTCTCCACCACGGCGCGCGCGGCGGCCGGCAAGGCCAGAACCGGCGAGGCGCGCAGGAAGGACGGCGGTTCGCTCCTGGTGCGCGCGATGCGCAGGCAGTCGGCGACGCTCAGCGTCTCGAACACGGAGGCCGCCTGGAATTTTCGTCCCAAGCCGAGACCCACGATACGGTCCGGCGCCAGCCGCGCGATGGTCTGCCCCGCTATTCGCACGGTTCCTTCGGAGCGCTCGCGGCCGTCGGCGAGACAGCGGATTAACGTGGTCTTGCCGGCGCCGTTCGGCCCGACAATGCTGACGAGTTCACCCTGCCGCGCCGTGAACGAAACGCCCGACAGCACCGACAGGCTGCCGAAATGCCTGGAAACGCCGTCGGCCTCGACCACGACTTCGTCGCGGTCGGGCGCCACGGCGGCGCGCTCCAGCGTCGCCAGCGTCACCTGCAAATTGGCCCGCGCCGCGGCGGCGCCACTACGGTCACGCAGCGCGGTGGCGGCGTCGCGCAAACTGCCGAACAGGCCGCCCGGAAGCAAGACGATGACCACGACAAAGGCAACACCGACGATCAGTTCCCAGACGAAAGGAAGACTGCTGGAGAGATAGGCGCTGGCGACTTCAATCACCAGGGCGCCCACCACCGCGCCGATCAGGGAGCCGCGCCCGCCGAGCGCCACCATGATCACGAGCTGGGTGCCGAACACGAAGCCGGCATTCTCCGGCGCGGCGACGCCGCTGAAGGCGACATAGCCGAAGCCGGCCAGCGCCGCGACCACGCCTGCGACCACCGTCAGGCCGATCCGCACCAGCGAGGTGTCGATGCCGAGATAGCTGCAGCGCTCGTCATTGTCGCGCATCGCGCTGAGCACACGTCCCGCGTCGCTCGAAAGCACGACCGAGGCCACGACCAGAGCGGCGACGACCGCGGCTCCCGCCAGGCGGAACCAGCCCTCGAGCGACAGGTCGAAACTCTCGAAGCCGACCAGCCCGCTCGACGAACCGGTGAACGCGCCGCCGGAATAAAGCAGCTGCACCACGACGATGGGCAGCACCAGCGAGATCACGGAAGCATAGAGCGGCGTGGAGCCCGGGTAGAACGACAGCCAGCCGACAAAGCCGGCCACGGCGGCAGCCACCGCGATCGCGGCCGCGAGCGCCAGCAGCGCTTGCCACGGACCAAAGCCGAATTGAGTGAAGACGATCGCCAGCGCATAGGCGCCGATGCCGAAGAAGGCGGATTGCCCGAACGTCAGCGTGCCGCTGAACCCCCACAACACGTCGACCGTGATCGCCGTGATCGCTACGAACAAGGCGCGGACCAGGATGTTCAGCGTATAGGTATCGAGGACCCAGGGGCCGGCGATGACCAGAACCATCGCGGCGATGGCAGGAAGCCCGACGCGGACCAGCCAGCGCGGCACGCCTGGCAGCGAGGCCCGCGCCGTCGATCGCAGCGCAGAGTTACGATCAGGCACGGGCAAATCCTTCCGGCCGGAGGCGAAGCGCTACGGCGGCCAGCACCGCGATGGTCAGGCCGCCGAGGATCGGGCTGATGAAGGTAGAGGCCAGCACCTGCAGGCCCCCGAGCAGGATGCAGGACAGTCCGAGCGTCAGCAGCGAGCCGCCCGAAATCATCACCAGCATGAAGGCACCGATCAGCCAGGACAGCCCCATATTGGGATCGACGCTGGCCAGCGGCGTGATCAGGGCGCCCGCGGTCGCGGCGAGACCACAACCGATGGCGAAGGTGATCAGGCGGACCCGTGTGCTGTCGATGCCCAAGCCTTGCGCCAGCGTCTCGTTCATGATCACGGCGCGTGTGGAAAGACCGAGCCGCGTGCCGTTGAGAAGCCCAGTGAACAAGGCGGCGATCACGAACGCCGCCACCACCATCAACAGACGATAGCCCGAATAGTCCTCGCCCAGGATCATCACCGTCCCGGAGATCGGAGACGGCACGAACTGCACTTCGCGCCCGAAGCCGAGCGTCACCAACTGACCGATCACGATGCTCAGCCCCCAGGTCGCCAGGATTGCATCCAGCGGCCGGCCGTAAAGCCGCCGCACCACGACGCGCTCGGCAACGGCCCCGATCAGCCCGCCCGCGAGAAAGGCCAGCGCGGGCGCCAGCACCGGCGGCAGCCCGAGGCGTGAGGCCACCAGCGCGGCGTAGGCCCCGACGGTTATGAAGGACGCGTGCGCGAAACTGATGATCTTCATCACGCCGAACACGATCAACAGACCGGCGGAAACGATGAAGAGGATCGCAGCGGTAGTGACAATGTCGAGGGCGAGCGTGATCATGCGGGCGAACCGGATTGAGCCGGGGCGGAAGAAGGCAGTTCCCTCCTCCGCCGCCGGCGTTTCACGTCAAGGCTTCAGGTTCGGGCACTGCGCGCCCGGATCGACATTGGGAAAGCTCTTGATGACCTTCACTGAACCATCGGCCTGCACCTGGCCGAGATACATGGTCAATGGCGCGTGATGCTGCTTCGACATCTCGATCTTGCCGCGCGGACCTTCCACCGAGACCTCGCCGAGCGCCTTCAGGACCTTGGCCTCCTCAGTGCTGCCGGCCTTTTCCGCCGCGGCCTTGTAAGCATAGACCGCTTCATATTCCGGTACCGAAAGATCGTTCGGAGTCTTCAGCTCGGCCCCGAATTTTTTCTGCATGGCGCCCAGGAAGCTCTTGTTGGCGGCGCTGTCAATGCCGGTCACATAGGAGGCCGAGAGATAGATGCCTTCGGCGTCGGTCCCCATGCCCTTGGCTGTGCCCTCGTCGACCGCGAGGTTACCATAGGGAAGCGCGACGCCGGCGGCGCGAAGTTGCTTGGTCAGGGTGACATTCGGCGCTCCGCCGGCCGTCGACGTAATCAGCGCATCCGGCGCCGCGCTCTTCAGTTTCGAGATAATCGATGTCCAATCGCTGCCGTCCATCGGCAGATATTCCTCGCCGACCACCTTGCCGCCGGTCTTCTCGATATAGGCCTTGGTGAAGGCCAGCATGCCGCGACCGAACGCGTAGTCTGAGCCGATCAGGAAGAACTTCTTGGCGCGCTTTTCCTTGTTGAAATAATCGACGATCGGCGGCACCTGCTGTTCCGGCACCCAGGCATTGACATACATGAACGGGCTGCAGGACTTGCCTTCATAGAACGACGTATAGATGTAGGGCACCTTGCCGCGCGCCACGATCGGGAGCGCCGCGTTGCGCGCCGCGCTCGTCTCCATCGAGATCAGCACGTCGACCTTCTTTTGAAACACGAGGCTGTCGAACGCCTTCTGCGCGCCGGCCGCGCCAGAGGCGTCATCGGCGACTTCCAGCGCCAGTTGACGGCCAAGCACGCCGCCCTTTGCGTTGATCTCCTCGACGGCGAGTTGGGCCGACTGCACCACGGAGGGTGCGACGACGCTGTTGGCGCCGGACAGGCCGACCGGCACGCCTATCTTGATCAGCTCCGCGGCAAGTGCGGGAGCAGCGAGGAGCGTGGTGCAGGCCGCGGCGGCAAGCAAAGCCGAGAACGAACGAGTGGGTGTCATGGATCAATACTCCTGGGGTTAAGTGGACGTACGGGATGCGAGACGATGGGGATCAGTACCAGCCGCGCTTCGCACCGGAGCCGAGCATCTCGTCATAGACGTCGGCGCGGCGATCACGCAGAACCTGGTTGAAGGCGTTCCAATTGCGTTTACGCCGGGCCTCGCCGAGATCGACTTCGGCGATGAGGATGTCTTCCGCGTCCCGGCTGGCCGGCCCGACGACAGGCCATCCGGTGTAACTGACGATCAGGCTCTGGCCCTCGAAGGGCTGCCCCCGCTCGACGCCGACGCGATCGGCGCAGGCGACGAAGATCGAATTCGAATGGGCCGCCGCCATCGCCAGGATGTTCGCCATGGCTTCACGCCCTTCGGCTTGCCCGGGAATAGGAACCCAGTTGGTCGGCACGCAGACAATATCTGCGCCCTGCAGGGCGCAGAGCCGGAACGTCTCCGGAAACCAGCCGTCGTAGCAAATCGCAACGCCGATGCGGCCGATCGGCGTGTGGAACACGGGAAAGCCAAGATTGCCGGGCTCGAAGAACAAGTTCTCCTCGTTCCAGAGATGCACTTTCCTGAACGTGCCTATATAGCCTTCGGGGCCGATCACGACGGCGCTGTTGTAGAGATCAGGCCCGTATCGTTCGGTAATGCCCGCGACGATATGCATGCCGTGCCGCGCCGCGCGCTCCGCCCAGGCGTCAACCGACGGCCCGCCCGGAATTTGCTCGGCAAGGCCGAATGCTTCCTCGCGCGAGGCGAACATGTAACCGGTATTGGCCAATTCCGGCAGCACGACGAGGTCGGCGCCTTGCGACGCCGCCCGATCGATCAGTTCCAGGCTGTGCGCGACATTGGCGGCGACGTTGCCGAAAACCGGTTGCATTTGAATACAGGCGACCTTGATCGATCCGGCCGCTGGTGAGGTAGAGACGTACGAGGTCATCGCGCCAAACTCCCTGGTGCGAGCAAAACAAAAAACCCCCGATAGCGCCGTCAGGCACCGATCGAGGGCTACATAGCCACGTGTTGAAGCGGCCGACCGGCCGCCGTGACGATTTCAGCCGCGAGGCCCGAACGCCAACGTTCGAATTACAGCAGTAACGCGATCCTAATGTCAATCATGGCGCAGGATCGAATTATCGGCAGCGATGATGACGTATTGTGCAAACGACCTGGCGTCTCAGAGTTCGTCGATCAAACCAAGGCCTGCCATCACATCCTGCGCGCCGATGATGGTGGTGGCGATCTGGGCCATCGACAATCGCTTCTGCGTCGCCTGCGCGCGGATCAATTCATAAGCCTCCGCCTCGCCGATCTTCTTTAGCGTCACCAGGATTTTGACCGCCTTGTCGACATCGCGGCGTGCCTTCAATGTCTCTTCGAGTTTCTGCACTTTCCCTTCCAGGCGCCGGGTATAACCGTGCAGCGAGCGGGCGAGCACAAGCGAGGAGAGGATACCGAACGAGCGGATCGGCTTGTTGATGACGCCGTGCGCGTTGCTGTCGAGCAGCCGCCGCAGCACCGTCGGATTCTCGTAGTCGACGATCGCGACGAAGGTCGGCCCGTCGTCGGACGCAGAAGCGACGAAAGCCGGCGTCTCCGCGGTTTCTACCAGATGGAACACCGTGTCGATGTCCTTGGGTAATTCGACCGGCGGTGGCCATATTCCGCGCACGTTGCAGCCAATGCGCTTCAGCTGATCGAGCAGCGCATCGCCTTCAGCGTCGCGCGGGTGCACGACCAGGACGCGCGCGCCGCGCAGCTCTTCAATGAGGCGGCGGATGCCTGGCTTCATGCGACCGATATCTCCTCTCCGATCCAACGCCCGCCGAGCGGCGATACCGCGAGATAGGGATCCGGCTTCACCGCCGCCTTGGCTTCCCAGACCACATCGAATCCGCCGTCGCGCCGGACCCGGCCGATCCGCGGCGTCAACCAGGTATGGTTGTTCTCGGGATCGATCTGGATGGTGCCTTCTGGCGCCTCGAACGAAAGGCCGAGCGCCGCCTCGACCAGCCGCTGGGTGTCGAGCGTTCCGGCCCGCTCCAGCGCCAGCGCGAACAGATTCACTTGGGCATAGGCGCCGGCGCTCCACATGCTGATCGGCTTGTCGGCGCCAAAGGCGCGATGAAAGTTTTCCGAAAACCGGCGATTGCTGGAGCCTCGCAGCGACCCGAAATGCGTCGCCGCCGTAATGTGTCCCTCGCACAGCGCCGCTCCGATAACTTGCACCTCGCCTTCGGCCATGGTCAAGCTAGCAATCGGCATCGATGCCGGATCGAGCCCGGCCTCGCGGTAGAGCCGATAAAACATCTGCGCGGAGCGTCCGACAATGGTCGAGAACACCACATCCGGCGCCAACTCCTTGGCCCGCACTACGATCTCGCGCAGGCGCTGCTCCGACGCCGCCATGGGAACGTAGACTTCATCGACGATTTTGCCGCCGTAGGATTCGACGAGATCGCGCATGATGCGGTTCGATTCACGCGGATAGATGTAGTCCGAGCCAGCCATGAGCACCCGACGCCCATGGTTACGGACGAGATATTCGGCGAGCGGAAAGCTGTTCTGATTTGGCGACGCCCCGGTATAGATCACGTTGGGCGAATATTCGAAGCCCTCATAGAGCGACGGATACCACAACAGTCCGTTGCGGCGTTCGATCGCCGGCAGCACCGCCTTGCGTTGCGCCGACGAGCTGCACCCGAAGATCACGGAAATGCCGTCATCGGTCAAAAGACGATCGGCCAGACGGCGATAGGTCTCCGGGTCCGATTCAGGATCGTAGGCGACTACTTCGATCTCGCGCCCGAGGACTCCGCCGGCCTGATTGATTTCCTGGATCGCCAGGGCCGTTCCTAGGAAGTGCTCGGTCTCGGTAACGGCCGTCAGCCCCGTACGGGAGAAAAGGACACCTATCCTCCACGTGTCCGACAGAGATGCAGTACTGCTGACCATGCTCACGCCCCTCGCGGAAAACCCCAGAATGTCCAACCGTTAGCAATCCCAGCGCGATGAGTCACTATTGAGAAGCTGGTGCGGCGCGGACTATCGCAACTTCGTACCTCTGGGAGTGCGGAGTATCGTCGTCAACCAGGCCCTACGTTACCATCTTGGCGGATGACCGTTTTGCGCCAGAAGCTGCCCTTGGCAGGCTCGAAATCCAACTTTCCGCTTTACCCCCGAAAGCAGACTCAACTCGGAAATCGCGGCATGTCCGAAAAGTGGCCCATTTCGGAAGTCGCAACGCGAGCGATACCGCGCGGAGATCGATTGCGATTTTTTCGCCCTTCAGGCTGCGATCGACCGAATTGGCTTACTTGGTCGCCTGATCACTTAGCTCGTCCAGGAGATTTGCGAATGGCGCCGTCGCCGGGGGGCCGTCACGTAGATAAGCATTCAAGCGGAAGAAAGAAAAAGAGCCGCCGAGTTCCTGGCGGCTCTAGTAGATTGGCTGTGTCAGGTCAGCCCCAGTCGTCCGTCTTTTGTGCCGCCGTAACGGCGGCTTCATAAGCGTTTCGGATGTGACCTAACCCAACGCTCGGTTTATGTCGGAACGTAAACAGCTTTCAGCCGAGTTCCTGTGTCGGCTGGTGGACGAAACGGAAAATAGTTCTGACTCATAATCGTAATGACTCTGACGCAACAAAAAGAAATAAGGTTGTGGATAAGGGAGGCTGATGATGAGTGACTATGATTGTACGATAATGGAATTATATTGCTTGGAGCGGGCGAGGTTAGAGCCTCACAATCGGGGCTAATGGATTGCACAGGCCGAGCGTTGGCACGAGCTTGAGCGAGCGCAGCTCTCGTGGCGCAAGCAGAAGAGACCACTTCAGCAGTCGATGCACGCAGGTCCGATGACAACGCAACAGC
>JBGPSI010000204.1:0-8749 GCA_041490045.1 Bradyrhizobium sp.
AGCTGAGGCAAAACGTGAAAGCGCGCGTTACCGTTACACTGAAATCGGGCATTCTCGATCCGCAGGGCAAGGCCATCGAAGGGGCGCTGAAATCGCTCGGTGTCGATGGCGTCGCCAGCGTGCGCCAAGGCAAGGTGTTCGACATCGAGATTGCCGGCTCCGACAAGGCCAAGGCCGAGGCGGCGCTGAAAGCCGCCGCCGACAGGCTATTGGCGAACACGGTGATCGAGAATTACCGGGTCGAGGTTCTGAGCTAGGCGCGTCCATCGATGAAATCCGCCATTCTCGTCTTTCCTGGAATCAATCGCGAGCGCGACATGGCGCGCGCGCTGAAGCTGATCTCGGGCCATGAGCCCCAGATGGTCTGGCACGCCGAGACCGCGCTGCCCAAGGGTACCGATCTCGTGGTGGTGCCCGGCGGCTTCTCCTATGGCGATTATCTGCGCTGTGGGGCGATCGCCGCGCGCGCGCCGGTGATGGATGCGGTGCGGGCGTTCGCGGCCGATGGCGGTCTCGTGCTCGGCGTCTGCAACGGCTTCCAGATTTTGTGCGAGGCCGGGCTGTTGCCGGGCGTGCTCATGCGCAATGCGGGGCTGAAATTCATCTGCCATGACGTGCATCTGCGGGTCGAGCGCTCCGACACGCCATTCACGCGCGGCTACAATGCCGGCCAGGTCATCCGCGTGCCGATCGCCCATGGCGAGGGCAATTACGAGGCCGACGAAGAGACGCTGAAGCGGCTCGAGGGCGAGGGGCGGGTGCTCTACCGCTACTGCTCGCCCGAAGGCGCGGTCAATGATGCCTCCAACATCAACGGTGCGGCGCATTCGATCGCCGGCATCGTCAACAACAGCGGCAACGTGCTCGGCATGATGCCGCATCCGGAAAACCACGTCGAAGACATCATGGGCTGCACCGACGGCCGCGGCCTGTTCGCAGGGCTCGTCGCGCATCTGGATCGCGCGGCCTAGCTGGCGCGACGGCGCCAAGGCCGCAGGCCACCGCCAGCGCGATCTGCCGCCTGAGAACAGGCGTCCGGGTTCATTCCCCGGTCGGCGCCGACCGCCAATCCCTGATCCTTGCCCGAACACGGTCGATGCGGTGCCGGTAGCCGCCGGCGGGGACGGTCATGGCCGCGACGCCGGCCATGACGAGCAGCAGTCCGAGCGCAAGGTTCGAGGGCACGGACTCGCCGAGCAGTACGACGGATAAGGCGACGCCGATGGGAATGCGCAAATAGCCCTGCGCGTTGGTGGTCAACGTACCGAGCCGCACCAGGCACATGTAGAACAGCATCAGCCCGAGCGAACTGGAGAAAATCCCCATGGTGAAGGTGGCCGCGAGCGCTTCCGGCGACGGCCGCAATGTCCAGGGATGGTCGATGATCAGCGAGGCCGGCAGCAGGACCAGGCCGCCGAACAATAGCGAGCCCGCCGCCACCACCATCGGGTCGTAATCGGACAGCCGCAGTCCGAATATCGTGGCGCTCGCAAACGAGATGGTGGCGAGCAGAATGACGATTTCGGCGAAGATGTTGCTGCCGAGGCCGCCCAGCGCATCGAGCCCGATGATCACGGCGGTTCCGGCGAGCCCCAGGACGGCGCCGGCAAGCTTCAGCGGCGTGGCCGGTTCATGCCGCGTGATGACCCGGGTGATGATGAAGGCAAAGATCGGCGTCGTCGAGGCCAGCACCACGGTGCTTGCCGCCGGCACATATTGCTGGGCCCAGGTAATCATCAGAAACGGGATCGTCGAATTGATGGTTTGCTGTTGGGCGAACAGCTTCCAGGCGCCGGCATCGGTCGGAAGTCGCATTCCGCGTACGCGCAGGATGATGAGGAGAAAGAGCGCGGCGATCAGCGAACGCGCCGAGATGAAGGTGATCGGGGGGATCGAACCGATGCCGATCTTGGTCAGCGGATAGGTGGAGCTCCAGCACACCGCCAGCGCCAGCAGCAGGGCGTAGTCGCGCCAGGTGGGACCGGCCTGCGGCAGGCCGAGCGGATCGGACGCCGGCGCGGGAGGGGTATCGCTGTTCGGCAACTTGGCGGCTCCCGGCGCATCCGCGCTATCTGGCGTCGTTGCTCGGGACCGGTAGCGAGCGTCGTTTCACCCGCTTGATGGTGCCGGAGAAGCTGAACAGCGGGCGCTCGCCCGATCTCAACAGGCCGCGCAGGAAGATCATCGAACTTCCGGCGCGGGTGATTTCGCCCGATCCTTCGACCAGCTCGCCCTCGCGCGCGGCGTCGAGGAATTCACAGGCGAAAGACACCGTCACCGCCGGTCCCTGCAAGACCGGCCCGGCGATGGCGAACAGGCAATAATCCGCAAACGACATGAAGGCGCCGCCATGGACATTGCTGGCGCCGTTGAGATGCTTCTTGCCGACCCGGAAGGCGCAGCGGATTTGGCCGTCGTCTTCCATGCGGTGGTAGAATGGCCCGTTATGGGTCTCGAAATTGTCCCGGCTCCAGGTGCGCCAGCCGGAAAATTCGCCCGATGTTTCGACATGCAGGTCGGGGCGGCGGTGGAATGCGGATTTGGTCAGGTCGTCCAAGCGATTTGGCCCTTGGTTTGAGATATTTAGTCCTTAAATCCGATCCACACCCGATGTGCAAACCCTCCGGCCCGCATGGCCGCCCGCAAAGCTCTGGACAGGGCGGAATTGCGCCATAAAAGGCCTTTTCCACCCCTCGCGATCTCCCTAATAAGGCCTCATGAACCAGCCGCAAATCACCCCCGAACTCGTCGCCAGCCATGGGCTGAAGCCCGACGAATATGAGCGCATCCTGAAGCTGATCGGCCGGGTGCCGAGCTTCACCGAGCTCGGGATCTTCTCGGCGATGTGGAACGAGCACTGCTCGTACAAATCCTCGCGGCTGCACCTGAAGGGCCTGCCAACCAAGGCGCCCTGGGTGATCCAGGGGCCGGGCGAGAACGCGGGCGTCATCGACATCGGCGACGGCCAGGCTGTCGTGTTCAAGATGGAGAGCCACAACCATCCGAGCTACATCGAGCCGTACCAGGGCGCGACCACCGGCGTCGGCGGCATATTGCGCGATGTCTTCACGATGGGCGCGCGCCCCATCGCCTGCCTCAATGCGCTCTCGTTCGGCGCGCCCGAGCATCCGAAGACCCGGCACCTGGTTTCCGGCGTGGTTGCCGGCGTCGGCGGCTACGGCAATTCGTTCGGGGTGCCGACCGTCGGCGGGCAGGTGCGTTTCCATACCCGTTACGACGGCAACATTCTGGTCAATGCGATGGCGGTCGGCCTCGCCGACACCGACAAGATCTTCTACGCGGCCGCTTCCGGCGTGAACATGCCGATCGTCTATCTCGGTTCCAAGACCGGCCGCGACGGCATTCACGGCGCCTCGATGGCCTCCGCCGAATTCGATGACGACTCCGCCGAGAAACGTCCGACCGTGCAGGTCGGCGATCCCTTTGCCGAAAAGCTGCTCTTGGAAGCCTGCCTCGAAATCATGGAAGCCGACTGCGTGATCGCGATCCAGGACATGGGCGCGGCGGGGCTCACCTGTTCGGCGGTCGAGATGGGCGCCAAGGGCGATCTCGGCGTCGATCTCGATCTCGACGCGGTGCCGACGCGCGAAACCGGCATGAGCGCCTATGAGATGATGCTGTCGGAAAGCCAGGAGCGCATGCTCATGGTGCTCAAGCCGGAGAAGGAAAAGGAAGCCGAAGCGATCTTCCGCAAATGGGGGCTGGATTTCGCGGTCGTCGGCTACACCACGCCGAGCAAGCGTTTCGTGGTCAAGCATGGCGGCGACGTGATGGCCGACCTGCCGATCAAGGAACTGGGCGACGAGGCGCCGCTGTATGACCGGCCGCATGTGGCCTCGGCGCCGTTGCCGGTGATCCATGCGCGCGACGTAGCGGCGCCGATGACTGTCTCGGCGGCGCTGGAAGAACTGATCGCGACCCCCGAACTGTGCTCCAAGCGCTGGGTGTGGGAGCAGTACGATCACGTCATTCTCGGCAATACCGTGCAGCGTCCCGGCGGCGACGCCGCGGTGGTGCGGGTGCAGGACGGGCCGAAGGGACTGGCGCTCACGGTGGACGTCACCCCGCGTTATTGCGAGGCCGATCCGTTTGAAGGCGGCAAGCAGGCGGTGGCGGAAGCCTGGCGCAACATCACCGCGGTTGGCGGCCGGCCGCTGGCGATCACCGACAATCTCAATTTCGGCAATCCGGAGCGCCCCGAAATCATGGGCCAGTTCGTCGGCTGCCTGAAGGGCATTTCGGAAGCCTGCCGCACGCTCGACTTCCCCGTCGTCTCCGGCAACGTCTCGCTCTACAACGAGACCCGATTTCCTGGAGAAGAATTGGGCCGCGGCATCCTGCCGACGCCCTCGATCGGCGGCGTCGGCCTGCTCGACGATTTTACGAAATCGGCGTCGCTTGCGTTCAAGGCCGAGGGCGAGGCAATCCTGCTGATCGGCGACACCCATGGCTGGCTCGGCCAGTCGGTCTATCTGCGCGACATCTGCGGCCGCGAAGAGGGCGCGCCGCCGCCGGTCGATCTGGCGGCCGAAAAGCGCAACGGCGACGTGGTGCGCGGCATGATCCACGCTGGCACCGCGACCGCGGTGCATGATCTTTCGGACGGCGGACTTCTGGTCGCGCTCGCCGAGATGGTAATCGCAAGCGGCATCGGCGCGCAGCTGTTGGCCGCTCCGGCATCGATCGTGCCGCATGCTTACTGGTTCGGCGAAGACCAGGCGCGCTACCTCGTCACCGTGCGCGCGGAAGAGGCGGGGCGGGTGCTGGCGAAGATGAAGGGCGCCGACGTGCCGTGTCTGCGCATCGGCACCACCGGCGGCGAGACGATCGCGATCTCGGGCGAAGCCCCGGTCTCGATCGCGTCGCTCAAGGCCGGCTTCGAGGGCTGGTTTCCGGCCTACATGAACGGCAGCGCTGGCTGAAACCCTGTAGTCCGCATGGAGCGAAACGCAATGCGGTAGCGTGCTCGATGGCTGCCCCGGATTTCGCTTCGCTGCATCCGGGCTGCGATTCTTTCACAGCACGTGCCTCGCGCCCGGAATCCTGCGCAAGGCCGCGGTCGTGGCCCAGCTCAGGGCCACCGTCAGCACCAGCACCACCGGCGCCTTGACGACCGCGGGCAGGTCGAAATCGAACAACCAGTATTGCAGCCAGAGCACGATCGGATAGTGCACCAGGAACATGCCGTAGGCGTCCGGCTGCATGGGATCGAGGATGCTCGAGCCTGATTGCTTGAATCTCAGGAAATAGGCCAGGATGGTGAACATGATGGCCACACTGAAGGCAGCGAAGAACAGGCCATAGGTCGCCTCATACCAGTCGGGCAGCCGCTCCGGATTCCCCAGAATTTCGCGCTTGATGTAGATCAGCACCCACATGAGGCAATACGGGACGAGCGCAAGAATCATCCAGGCCGAGCTGTGCTTCGCGAGCTGGCCGTCAGTAGCCAGCAGCCCGCGATCCAGGTATCTGGCGCCAATGCCTGCACCGAAAAAGAAGTAGGTCGCATAAAGCAGCACGCGGCCGTGCTGGACCGAGAACGGCCCGAATTCGAACCAGCTGCCTGCTCCCCAGTAAACGCGCCCGGGAATGTAGAGGACGGCGGTGACAGCAAGCATAACGGTGAAGAATTGAGCCGGGTGGTCACGGCCGAGCAGCGCCAGGCGATTGATCGGATCGAGCAGGCCGGGTGACAGCCGATAAAGGATGGCTGCGACCACGTCGAACGTGAGCAAGACCCAGAGGAACCAGATCGGTCCGCTCGGCCAGGGTCCCACGGTGACGGTTTTCCACCAGAAATCGGCAAAGCTCAGGTCCGGCGAGTCGCGCAGCGAGATCGCGTAGTAGGCCAACGGAATGATCGTAAACGCGCAGATCACGAAAGGCAGGCCAAGCCTGACCAGGCGATCGCGCAACTGGTCCAGGGATCCTTTGCGCGCGAGGCCTGGCCACACAAAAAGCCCGGACAGAAGGAAGAACATCGCCATGAAGAAGCTGTCGGTGGCGAGCACGACGCAGTCGAAGCCGATCCAGGACTTGGGATCGGTATGGCCGAAATAGGTATAGGGGATGACCGAGTGGTGGACGAGCACCACCAGCGTCAGGAAGGTGCGGGCCCTGTCCAGCGCGAAGTTGCGCGCGTGAGCGGCTGGCGCCACCTCAACTTCCACGGATCCCACCGCGTGGGAGATTGTCGTCATGAGAGCCTCCCCCTGAAAGGCAACCTTTTCTTCGATGTTGCAGCCGGCACCCGGATTCAGCAAGGTCCAAAAATCAGGCCGGAATAGCTCGTCCGGCGATCGGGTGCTTCCGTTGTCAGCTGCCTGTTGGAACCAGCTCGATCCTCCGAAGTTAGATCAGTCGATTTTGAGAGGCGCCCTCCGCACCAGTGGCGTGCGCGGGCCGGAGGAACGGGCGATGACAATCCTGAAATGGGCGCTGATCTTCTTTCTGATATCGGTCGTCGCCGGCATCCTCGGCTTCACCGGGATATCGGCGGCATCGGCGGATGTCGCTCGCTTCCTGTTCTATGTGTTCGTGGTGATCTTCCTGGTGCTTTTGATCCTCGGTCTCACGATCTTTCGAGTATAGGCCATCCTTGCGAGCCAACGGGTCGCGCGCATGCGTGCCCCATGAAAAACTCCCCGAAACGACCCATGGCGGAGCAAACCATCGATTGCCTCGTCGCCGCGCCCTTGCGACGACGTCTTAAGCCCCGATTTGTGCCGGACCCTCAGGCCACTTCCTCGATCTTGACCTTGTCGGGATAGAACGCCAGATGCCCGGCGATTTCGGTCATGGCCGGGAACGGCGTCTCATAGGTCCAGATCGCATTATCGAGCGTCTTGCCGTCGGCCTTGATGCTGAAATAGCTCGCATCTCCCTTGTAGGGGCAGTGCGTCACCCGGTCGGTGCGCGCCAATAGCTCCATATTGGCGTCCTGGCGCGGCACATATTGCACGGCCGGGTAGCTAGCCTCCTTCAGCGTCAAGGCGTGGGTGGTGTCGGCGATGACGACGCCTGCGGCCGAGACGCGGACGCGCTTGGGGTTTGCCATAATCGTGATCGGGTGGTCGGGACCGGGGAGTTTCATGGTCAGCCCTCTATCTGGTCAGCCCGTTGTGATCATGCGGAGCGATCCGGGCGGCTTTGCAAGGATTGGATCGGGAATATAGTGCGAGGGAGCGTGACGTAGAAGGGCTGCCGCGCTAAGTTCCGGCGGTCCCGCGGCCGCCGCCGGCCGCGATTCGAACCGAGGGAATGGGAGACTGACCGGGATGCCGATGGACGCCCACGATATCGAATCGATGATCAAGGCGGCAATTCCCGACGCCGAGGTGACGATCCGCGATCTCGCCGGGGACGGCGACCATTATGCGGCGACCGTGATCTCCGAATCGTTCCGCGGCAAATCCCGCGTCCAGCAGCACCAGATCGTCTACCAGTCGCTGCGCGGCCAGATGGGTGGCGTGCTGCATGCGCTGGCCCTGCAGACCGGGGTCCCCGAGGGTTAGTTCGGTCCGGCAGGACAGGGGGCGCGATGGCCGGGGACACTGAACGCGGCGCGCTGTTTCGCCAGATCGTGCCGAACCAGCATAGCCGCGTCACCTACGCCGAACTGTTCTTCGACCTGGTGTTCGTTTTCGCGGTCACGCAGATTTCCCACACCTTGCTCGGCCGCTTCACCCCGCTCGGCGCGGTGCAGACGACCATGCTGTTTCTGGCAGTCTGGTGGGTGTGGGTTTACACCTCCTGGATCACCAACTGGCTCAATCCCGAAACCACCCCGGTCCGGATCCTGCTGTTCCTCCTGATGCTCGGAGGGCTGGTGCTTTCGACCTCGATCCCGAAAGCATTCGAATCGCGGGGACTTTGGTTCGCGATCGCCTACGCCGCGATGCAGGTCGGCAAGACGGTTTTTCTGTGGGTTTCGACACCGCCGGGCCGAACCTTGGCGCGCATGAACGCAGTCCGGATCACCGTCTGGCTTTCGGTGTCGGCCATTTTCTGGATCGCGGGCGGTCTGGTGGAGGGGCATTCACAGCTGGCGTTTTGGGCGGTGGCCCTGACGATCGAATACATCTCGCCGGCGGTGCGGTTCTGGATTCCGAAATACGGGGCCTCCGCGGTGGCGGACTGGGTGGTCGAGGGCGGCCACATGGCCGAGCGCTGCGCCGGCTTCATCATCATCGCGCTCGGCGAATCCATCGTCGTCACAGGCGCGACCTTTGCCGATCTGCCCTGGACCCTTGCTACCGTCTCAGCCTTCGCCTCGGCCTTCATCGGCGCGATCGCGATGTGGTGGATCTATTTCCACAAGGGCGCCGAGGCCGGCTCCGAACAGATTTCAAGGTCCAGCGAGCCGGGGCGGCAGGCGAGGCTCGCCTATACCTATCTGCATATGCCGATCGTGGCCGGCATCATTCTCTCGGCGGTCGCCGATGATCTCGTGCTGACCCATCCGGCGGAGCATTCCGACTCCAGGACGGTGCTGAGCGCGGTCGGTGGACCCTTGTTGTTCCTGATCGGGACGATCCTGTTCAAGCACACCTTCCGGGGCTTTCTCCAGCTCTCCCACGGCGTCGGTATCGTCGCGCTCGCGATCCTGGCGTGGTTTGCAGGCAGCCTGTCGCCGCTGATGCTGTCGATGCTGACATCCGCGATCATGATCGTGGTCGCGGTGTGGGAATCGGTCTCGCTCGGATCGGGCGAGGCCGAGCCTCGCCCA
>JBGPSI010000205.1:0-8664 GCA_041490045.1 Bradyrhizobium sp.
AACGGCTTCCTTCGTGATCTCCCCGGCGATCGGGCTTTTTTGTCACCGTCGCCGGCAGCGCCTTAGCTGCCGACTTGACGCCAGCGTCGAGGCGTCAGGACCACACGACTTCTCCGTCCGCATGAGCGCTGTTCGTCAAAAGCGCCGCCGCGTCCACCGCATCCGGTCCCAACGTTCGTGACGATGGCCAACGCCCCTCTCTGAAGGACCGGACGGCGGGGACATGAAGATGATTTGCGTCGGATGTGAACGGAAATATTTTTGCAAAGGGGGCTGGACAGGCACCTCAAAAAACAGCCCGGTGATTTGCCCGTCGGGTTGAAGTCGGTCCCGCAATGGCCTCGATCACGTCATGAAATGACGTCGCAACA
Organism: Bradyrhizobium sp.; assembly: GCA_041490045.1. GTDB lineage: Bacteria > Pseudomonadota > Alphaproteobacteria > Rhizobiales > Xanthobacteraceae > Bradyrhizobium. The sequence continues at coordinate 372 of JBGPSI010000205.1, forward strand.
AGGGAACTTTGGCTCCGCCTTCCAGGTTCTTCCTTCTCGCGTGAAGAGTCGAAACGGGATCACTCCGCCATGAGCCATACGCCATCTGTTTCGATTTTCTCCTGCCGATGGATGACCGGCCGGTCGATATTCGTGGGCATTGCGATCCTCTGTCTTCTGGCTTCTCCTGCCAGATCGCCGGCGCAGGACGCGGGCGTCAGCGGCATTCCGCCGGGGCCGGCCAACGTCAACGGGCTCAACGGCTCGATCCGCGATCCCAGCGGCATCGGCAACGCGGCCAGGATACCTGCGCTGCCGCAGCCGACGATCACGCCGGTCATGCCACCGACGCTGGCGCCGTCCGCCGGTTACCGATCGTTCTATCCGGCGGCTGCCTATCGACCGATCCATGTCCGGCATGCGGCCAAGACGAAACGAACGCGACATACGGCGACCAGAGCACGCCACTCGTCGGCCAAGGCCCATGTGAGCGACGAAGACAAGCAGATCGATCGCGGGGTCGTCAGCATCTGCAGGGGATGCTGAGTTCCCTGCTGAGGCTGGCTCACGCCGCAGGATACAGGAACACCCGCCCCCGAGCCGAGGACACCGACCTCACCCTCTGAGTGGATTGCGGAGCAAGCGTCTCGAGGGATAGACACTGTTCGAGCCTGAGCCAATATCATTTTGAGGCGCCATGATTTCGGCTCTTGACCCGAGGTGAGCATCGCGGGGCTCGATGCTCATTGGCACATAATGGTGCGACAGTTATGGCTGAAGCGATACGAAGCCGTCCTGCATTAGCTGAACGAGACGCAAATTTGCGCCAGTATTGACCTTTACCTCGGGAAGAAGGTCCGAATTTATCCATCCGTTCGCTCTTGCGGTTTGGCCGCATTCTTCAAATGCAACGCCCTCCTTTTGAAGAGAAGCGATTGTCTCCTTGTAGGGATTTCCCTTGTCAGATCTGCGAGCCCTGTTGTAGGCGGCATCATTCAGCAGCATATAGCCCGCGGCGCCATGGAACACTGCAATGATCTGAAGCGGGGTCTGCTGAGCTTTGTAGTTTTGCAGCATCAACTTCATATAGGTCAACCCGATGGACTGATCTCCTGCGAAGGCCAGATGGTCCATGTTGAAAACGACTTTCGATGCTTTCAGGGGAACAGGTACGTCGATCTTCAATTCGCTCGGTGTCACGGTATTGGCGTCGGCGGCGCGAGCTGGAACGGAGTGAACGAGTCCCATGACGGCGACGGCGACAGCGATATGCTTGATGTGGAACATTAGAAATCTCCCCTTGCGTTGTTCGGTCGTCTACCTGCGACGCGCGTTGCGGTTGCTCACAATTACCGCTGAACGGTGAAAAGAAAAAATACCTTCACCGACTTGTGTTATACTTTGCTAATTTAGATATGTCTAATTATACCGTGAAGCAACGCGAGCATCTACAGGATCGCGGCCGAGCGCATTTCCGGCGCAAACGGCCGCCAACAAGAAAAGGCGGATATCATGCTGTCTCAACTCTTCAGCAGGCTCACAGGTGGAACCAGCGTTCCGGCCATAGCCCACGACGAACTGGTGCAGGCGCACCGTCAGCGGTCCTGCACCATCATTGACGTACGTGAGCCGCATGAATTCGACCGCGGGCATATTCCCGGTGCGGTCAATCATCCCCTGTCGCACTTCGATCCAGCAAGTTTGTCGCACGACAAGCCTGCTGTCCTGATTTGTCACGCCGGCAGTCGGTCCGCGGCCGCACTCCGTCGCGCACTCGCGGCCGGGAAGCAGAACGTACGCCATTATCCGGGCGGCATGAGCGGGTGGCGGGCGCGTGGCGGCCCCGTTGAATAAGCCCGGTGCTTTCTGCGATATCCGATCGCCGGGTAAAGCGGACACCAAATTGCCCTGCTCCCAGGTCCGAATTCGGGAATTCGGAAGGCGTGCGCGGAATGCGGGACAGTCACAGCCCAGCGCCGCACGCGATCGCGTCGTCTTTACCCGATCGGCTTCAGCCCGGCCTCGATCTGCGCGCGGCGCGGCTCCAGGAACGGCGGCAACGCCAGTTTTTCACCCAACGCCTCCATCGGCTCGTCGGTGGCGAAGCCCGGGCCGTCGGTGGCGATCTCGAACAGGATGCCGTTGGGCTCGCGGAAATAGAGGCTGCGGAAATAGAAGCGATCGATTTCGCCGGAATTGGGAATCCGCATCTCGTTGAGCCGCTGCGTCCAGGCGTGGTATTGCGTCGGGTCCGGGGTGCGGAACGCGACGTGATGCACGCCGCCGGCGCCCTGCCGCGCCGCCGTCAGGTCCTTGCTTTCGATCACGTGCAGTTCGGCGGCGGGTCCGCCCTCGCCCATCGCAAACACATGGACCTGCGCCTTCGCATCGGGCGCCGCATAGTCGCGCACGCCGCGCATGTTCATCACCTGGGTCAGGACAAGTTCGGTCAGCGTGAAGTTGTGCACGTTCAGCACGATCGGGCCGAGGCCGCGGATCTGATGCTCGGCCGGCACCGCGCTCTTCTCCCAGGGAGAGGCGGCGCCGTTGCCGCCGTCATCGATCAGCACCAGGCGCTGGCCTTCCTTGTCCTCGAACGGCAAAGTCAGCCGGCCGTCGACTTCGGTGACGTCGCCTGCGTGGGCGCCCGCCGCTCGCAGGCGGTCCCGCCAGTAGCCGAGGCTGCCTTCGCCGGCGACTCGCAGGCCGGTGCGGGAAATACTGTTGGTGCCGCGCTGCTCTGGCGCGGCCGGAAAATCGAAGAAGGTGAGATCGGTGCCGGGATTGGCCTTTCCGTCGGCATAGAACAGATGATAGGCGCTGACGTCGTCCTGGTTGACCGTCTTCTTGACCAGCCGCATGCCGAGCAGGCCGGTGTAAAACGCCAGGTTTTCCCGCGGTTTTGCGGAAATCGCGGTCAGATGGTGAATCCCCGTTAACTGCATCGCCTGGCTCCCGTGCGCGTCATTCGGCCGCCGTTGAAAACCGCCTTTGCCCGGTTTGGAGCGCCGTATGGATGATGTAGGCTATGTCTCGAAGACACGCCAGCGGCAGCCCTTGCCGCTTGTCATGCCCCAGGGACCGCCCATGCCCGGCCATTTGATAGTCACCGACGAAGACGCAACGCGCGTGATCACGCTGCGGCGGCCGGAAAAGAAGAACGCGATCACGCAGGACATGTACCGCGCGATGAGCGACGCCATCGACACCGCGCAGAACAATCCGAATATCCGCTGCATGATCATCACCGGCGGCTCCGGCGTATTCACCGCCGGCAACGATCTCGAGGATTTCCTGAAAGACGGCACCTCCAGCGCGGACACGCCGCGCGCCTCCAACGCGACGAAATTCCTCTATTCGCTCGCTCACAACGTCAAGCCGATCATCGCCGCGGTCGACGGCGTCGCCATCGGCATCGGCACCACCATGCTGTTCCATTGCGACTACGTGCTCGCCAGCAAGACGGCGACGTTCTCCACGCCGTTCATCCATCTCGGCCTCGTGCCCGAAGGCGCCTCCAGCCTGCTGATGCCGCGTACCATGGGGTATCAGCGCGCCTTCGCGACGCTGGTGATGGGCCGCACGGTCAGCGCCGACGATGCCCGCGTCGCCGGCTTCGTCAACGTCGTGGTGTCGCCGGGTCACACCGAGGCCGAGGCGCGCAAGGTGGCGCGGGAAATCTGCGCGCTGCCGGCCGAGGCGGTCGCGATCTCGCGCAAGCTGTTGCGGCTGCCGCCCGAAGACCTGACCCGCCGGATCGACCAGGAGGGCCATCTGTTCGGCGAGCGCATGCGTTCCAAGGAGGCGGTGGCCGCGTTCAAGGCATTCTTCGCGCGCAAGAAAGCGTGAGAGCGAGGCTTTCGTGAAATCGTCGCGCATCCGCATTAACGTGGACCGATAGCGGCCAATCAACCATCGTACTTTCAACCGTCATTGCGAGCGTAGCGAAGCAATCCATCTTGCCGAGCATAGAGCGAAAGAATGGATTGCTTCGTCGCTTCGCTCCTCGCAATGACGAGGAAATAGCGTCATGAGACATTCACTCTCGTCGATCCTCGCGACCGGCATACTGCTGCTCGCACTCGACCCGTCTCCGCCCGCCCTCGCCCAGGCCGCGCCGGTCGATCTGCGCATCCTCGCCATCAACGATTTCCACGGCAATCTGCGGCCGCCGCCGGGCGGGATCGTCATGGCCGATCCCGACGACAAGAGCAAAAAGGTCATGGTGCCGGCCGGCGGCTCCGAGGCCATGGCGACGCTGGTCAGGCAATTGCGCGATGGGCACAAGAACACGATCTTCGTCGCCGCCGGAGACCTGATCGGCGCGAGCCCGCTATTGTCGGCGATGTTCCACGACGAGCCGACCATCGAGTCGATGTCGATGATGGGGCTGGAGCTTTCGGCGGTCGGCAATCACGAGTTCGACGAGGGCAAGGACGAATTGCTGAGGATGCAGAACGGCGGCTGCCACCCGGTCGACAAATGCCAGGGGCCGCATCCGTTTCCCGGCGCCAAGTTTCATTACCTCGCCGCCTCCACCTTCGACACCAAGACCGGCAAGACCATCTTCCCGCCTTACGAGATCAGGCAGTTCGACGGAATTCCCGTTGCCTTCATCGGCCTGACCTTGAAGGGCACGCCCGGCATCGTCTCGCCGGAGGGCGTCGTCGGTCTCGAATTCCGCGACGAGGCCGAAACCGTGAATGCGCAGGTCGCCGAGCTGAAGGCGCGCGGCGTCGAGGCCATCGTCGTCCTGATCCACGAGGGCGGCATTCCCTCCGGCGGCTACAACGAATGCCCTGATATTTCCGGGCCGATCGTCGACATCGTCAGGAAGTTCGATCACGCGGTCGATGTCGTGATCAGCGGCCATACCCACCGCGCCTATGTCTGCGAGATCGACGGACGGCTCGTCACGTCAGGCGACAAGTTCGGCACCCTCGTCACCGCGATCGACCTCAAGCTCGATCCCGCAACCCGCGACGTCATCAGCGCCATGGCCGACAACGTCATCGTCCGCACCGCCACGCTCGCGAAGGATCCCGAACAGACCGCACTGCTCGCCGCCTACGACAAGCTCGCAGCACCATTGGCCGACCGCGCGGCGGGCTCGATCACCGAAACGCTGTCGCGCGTGCCCAACGATGCCGGCGAGAGCGCGCTCGGCAATATCATCGCCGATGCCCAGCTCGCCGCGACCAGTAGCGATGCCGACGGCGCCGCCGTGATCGCCTTCACCAATCCGGGCGGCATCCGCACGGATATCCCGCGGAAACAGGACGGCGCGGTGGCCTATGCGGATCTGTTCGCCAGCCAGCCGTTCCGCAATCAGCTGGTGACGCTGACGCTGACGGGAATGCAAATCAAGAGCATGTTGGAGCAGCAATGGCTCGACCCGAAGCGGCCACGGATTCTGCAGGTTTCCCGGGGATTTTCCTATGCCTGGGACGCCGCGACGCCCTATGGCGAGCATGTCATCGCCGACCGCATGACGCTGAACGGGCAGCGCATCGATCCCGCCGCGAGCTACCGCGTCACCGTAAACAACTATCTCGCGGTCGGGGGCGATGGTTTTACCGTGCTGAAGGACGGCACCGCGCAGCGCATCGGCACCTATGACGTCGATGCCCTCTATGCCTATTTCCAGGCCCACAGCCCGGTCGCGCCCGCGGCAACCGATCGCATCGCGCGGCTGAACTGAAATGCGGGGCCCGTTGGGCCGCTCGGCTCTTTCCCAGCGGCCGGCGAGCCCTTAAGTTAGCGGCTTCTCGAAAGCGCGGGGTTCGCGCGCCAGGATCGTGCATGACGCTTCTTCTCACCCACCCGGCCTTTCTCGAGCACGCGACGCCTCCGGGACATCCCGAGCGTGCCGACCGGCTGCGCGCGGTAAACCAGGTGCTGGCGCAGGACAAGTTCAAGCCGCTGGTGCGCGGCGAAGCGCCGGAAGGCAACCTCGATCTGGTCACGCTCTGCCACAATGAACATTACGTCGGGGAACTCCGGCACATCGCGCCGACCAGCGGCCTTATCTATATCGACGGCGATACCTCGATGTCGCCGGGCACCTGGGAAGCGGTGATGCGCGGCGTCGGCGGCGCGGTCGCCGCCACCGAGGCGGTCATGTCGGGCGCCCATCACAACGCCTTCGTGGCGGTGCGGCCGCCCGGCCATCATGCCGAGATCAACAAATCGATGGGCTTCTGCTTTTTCGACAACGTCGCCATTGCTGCGCGTCACGCCCAGCGCAAATACGGCATCGCCCGCGCGGCAATCGTCGATTTCGACGTCCATCACGGCAACGGCACCCAGGATATCTTCTGGGCCGATCCGACCGTGATGTATTGCTCGACCCACCAGATGCCGCTGTTTCCCGGCACCGGCGCCGCCGGCGAGCGCGGCGAGCATGACAATATCGTCAATGCGCCGCTGGCCTCAGAAGACGGCGGGCCCAAGTTCCGCGCCGCGTTCGAAAACGTCATCCTGCCGCAGTTGCGGAAATTCAGCCCCGAACTGATCCTGGTCTCCGCCGGCTTCGACGGGCATTACCGGGATCCGCTGGCCTCGCTCAACCTCAAGGCGGAGGATTTCGGCTGGGTCACGCGCCAGCTGATGGACCTCGCCGAAACCACCGCCGGCGGCCGGTTGGTGTCGGTGCTGGAAGGCGGCTATGACCTGCAGGGCCTGCAGGAGTCGGTCGCAGCCCACGTCACCGCGTTGATGGGCGCGTGAAATCGCGCCACAATACGCCCGCATAAGCTCATTCAAGTCCGCGCCGGCGAACCGGCGCATCCCGGGAAAACGATAGATGGCCGAAAACACCACTGTGGACGTCAAGAAGCTCAGCTTCGAGCGGGCGCTCGAGGAGCTTGAATCGATCGTCAAGCGGCTCGAGGACGGCAAGGTGCCGCTGGAGGAATCGGTGGCCATCTACGAGCGCGGCGAGTCCCTGAAACGGCGCTGCGAGGAACTGCTGCGGCAGGCGGAAGCCCGCGTCGACAAGATCACCACCGACGCGTCGGGCCAGGTTACGGGCACCGAACCGCTGGACGTGCAGTGACGCATGGCCGCAGCTTAAGCCGGATTCTCGTCGCTCCCCTGCAACAGTAACGAATATTAGGCAAATTCGGCCTCGAGCGGCCCCGGCGGCCGCCGAAATAGCTCTTGGCCGGTTACGCGGCCTGATATAGTCCCCCGGCTAGCCCGGGGATCATCGCTAAGTGCGCGTTCAGCACCGCCATATCGTCTATGTGCAGGGATACGATCCGCGCGGTCTGGCGCAATATTACCGCATGTTCCGAACCGAACTGCGCAAGTTCGGCCGGCTTTATCAGCTCACCACCAATGTCAGCCGCCCGAAGACCGCCCCCGACGGCGAAAGCGCGTCCTGGAGCATCGAGACCAAGTCGGACGACTGGCAGACCCGCACCGGTTACGACTTCCTCAGGTTTGAAGACCTGATCCAGCGCGACCTTGCCGCACCGATCCTGGGCACGGTTCTCCGCGCGATCTGGATCTACTGGCGGCTGGTGTTCCGCGGCACCATTGCGCGGTTCTGGAAGGCGAACTGGCGGTTCGCGACCTTCATCACCTATCCGCATCTGTTGCTGCTGGTCGAGGCTCTCGGCAGTTTCGGCGTGGCATACGCGATCGCCAGCGGACTGGGCGCGCTCGGCATTCCCAGCCTGCTCGGCATTGCGGCGGCGGTCGTCGTGTTCGTCGCGCTGTTGGGCGCGGTGCTGAAATACACCGAAAACGCGACCTACCTGCTCTATCTGCTGTCGGATACGATCTGGACCTGGCAATTCTCCCACCGCCAGCGGCCGGAATGGGACGAGCGGATCGACCGATTCGCCCAATACCTCACAAAACTCGCCCGCGAGAGCGACGCCGAGGAAATCGTCGTCGTCGGCCACAGTTCGGGATCGTTCCTGGGCGCCGAGATTCTGGCGCGTGCGCTGAAACTCGATCCCGCGCTCGGGCGGCACGGGCCGCGCATCGTGTTGCTGACGATCGGCGGCAATTTTCCGATCGTCGGATTCCACGCCGCCTCGCAGGATTTCCGCGATCACCTTCGGCTTCTGGCGGTCGAGCCTTCGATCGACTGGATCGACTGCCAGTCGCGCAAGGATGTGATGAATTTCTATCCGTTCGACCCCATCGCCGGCCACGGTATCGACGTCGGCGCCGCAAGGCGCAACCCGACCATCGTACCGGTGCGATTTCGCGAAATCATCAAACCCGAGCACTACAACGTGTTCCGCTGGAAGTTCTTTCGGGTGCACTTCCAGTTCGTGATGGCCAATGAGCGGCCCCA
>JBGPSI010000206.1:0-8647 GCA_041490045.1 Bradyrhizobium sp.
ATCGACAACAAGCTTTCATTGATGACGATCCCGCCGGATCTGGACGCGGCATTCCGCAAATTCATCCCGCCATTTGGCGCGGCGGGCAATCCGGTCGACATCACCGGAGGCGAGCCGCCGATCACCTACGTCAACACCGTCAAGCTCGGCCTGTCTGATGATCGCATCCACTCGCTGATCCTCGGCTACTGGCACACCATCGTCACGCCGCCGATGGTGTTCGCCCGCAACATGGTCGAGGTGAAGAAGGAGATGGAGGCCAAGGGCTTCGTGAAGCCGATCGTCGCCTCGCTCGCCGGCGACGTCGAGGTCGAGGAGGCCGCCGAATATCTCTACCAGAACGGCATCCCGGCCTATGCCTATTCGACCGAATTGCCGGTCGAAGTGCTCGGCGCCAAGTACAAATGGGCGCGCGGCGCGGGGCTGCTTTAAGATCAACTCCAGTCATTCCGGGACACGCGTCTTACGCGTGGACCCGGAATGACGGACGCTTTAAATCTGGACGCCTTCGTCACAACGTCTCGCGTACGCCCATGCCGAGCATGAAGCTTTCGCGGAGCTGCACGGGATCCCTGCGGGTTGCGCCCACGCCCGGTTTGTCGTCGATGCGCACGCCGATCAGCGTCGGCTCGGACGCCGACAGGGATTGATCGACCAGCCGCTCGAAATCCGCTTCGTCGGCCGCCCAGACGCTGTTCGAAAGTCCACAGCCGATCGCGACCGCCACCAGATCCGATACGGCGGCCGCCGGCGTCGGCTGCGCGCCGGTGATCTGGTAGATGCCGTTGTCCATCACGACCATGGTCAGGTTCTTCGGCTTCAGCGTCGCAATGGTCGCAAGGCACCCCATCTGCATCAGGAGCGAGCCGTCGCCCTCGAGCGCGAAGACGCGGCGTTCCGGCTGGGCCAGCGCGACGCCGAGCGCGATCGGGAAGGCGAGCCCCATGCTGCCCAGCATGTAGAAGTTCTGCGGGCGATGGCCGGCGCCCCACAGGTCGAAATTGGTGTTGCCGATGCCGCCGATCACGGCTTCTTCGTTGCTCAGCTTCGCGACCAGCCGCGAGGTCAGATCGGACCGGTTCATGATCTTGGTGTTGCGGGCAGGGGAGTTGGCTGCGTCGTTCATGGCTGCGCTCACTTGTCGAACACTTTGCCGCCGGTCAGAAGCGGCGACAGGATCAGCGCCACCGGCGCCTGCGTGGTGACGGCCTGCTTGATCGAGCGGTCGACGATGAATTCGAACTCGTCGAGCCGGGTGCAGGTGTGGTGCTCCATGGCCAGCGAGTCGAGCACCGGCCGCATGGTGCGGCAGACCAGCGACTGCCCGTAATTGAATTCGCCGAGCGTGCCTCGTTCGGAGACGAACATGATCAGCGGGATCTGATAGGGTACGGCCAGCGAGGCCAGCACGTTGGCGAGCGTCGCGAAGCCCGAGGTCTGCATCAGCACCGCGCCCTTCATGCCGGCCATCCAGGCGCCGGAGACGATGCCGACAGCTTCCTCCTCGCGCGCGGTGGGGAAGCAGGTGAAGAACGGGTCGGCGTGAATATTCCTGATCAGCGTGGTCAGCACGCGGTCGGGAACGTAGGGCACCAGCCGGATGTCATTGCGCTTGAGGGTTTGCAGCACCACCTCATGCCAGCTCTTCGCAGAAGAGGCCTGGGACGAGGTCTGTTCAGCGGCAGCCGCCATCGAATTCTCCCTTGCTGCGCGACGATCTCTTCGTTCGCGATACGATCGCGGCCGTCTCTTCGATTGAGGCGCCGAAACTTGACGCGATCCTCGGGATTGTCAACATGTCCAGACCGTAGCCGAGACCTGCGCCCGATGGCGGTGCCATCCGCAGGGCCGGCGTGCGATAAAAGAAGCAATTAGAAAATCGGGAGGGATGGCCTTGAGCAGGTGGTTCCGGATGGCGGTCGCCGCGGCGGCGACGTTTTTCGCAGGCAGCATGGCGTCGGCGCAATCGCCGTTTCCCTCAAAACCCGTGCATATTTTCGTGCCCTATGCCGCCGGTGGCGCCGTCGACATCCTGGCGCGCACGCTGGGCGATGTGGTCTCCAGGCAATGGGGCCAGGGCGTCGTGGTCGAGAACCGTCCCGGGGCGGGCGGAGTGGTTGCCTCGCAGGCGCTCACGGCATCTTCGCCTGACGGCTACACCCTGATCGTCGTCGCCAGCGGCCACGCCACCAATCCGTTCCTGTACGAGAAACTGCCCTACGACACATTCAAGGATTTCACACCGATTACGCTGTTGGCTTCCTCGCCGAACATCCTGCTGGTAAAGGCCAACTCTCCGTTCAAGACGGTGGCCGATGTGATTGCGCGGGCAAACGAAAAGCCCGGGAGCCTGGCGTATGGCCATGCCGGCAACGGAACATCGACGCATCTCGCCGGTGAACTCCTGAAGAACCTGGCCGGGATCGACATTCAAGCCATCCCCTACAAGGGCGGCCTGCCCGCGATCAACGATCTCCTGGGCGGCCAAATTGCGATGTCGTTCAACAACGGGCCGGAATCGGTAGGCCAGATTTCCGCCGGCGCCGTCCGTGCGCTGGCGGTGACGACCGCCAGCCGGGCGTCGTTCCTGCCCGACGTTCCCAGCATGTCCGAGACCCTGCCGGGCTACGACACCGAGGTGTGGTGGGGTCTGCTCGGGCCGGCCGGCATGCCGCCGGACCTCGTCGCGAAGCTGTCGCACGATTTCGTCGCGGCGTTGAACACCGAGGCGGTGCAGCAGCGACTGGCAAAACTCGGCGCTTCCACGATCGGCAGTTCGCCGAAAGAGTTCGACGCCAAGATTCATGCCGACTACGACAAATGGGGACCGATCATCAAGGCGGCCGGCATGAAGGCCGAATGAACCGGATAATCCCCGCCTGTTTGCCGCCGCGCGACGTCAGCCGGCCGAAGATACCGCCGCCGCCGGACGCCTGCGATACGCATGCCCATGTGTTCGGACCCGCGTCGCGGTTTCCTTATGCCGACGATCGCAGCTACACGCCGCCGGACGCGCCGCTGGAAAAATATCTCGGCATGCTCGATCGAATAGGCTTTGCGCGCGGCGTGCTGGTGCAGGGCAGCGCGCACGGCCGCGACAATTCGGCGATGCTGGACGCGCTGACGCAACGGCCGGACCGCTTGCGCGGGGTCGCGGTGGCCGACAGCGACGTCTCGCCGGCGGTCTTGCGCGAATGGAATCGGATCGGCGTGCGCGGCTTGCGCTTCAACCATTTCTTCCGCGACGGCCAATTGCATTATCGCGGCGGCGTGCCGCTGCAGGCCGCCGAGACCCTCGCGCCCGTGATGGCTGAACTCGGATGGCATCTGCAGCTCTGGATCGATGTCAAGGACCTGCCCGAGACGATACCGGCGCTGAAAGCATTCGGCCTGCCTGTCGTGATCGATCACATGGGCCGCACCGACGCCCGCGCCGGCACCGGAACGGCAGGCTTCCAGAGCCTGTTGCGCGCGGTCGGCGACGGCTGGTGCTGGGCAAAGCTCTCCGGCGCCCATCGCCTCAGCCGCGACGCGCCAGATTATCCGGATGCGCGGCCGTTTCACGAGGCGCTGGTAGCTGCCAACCCGGAACGGCTGGTGTGGGGCGGCGACTGGCCGCATCCGCGCGTCGAGGGCGAGATGCCCGACGCCGGACACCTGTTCGAGCTGTTCCAGATGTGGACGCCTGATATGCCGACGCAGCACCGCATCCTCGTGGCCAATCCCGCAAAGCTCTATGGTTTTTCGAACTGAAAGTCCCTCAGCGATGTCCGTCAACAACAAGCGTGTGTTCTACGTCAAATATCTCGCGAACGAGATCTATGCCGAAATCTTGCGCGCTCGGCCCGATGTGCGGCTCGACCGGCTCGAAAACGAGAGTCCCGAGGCCATTTCGGCCCCGATCCTTTCCGCCGCGCACGCCTACCAGATCGGCGCGGCGCGCGATGAGCTCGCGCCTCACTTCCACGTTCATGCCGACCTCTTGCGCCGTGCGCCGAACCTGTTGCTCGTCTCGAGCAACGGCGCGGGCTACGACCCCGTCGATGTCGAGGCCTGCACCGCGGCGGGCGTGCTGGTCGTCAACCAGTCCGGCGGCAACGCGCATTCGGTGGCCGAGCACGCGCTCGGGATGCTGCTGACGCTGTCGAAGCGCATCATCCAGGCCGACCGCGCGCTGCGGCGGCAGGCGAATGTGGACCGCAACGCCCTGATGGGCACGGAAGTGCAGGGCAAGACCATCGGCATCGTCGGGCTCGGCAATGTCGGCCGCCGCATCGCCGCGCTTTGCCGCGGCTTGCTCGGCATGAACGTGCTGGCCTTCGATCCCTATCTGTCGGCAACCGAGATGGCCGAGCGCGGCGGCGAAAAGGTTACGCTGGATGATCTGCTGTGCCGCTCGGACTATGTCTCGATTTCCTGTCCACTGACGAAGGAAAGCCGCGGCATGATCGGCGCGCGTGAATTCGCGATGATGCAGAAGCATGCTTATTTCATCACCACCGCGCGGGGTTTTATCCACGACGAGGCGGCGCTGGAGGACGCGCTGCGCAACAGGCAGATCGCCGGCGCTGGCCTCGACGTCTGGGCCAAGGAGCCGCCGCCGCCGGACCATCCCCTGCTGCAGTTCGACAACGTGCTGGCAAGTCCGCACACGGCGGGCGTCACGAGGGAAGCGCGTGAGAACATGGGCCGGATCGCCGCCGAGCAGATGCTCGATGCGCTCGACGGCAAGCGGCCGCCGCGCATCATCAACCCGGAAGTCTGGGGCGACTACGCGAGGCGCTTCGAGCGGACGTTTGGATTTGCGCCGGGATAGTTGCGTCAGCTCGATCGCCAGGCGGGTACCGACAAATCGAGGTCGGAGGCTGCGACTTGTCCGATGTCCGCTTGGTCCAGAGAAGGCGCCGGCGAGCACGTGGCTCGCCGCCGTCGTACGCTTCACGGCCCGTATTTGGGGGCCGGCGTCTGGTTGAAATCGTTTTCGTCAGTGACGCAGGTGAAATTCGTCGCAATGCTGGTGCTGCCGCTCCCACTGTACTTCGCGACCTTGGGGAAGACGCAGAGCGGCCGGGTCATCTGGACCGCGGGCGGCGTATCGTTGACGAACTTGGTGGCGACGATCGTCTCCGGCGCCACGCCTCTCTCGACCCAGTTGACGAGCGGGGTAAGCGCATCGAACGTGTTGGGGCCAGGCCCGCCAGCGCAATGGTACATCCCGGGCACCATGAACAGCCGGGCGTAGCTCTGGGTCCGCCCCAGCGCCGGGTTGCCATTCATGAAGCCCGCCTGCTGGAACCCATGGCCGTCGTTGGCCACCAGCGCATTGAAGTAGTTGATGCTGCTTTGCGACGGGATCAGCGGATCGGCCCAGCCGTGGTACATGAGCAGCTTGCCACCGTGTCCCCGGAACCCTCCGAGATCGGTGCTGTTCGCGTTCAGCACCGCGGCAAGCTGGTCATCGACCTTGTCGACGTCGCGGTGGAAGTCGAAATTGGCGAAATTGACCGGGCTCGCCGGATAGCCGAAGCTCGGGCCGAACACCCAGTAGAACAAGCCATCGAATGCCGGTTCGGGAAGCCGTTCCGAGAACGCCAGGCCGAGCGCTGTGATTTCGTCGGTCTCATTGCCGCGTTCGGAACCGGGATTGATGATCTGCTTGTTCGCCGGATCGATCGTGCCGGCGTAGTAATTCTGGATTGTCGTGACCTGATCCGACGTCAGGCATGCAGGGGGCAGGTTACCGCCGGTGCATTGCAGCACCTTCGGATCGAAATGACAGTCCCGCGGATCGGTCAGGAACGGGTCGGTGCTGGCGCCGCCGTCCTTGCCGACGCATTGCTTCAGCACGGCCTGGTTGATCAGCGTCATCTGGCCAGGCTGGATGAACCGGCCCGGGGTTGCGTGGGTGTTCTGCCACGCCGAAAGCCCGGCCATATGCAGGTGCGTGCGGTTGAACGCTGCCGCGCCCGCCAGGATGCCGTCGTACTCGTCGGGGAAGCGCTGCGCTTCCATCAGGGCGTTCTGGCTGCCGGTGGAGCATCCGGCGAAGTACGCCCGTTGGGCCTTCTGCCCGTAGAACGCGTTGCCGATTTCCTTGCCGTGCACGGTCATCAGGTGGATCGCCCGGAAGCCGAAATCCTTGATCCGCTCGGGATGCCCGAACAAACCCGTCGACGGCGCCGACGGATCGCCGAACGCAATCGCCAGCGGATTGCCCATGTTGCCGTCCGAACCGCAGTAGAGCGGGCTGCATCCGGATGAACCGGTGCCGAGATCGCTGTTGGTCGAGGCAAAGCCGGCGCTGATGCCGGCGGCGAGCTCGTTGTAGGTGATCACGCCCTGGAATCCGCCGCCGCCGGTGCCGAGGAACCTGCCGTTCCATCTGGTTTCGGGCAACCAGACCTCGATCTTGATGCTGGAATCCGAACTGGGGGTCAGGGTCGCGGTGACCCGGCAGAAGGCCGGAAGTCCGCTGATCGTGGACGCCGGGTTTGACCCGGGGACGACGAAGACCCCGGTGGTGTTGTCGGTCGCCGACGTGATCGTCGCGTGCTGTAGTTGCAAGGATTTCATTGACGACGGGTCGGCGCACCCGGAATTTTCGCGGAGAAGATTTTCGCCGTTGCGGGCTTCATTTCGGCAATAAATCCACTGTCGGGTCCGGATCGGACGATGCACGCGTTGCTATTTTCGCGGGCGTCTCGACACGCAACCCGGGCAGTCCCATCCTCCCCCAAGGCGCTCTGCGCGGAACGATTGTTCCGCCGGCGCGGAAGGAACCGGCGATATGCGAAAACTGCGTTCATTGCTGCGTGCGACGCCGTCCCGGATCGGACGCCGTATCGCGGAGATCGTCGCGATTGCCGCAGCCAGTCTGCCGGCGGCCGGCGCCTAGGTCGCTCCTGCAGCCACCGAACCCGGGCAACTACGCCAGCGCTGCCGCTATGGCCTGCGCGTCCGGAACAACGTCGTGATCGTAGAGCCGCTTGCGGAAGGCGGCATGCGCGGTGATCTCGGCGTCTCGCACACCCAGATCGGAATAGGCGGAATCGTAGCGCAGCCCGTTCTCGCGCGCGCCGCGCTGCACCTGCGCGACGCGTTCCCGGCGCAACTGTTCGTAAGCGAGCAGGGCGGAGGGCGCGGTCGTCCGGTCCGCGCGCGCCAGGATGGTCGCGAGCGCTATGCCGTCCTCGATCGATTGATTGGCGCCCTGTCCGAGATGCGGAAGCATCGGATGTGCGGCATCGCCGAGCAGGCTCAGCCTCTGTTTGGTCCACACCGGCAGCGGCTCGCGATCGTAGAGCGCCCAGCGGAACGTCATCGTAACTTCGCGCAACAATTGGGCGATGCGCGGATCCCATTCGGCAAAGGCCTGCCGCAGCACCTCGGGATCGCCGGGAGCCGACCAGGATTCCTTCATCTCCTCGTCGGTCGGCACGAACCCGACATAGTTGATCAGCTTGCCGGCGCGTACCGGGAAGGCGAGGAAATGCCGGCCTTTGCCGAGCCACATTTGCCAGCTGTCGGTCGGCCAGTCCGGAACGTGCTCATGCGCCACCAGGCCGCGGTAAGCGACCGATCCTGAAAACACCGGCTGGGATGCCGTGAACACATGGGGCCGAAGCTCCGAATGGATGCCATCCGCGGCGATGACGATGTCACCCTCGGCGGAAGCGCCGTTGGAAAACGACACGCGCGCGAGCTTGCCGTCCTGGTCGAAACCGGTGGCGCGATGCCCGGTATGAACGGTGCCGGGGGGCAGGGCGCCCGCCAGCATTTCGACCAGGTCGGCGCGGTGCATTCCGAACGTCGCATTCCACCCTGCGGAGTCGGTCACCTGGACCGGCGCGATCGGCGCCCCGTCATGCCGGAAGTAGTGGGAGCCGTGGCCGACACGCGCTCCCCATTTTTCCACCGCCGGCTCCAGTCCGATCCGTTGCAGATGCCGCACGCTGTTGGGGGTGAGAAACACGCCGGCGCCGACTTCGCCGATCGCGGGTGCCTGCTCGTAGACCTCAACCCGCATCCCCTGGGCCAGGAGCGCATTGGCTGCGAACAGGCCGCCGATACCGCCTCCCACGATCACGACATTCAGACGGGACTGCACCATTCAACTCCTTGTCACAAACGGCAGAAAGCAGGCCTGCGCGGTTGTACTCTCACACAGAGCAAGGCATTTTGCCATCAAGCACGGTCCAACCGTGGAAAAATCGGGGGAGGAGTCTCATGTCCGGCGCGTACACCCAGCTTTTGGTCCCGGTCGGCCGAACCGCAGCCGCATTGGCGCTCTTGTTCGTCCTGTCGGCGCCGTCAGCCACGCCGGCGCGTGCCGACGATTATCCGGACCGGCCCGTCAAGATCATCGTGCCCTTCGCCGCCGGCGGCACCGCCGACGCCGTGCCGCGGCTGGTCGCCGACTGGCTGTCGCGCAAATGGGGCCAGCCGGTGATCATCGAGAACCGCACCGGAGCGGCGGGAAACATCGGGGCCGACTTCGTCTATCACGCGGCTCCCGACGGTTACACGCTGCTTTCGTGTCCGCCGCCGCCGCTGGTGATCAACCAGAATCTCTATCCGCAACTCGGCTTCGAGCCCGCGAAATTCGAACCCATCATCGTGATGGCCCATGTGCCGAACGCGCTGATCG
>JBGPSI010000207.1:0-8523 GCA_041490045.1 Bradyrhizobium sp.
AAAGCTGTTCCAGTCGTTCTGCTTCAGCCGCGAGGCCCAGCAACTCATCGTCGACGTCGGCGGGCTGCGCTCGGTGCATCCGCAGACCCAGGAGAAGCCGGGACGGAAGCCATTCAAGGACATCAAGACCATGAAGGACGATGCGGCTGCGGTGGAGCAACAGGGCGACGCGATCAAGGCGCACTACACCAGGCTGTTCCACGTCTGATGCGCCGATGAATTCCCAATTGCCCAGGATTTCGGTCGCAGAAGCGCTGGCCGAGAAGATCGTCGCGCTGACGCCGGGCAAGCTCCCGGCGCCGACGTTGCGCAAATGCGAGGACCTGTTGATCGATGTGGTCGGCCTCTGCGTCACCGCCCGCAACGAGGATTACGTTGGAAGTGCGCTTGCCGGTTGGGACGATGACGGCCCTTGCACGGTGATCGGCCATGCCCGGACTCTAACCGCGTCGGGCGCGGCCTTCGTCAACGGCACCGCGGCCCATGGCGAGGACTTCGACGACACCTTTGAGGGTGGTCCGGTGCACGCCGGCGCGGTGATCGTGCCGGCGGTCCTGGCGGCCTGCGAGCGGCACAATCCGTATGGCCGCATGGCGCTGACGGGCATTGCGGTCGGTACTGAAGTTCTCTGTCGTTTAAGCCTCGTGGTGCCGAAAGCCGTGCACAAGGCCGGCTTTCACCCGACCGCGATCTTTGGCGCGATGGGGGCTGCGGCCGGCGTCGGCGCCGCACTTGGCCTCAACGCCCGGCAGATCGTCGATGCGCTCGGCATTGCCGGCAGCATGGCTGGCGGCATCATCGAATATCTCGCCGAAGGCGCCTGGACCAAGCGGCTGCATGCGGGCTGGGCGGCGCAATCGGGCCTTCGCGCCGCGCTCTTGGCCCGGCAGGGCTTTGTCGGGCCACGCACGGTGTTCGAGGGCGTGCATGGGCTGTTTCATGGTTTTGCCCATACCACCTACGGCGACTACGACGCGCTGATCGGCGATTTCGGCACGCGCTGGGTGACGGATACGCTGGCGTTCAAGCCTTACCCTTGCGGGACCATGGCGCAGCCCTACATCGATTGCGCCCGGCGGCTGGCCGCAGGCGGCATCAAGGCCGAAGACATCAGTGACATCGTCTGCGAGGTGGCGGAGGGGACGGTGCACCGACTCTGGGAGCCCCTGGCGGCAAAGCAGCGTCCGCCCAACGGCTACGCGGCAAAATTCGCGACGCCGTATCTGCTGGCGACCGGTTTCGTCCATGGCGGGGTCGGGCTCGGCGCATTCACGGAGGCCGCGATCAAGGACCCGCGCGTGCTCGCGCTGGCGGCCAAGGTGAAGTTCGTGATCGATCCGCAAAATCCCTATCCGAACAATTATACCGGCCACATCCGGGCAACCCTGAAGGACGGCAGCGTGATCGAGGAGCGGCAGCCGCATTTGCGCGGCGGCGCGCAGGAACCGCTGACCCGCCAGGACCTCACCGATAAATTCGTGCTCAACGCCCAGCACGGCGGCTGGACCAAAGCGCAGAGCGATGCGACGCTGAAGCTGCTGGCGACGCTTTACGATGGTCGCATCGATCTTTCATCGCTTCGCGGATAGGAAACCATGGCCGGCAACAACGAACTCGGCGGCAAGGTCGCCATCGTCACCGGCGCCGGGCGAAACATCGGCCGCGCCATTGCGCTGGCACTGGCCGAGGCCGGCGCATGGATCGTTGTCAATGCGCGCAGCAACCGGGGCGAGGCGGACGCGGTCGCGCGCGAGATCGCGGCCAGAGGCGGCAAGGCGCTGGTCCATATCGGCGATGTGGCCGACGCTGTGGCCGTGCAGGCGATGGCGGACGTGGCGATGAAACAGTTGGGTCGTCTGGATATCCTCGTCAACAATGCGGCGCTGCGGCGTGAGAAGCCTTTTGCCGAGATGAGCTACGCCGAGTGGCGCGAAATCATGGATGTTACGCTCGACGGCACCTTTCACTGCGTGAAGGCCTGCCTTCCCGCGTTGAAGCAAAGCGGATCGGGAACCATCGTCAATATCGGCGGCCTTTCCGCCCATACCGGCGCAAAGGACCGCGCTCATGTGGTGACGGCGAAGGCGGGAATCGTCGGCTTCACCCGCGCGCTGGCCCATGACCTGGCTGATGACGGCATCACCGTGAATTGCGTCGTTCCCGGCCTGATCGGCACGCCCCGGCCCAAGGACAAGCCGGAACCCGCCCATCATCTGACCCATCAGACCATTACCGGCGCGCGCGGCAGGCCGGAAGATGTCGCCTCAGCCGTCCGGTTCCTGTGCGGCCCCGGCGCGCGCTACGTCACCGGCCAGGCGATCCACAGCAATGGCGGGGCTTACCTCGGCGCATAGCGCATGGGGCGCTGCTGTTTTCGTCGCGATATGCCGGATAAATGCGCTCGGCTGCCCCCGATTTTGATGGTAGCAATTGTGTCATGAACCAGCAGGCCAAGATCGACATCCGGCATTCGACCTGTCCGCATGATTGCCCGTCGGCCTGCGCGCTCGATGTCGAGGTGATCGACGGTTCGTCGATCGGCCGGGTGCGCGGCTCCAAGCTGCAGACCTATACCGCCGGCGTCGTCTGCGCCAAGGTCGCGCGCTATGCCGAGCGCATCCATCACCCGGACAGGCTGATGCATCCGCTGCGCCGCACCGGATCCAAGGGCTCCGGGCAATTCGCACGGATCTCCTGGGACGAGGCGCTCGACGAAATCGCCGATCGTTTCAATGCCGCCGAGCGCGAGTTCGGGGCTGAATCGGTGTGGCCCTATTACTATGCCGGCACCATGGGGCTGGTGATGCGCGACGGCATCAACCGCCTTGCGCATGTGAAGAAATATTCGCGCTTCTACTCGACCATCTGCGCCAATGTCGCCCGCGTCGGTTTCGCCATCGGCACCGGCAAGATCGCCGGCGTCGATCCGCGCGAGATGGGCGTCTCCGACCTGATCGTGATCTGGGGCACCAATCCCGTGAACACCCAGGTCAACGTGATGACGCACGCGATGCGCGCACGGAAGGAACGCGGCGCCAGGATCGCGGCGGTCGACATCTACAACAACGACACCATGAAGCAAGCCGACATCAAGATCGTGCTGCGGCCTGGCACCGACGGCGCCTTCGCTTGCGGCGTCATGCATGTGCTGTTCCGCGAGGGGTTTGCCGATCGCGCCTATATGGAGCGCTACACCGATTGCCCCGCGGAGTTGGAAGCGCATCTGGCCACACGGACGCCGGAATGGGCTTCATCGATCTGCGGCGTTCCTGTGCAGGAGATCGAAGCGTTTGCGCGGCTGGTCGGCCAGACCAAGCGTTCGTTCTTCCGGCTCGGCTATGGGTTTACCCGCAGCCGCAATGGCGCGGCGCAGATGCACGCGGCGCTGTGCATTCCGGCGGTGACCGGCGCCTGGCAGTACGAAGGCGGCGGCGCGTTCTTCAACAATTACGCGCTGTGGAAGTTCAACGAATCCATCATCGAGGGCCACGATGCGATCGATCACTCCACGCGGGTGCTGGATCAGTCCAAGATCGGGCGCATCCTGACCGGCGACGCCGAGGCGCTGCACGGCGGCCCGCCGGTCAAGGCGATGCTGATCCAGAACACCAATCCGGTGACGGTCGCGCCCGAGCAGGCGCTGGTGCGCAAGGGATTTGCCCGCGAAGACCTGTTCATGGCGGTGCACGAGCAGTTCATGACCGAGACCGCGCAAATGGCCGACATCGTGCTGCCCGCCACCATGTTCATGGAGCATGACGATCTCTATTACGGCGGCGGCCACCAACATATTTCGGTCGGCGCCAAGCTGATCGAGCCGCCCGGCGAGTGCCGCTCCAACCACGAAGTGCTGCAGGGGCTCGGCCGCCGCCTCAACGCCGTGCATCCCGGCTTCGAAATGTCGCCGCGCGAATTGATCGACGCGACGCTGAAGAAGAGTGGACACGGCGACATCGCGACCTTGGAGACCGATCTGTGGCGCGACCTGCAGCCGGATTTTCGCACCTCGCACTACCTCGACGGTTTCGCGCACAAGGACGGCAAGTTCCACTTCAAGGCCGACTGGGCGCATCCGCCGATCGGCAATGCCGGCCTGATGGGGGCGTGGGAGCAGATGCCGGCGCTGCCGGATCACTGGACCATCATCGAGCAGGCGGATGACACGCATCCGTTCCGGCTTGCGACCAGCCCGTCGCGCAGCTTCCTCAATACCTCCTTCAACGAGACGCCGTCGTCGCAGGCGCGCGAGGGCGCGCCGAGCGTGATGATCCACCCCGAGGACGCCGCGCCGCTCGGGATTTCCGACGGCGACGCCGTCACCCTCGGCAACGACAGGGGCGAGACCACGCTGATCGCAAAACTGTTCGATGGCCTGCGCCGTGGGGTGCTGATCGCTGAATCCATCCACCCGAACAAGGACCATATCGGTGGCCGCGGCATCAATACGCTGACGGGGGCCACCTCGATCGCCCCGATCGGCGGCGCGGCATTCCACGACAACAAGGTCTGGGCGAGGAAGGCGGCTGCGTCAGTCCCCGGGAATAGCTAAATCGCCCTTGCAGTCGCCGGCCATCCTGCCGTTAATGTCCGCCGATAATGGCAAAGCGGGCAGGGAAATGACCGACAACAACAGCGTCGTGTGCGAGAAGCGCGGGCAGGCCTTCTGGATCACCATCAACCGGCCGGACAAGCGCAACGCCCTCAATGGCGAGGTGATCGCCGGTATCGCCAGGGGGTATCGCACCGCCCATGACGACAGGGACGTGCGCGCCATCGTCCTGACCGGGGCGGGCGACAAGGCGTTCTGCGCCGGCGCCGACCTGCAGAACTCGGGTGCCGCCTTTGCAATGGATTTTGCCAGGCCCAATGTCGACTACGCCGATCTCTTGCGGTTGTCGCAGAATGCGACCAAACCCGCGATCGCGCGGGTCGGCGGCGTCTGCATGGCCGGCGGCATGGGCCTGTTGTGCATGACCGACATGGCGGTTGCCGCCGACCACGTGGTGTTCGGCCTGCCCGAAGTGAAGGTCGGCGTGTTCCCGATGCAGGTGATGGCGCTGTTGCAGTCCATCGCGCCGCGCCGCCTGATCAACGAGTGGGCGCTCACCGGAGAACCCTTTGACGCGAAGACGGCGCAGGCCGCAGGGCTCCTCAATTATGTCGTGCCGTCGGCCGAACTCGACGCCAAGGTCGATTGGCTGATCGGCCGCATCGTCGACAAATCGCCGACCGCGATCCGGCGTGGCAAGTACGCCATGCGCGCGATCGCCTCGATGTCGTTCGATGAGAGTATCGCCTACACCGAAAGCCAGATCGCGCTGTTGGCGATGACGGAAGACGCCAAGGAGGGGCTCAAGGCGTTCGGCGAGAAGCGCAAGCCCTCGTGGCCGGGGAAGTAATTCCAGGGTGAGATCGTCCGGAATGGACTTGGCGCACGATCGGATTAAAACTCTGCGTAGGAGGAGATAAGCCCCGGATTGCCCCACTGACACTGCAACGGAGGTTCGCCATGTCAGATATTACTGAAATGAAAGATCATGTTTATAAGATCCTGGAACTCGTCGGATCTTCCGAAAAAAGTATCGAAGATGCCATTCAGAATGCCATATCCCGCGCATCAAAGACCATTCGCTATATGAAATGGTTCGAAGTTGTACAAACGAGAGGCCACATCGAAAATGGATCTGTTGGCCATTACCAGGTCACCTTGCGGGTTGGATTTACTCTAGAGGGATAGTGCTCGGAAAAACATCCAAGGCCGGGTTGAAGCGGTTATGATGGCTGGTACCGGCATTTGCGAATATCTGCTTGCGCGAATGCGGAGTGCCCCGACGTCCACCATACTATACCGTCGGCGTCTTCCATCTCGGGTACCAAACGGCCATGCCCACTGCATTGCGGATGTTGCCTTTGGTGCGCTGCACAAGCATCGCTTGCTCGCAAACTGCTCTCCTCTTTTCTGATGGAGAGGCGTAAAATTGCAGACTGATCGAGACTTCCGGTTCGCCGGCGCTTGGATCGGGCAGGCATCGGTCTCTGCGGTTCGGGGGCATGGTCGAACTTGAGGAGAGCGACATGATATCCGAAATACAGGTTCACGTGATCGCGCGTCAGATGTTCGAGAAGCACGGCCTCGAGGCTATCGCCCAGGCGGCCCAGAATGCCCAGGCTTGCGAGAACACGGGCGACACCGAAGAAGCCAGGGAGTGGCGCCACATCGAAGACGCCATGAAGATGATGCGGGGACCGCATCAAAGCTGAGGGGACCGCAACGTTCCTTCGATGAACGGGAGAGGGCGATCCCGCTCCCACGTGCGGGACGGCGCGATTAAAAAATCGGGATCCCCTGCTATTGCGCCGCAATATATCGCATGCGGCGATGTTGGAGACCCAAGCTTTGGGACTGGTTCTGCCTTATAGTGCGATCAAGTGCGTCTACTGAACAGCGAATGTTCGGTGGCGAAGAAGTGCAGGGAGTTGGCCATGCCTCATACCCTGGTTCCCAGCGACCACGTAGAGACTGCATCGGTCTACGGTCGCAGCGATGAGAAAATCGGCACGATCGAGCGATTGATGCTCGAAAAGAAGAGCGGAACAGTTGCCTACGCGGTCGTGAGATGCGGCGGGTTACTCAAAGGTGAGGTACACCACTATCCGGTGCCTTGGGATTCGCTGCGGTACGATGTGGCGCGTAAGGCCTACACAACCAACCTGACGTTAGAAGAACTTCGGAGCGGCCCATCGGAGCTCGACGGCGAGGCTTTCGACTGGGGCGATCGCTCCGCGGTCTATCACCATCCGCAGTATTGGTCGGTGTAGAGCAGCCAACCTGCCGCGAGTGTATGCCGCCCCGGCAAGTATCTGGCAGGGATGCAGGCGTCGGAATACGACACACACGTTAGAATGTGCCATCCGGCGCCTGTGCGATAAACCGCTCTGGAAATTTGAACGGGCCGGAGACTGTGCTGCTTTTTCGTGCTACGATCAAAGCTGGGCAGGCCGAGAGACGCGATGCTGTTTCGTTTCGCATTTGCCCTTGTGTCGATGGCGGCGCTGCTGGTTCATCCCGGTGACGCCGTCTCGCAGGATCTGCTGCGCTACGTCGACCTCAACAGTCCGGAAATGTCGACATCGGAGATGACGCGCGCCGAGGTTGACGCGCTCCTCAAGGCGGCACCTCAAGGCCCCGGGGACCAACGCTCTGCAGATTTGGAAGGAAAGCGGCTGTCGCACATCGATCTCTCGGGCCTCGACTTCTCCGGCAGCAATCTTCGCCTGGCAAAGCTCAACCGGACAGATCTGAAAGGCGCGCGCTTCGATCGGGCCATCCTGAACCAGGCCTGGCTGATCGACGCGGATTTGACGGAGGCATCCCTCGTCAAGGCGTCGCTGCTCAGCACGCAGATGCAACGCGCCAAGCTTGGCGGCGCCGATTTGAGCGGCGCGCGCATAACGGGAGATCTTTCCGGTGCCAGCCTGATCGGGGCCAAGCTTGCCGGCGCCGATCTCAGCGCGGACATGCACAACCAGTCGATGGGCCTGATGCGTGGCGTGCTCAAATCCGCCGATCTCAGGAATGCGGATCTGAGCGGCGCCAATCTCTCGCGCGCCAATCTCGAATTTGCAAAACTGCAGAATGCCAATCTGGCGAACTGCAACCTTAACCACGCCGACCTTGCGGGAGCCGACCTCTCCAACGCCAATCTCGCCGGCGCCGACTTCACCGAGACCGACCTCGAGTCGACCCTGTTGCCGAACGCGGCCGCACTCGCCGAGGCCCGCAATCTGGACAAGGCCTGGAACCTGACCCTGGCGCGGCGCCCACCATGACGGATGTGATCCCGATCGGACGATGACCAGGCCCGACAGAAGCTCAGGTAAGGCTGCCTTAAGCTTCCTAAGGGTACCTCGACCGATCCATGAGCATCCGGGAAGCTCCGCGCCCGGGATCGGCGCGACGAAATAAGTTATCGGACGGGACGCCAGACTAGAGCGGGGCAATCGGCCGGTCAGCCCGGATTAGCCTTCAATCCGGCGGCTTCGATGCCCGCGATTGCGCAGATCTCGTCATTGTCCGAGGTGTCGCCGCTGACGCCGACGGCGCCGAGCAGGACGCCGCCGCTCTGGATCAGCACGCCGCCGGGCACCGGCACCAGGCGGCCTTGCGCCAGCGTGTTCACCGCACCGACAAAATAGGCCTGCTCCTGCGCGCGCTGGAACAATGCCCGCGATCCCATGCCCATGGCGAGCGCGCCATAGGCCTTGCCGTGGGCGATCTCGCTACGCAGCAGGCTGGTGCCGTCCTGCGCCGCGGAGATTTTCACGCAGCCGCGCGCGTCGAGCACGGTGATGACGAGGGGATTCAGCTTCTTCTCGACGGCTTTTGCCAGCGCGGCATCAAGGATCTTGCGGGCGACGTCGAGGGTCAGTTCGGACATGGATCGGTTCCTTTGCGATAAGTGAGGATTAGGGGTTCGGTCGCGCGCTGTCGAGGCTCATCGCCAGCACGCGGGCGACGTGAAG
>JBGPSI010000208.1:0-8435 GCA_041490045.1 Bradyrhizobium sp.
ACCACACGACTTCGCCGTCCGCCAGCCGCATCGCCCGTCAAGCGCGCACCCAGCGTCCACCGCATCCCGCTCCGCGTTTCGTGACGTTGCGCAACGCCCCTCCCAAGGAGCGGGACGGCTGCGGATATAAGGTGATTTGCGCTTTCGGAAAATCAGAATATTTTTTCGAAAGGGGCTGGACAGGCACCCTGAAAAACAGCGCACTGATTTGCCCGTCGGGTTGCGCGTCCCCGCCGTGACAGCCTTCATACCAGCCATGGCAATCTTCGGGATGGCGCGGAAGGCCGGGACGCGATAGCCAAAGAAAAGCATCTCCGGGGAGGACACGATGAACGTCGCCTATCGGAGGCGCTGATCCACCAGAGCGAGGTCTGCCGTAATAGTATTCATCCTTGATCGTGAATATCTAGGCCGGGAACGCGGTCCAAGACATTCCCCCCTGATGACATTCCACCCCCCTTATGAAAAAGCCACCCGCATCAAGACCATCACGTTCATGCCCGTGTCGGTATTCAGCACACGACCTTGCAAATTGAAACTGGTCCAGACGCGCCCTGCGCACTCGCACCCGACCACGTTGCCTGATATAATAAATCCTCGAAGTTGCCTGTCGGAGGAAGATGGCTAAGGCCGAGCATATCGCAGAAGCATCGACCGGAAGTCGGTTTGGCCGACTGCCGTTTGTTCTGCTGCTGACGTTCGGTCTGCTTTTTTCGCTTATGCACTGCGCGGGCTGCGACCTGGCGTTCGCCAACGCCGATGACCCAACGGTTGCGATCAACTTCGACCATGGCTCGGCACCGAACGTTCCGGAACAGCAGTTGCCGTGCCACAGCGGGCACTGCCTTTCGCACGTCACCGCCCAGCACATTGCCGCCGTCGCACTTCCGGCAGATATGATCCCCCGTGCGCCTTCTTTCGGCCAGCAGCAATCTCCTGCCACGCTCGCCGGACTTCCCCTGTTCAAGCCGCCGCGCGCCTGACCATCAGCATGGACCTTTGAGGTCCATTGGGAGACGCCCTGCACGAAAAGCAGCGCGTATCTTCGCACGCGTTGGAACGGTTTGGCGAAGTCACGGGCGATTCGATGCTCGGCACGGAACTTGAACATGATTAGAATCTGGTTGCTCGCGGCTGGGCTCTTGCTTGGCGTTGTATTTCCCGTTGCGGCTGGCGACGACAAGCCCGCTGCAGGCGACCGAAATCACGATGACGCGGCGGTGAAACTCAGCGACCGGCAGGTCGAGGTCGGCAACTTTTCGGTATTCGAAGCCGGGGCCGGTGTGCTGCGCAAGCGCGTCGTTGTGCCGGGCACCATCGTGCCGAGCGGTGACCACATCGCTCGCGTGGCGGTAAGACTGCTGGGAACGGTCGCGGAGTTGCGCAAGCGTCTCGGCGATAGCGTGGAAGCCGGCGAAGTGGTTGCCATCATCGAGAGCCGCGAGGTAGCCGACGCGAAGAGCGAATATCTGGCGGCGCGCCTGGTGTTCGATTTACAGCAGACCTTGTTCGACCGATCAAAAATGCTGTTCGAGAGAAAATTCCTGAGTGAGAACGATTTTCTCCGGGCGCGCACCACATTCGAGGATGCTCGTGTCAAGCAAGAGATCGCCCGGCAAAAGCTCTTTGCCCTCGGCCTGACCCAGGAGCAAATCGAGGCATTGCCCCAGCAACCGGTCGAGACATTGCGCCGACAGGAACTACGTTCACCTATTTCCGGCCGGGTTGCCGAACGGCGCGTCGACCTTGGCTCGCTTGTTGGCCGTGAAGGGCTGGAAAGTGAGCTGTTCGTCATCGTCGACCTGAGTACGGTCTGGGCCGATTTGGCGGTTTCTCCCGCGCACCTCGCAGCTATTCATGAAGGACAGCGGATCACGGTCACAGCTGGCGGCGAGAGTTCGCCTGCAAACATCATGTTCATCAGCCCGCTGCTCGACAAGGATACCCGCGCCGCCCGTGTAATTGCATCGGTCGACAACGCCGCCGGCAGGTGGCGGCCGGGGTCGTTCGTCACGGCGGAGATTCCGGCCGATGAGTCGCCGGCCGCGATCGTGGTGCCCAAGTCGGCCTTGCAATCGCTGAAGGGTGAAAGCGTCGTATTCGTTCGCACGGCGCATGGTTTCGAGGCCCGAAGGGTCGATGTCGGAAGACAGGATGCGCGGCAGGCCGAAGTCAACAAGGGTCTTGCCGCGGGCGAGCGCATCGCGACCACCAACACGTTCGTCCTCAAGGCCGATCTCGGCAAGGCCGAGATCGGCCACGACGACTAGGGCGGCGCGATGATCAGCCAAATCCTTCGATTTTCGATTCAACGCCGCTGGCTCGTTGTGTTGTTCAGCCTGGTTGCGGTGGTATTGGGCGCCTGGTCGCTGACCCGGCTGCCGATCGACGCCGTGCCGGACATCACCAACAAGCAGGTGCAGGTCAATACGACCGCACCGGCGCTGTCGCCGGCCGAGGTCGAGAAGCAAGTGACGTTCCGGATCGAGACCGCGCTTGCCGGCATCCCCGGTCTTGAGAGCACCCGATCCTTATCACGTAACGGCTTTTCACAAGTGACGGCGGTATTTGCCGAGAAGACAGACATCTATTTCGCAAGGCAACAGATCGGCGAGCGGCTGGTCCAGGTTCGCGCGGGTCTGCCGCCCGGTGTCGAAACGCGGCTCGGGCCGATCTCCACCGGCCTCGGTGAAATCTATATGTGGGCTGTCGATTTCGCAGACGCCAGCGTGTCCCCTTCAGGCCGATCCGGAAAGCAAGCTGACGGTAGTTATCTGACGCCGGAGGGCCAACTGCTGACCACTGATATCGAGCGGGGGGCATATCTGCGGACCGTTCAGGATTGGATCATCCGACCGCAACTCAAAAGCGTCGCAGGGGTTGCCGACGTGGATTCCATCGGCGGATATGTCAAGCAATACCACGTGCAGCCGGATCCGTCGAAGCTGATGGGCCTGGGTCTGTCGTTTAACGAACTCGTTGCAGCGCTCGAAGCCAACAATCTCAGCCGTGGTGCAAGCACCATCGAGCGAAGCGGCGAAGGCGTTGTGGTTCGCACCGGCGGTCGGCTGGAGAACGTTGAGGACATCCGCAACGTCGTGATTGCGACGCGCGGCGCGGTGCCGATCCGCATCGGCGACGTCGCCGGCGTCGTCGTTGGCGGCGCACTGAGGACCGGCAGCGCCAGTGAGAACGGCCGCGAAGTCGTGATCGGCACCGCCTTGATGCTGATCGGCGGCAACAGCCGCACCGTAGCGGCGGCTGTCGATAGCAAACTGAAGGAGATACGCGGCACGTTGCCTGCGGGCGTTGAGGCCAGGACAATCCTCAGCCGGACCGAACTGGTCGATGCGACGATCCATACGGTAGCGACCAACCTCGCCGAAGGCGCGCTGCTGGTTATTTTCGTACTGTTCGCGCTGCTCGGCAATTTTCGTGCGGCGGTGATCACGGCGATGGTCATACCGCTCGCCATCCTGCTCACAGCGGCCGGCATGCTACAGGGCAGGATAAGCGCCAACCTGATGAGCCTCGGTGCGCTTGATTTTGGCCTGATCGTCGATGGCGCGGTCATCATCGCCGAAAATGCGCTGCGACGGCTGGCCGAACGCCAAGCCGCGGCCAGGAGGCCGCTAACCACATCCGAGCGATTGGCGACGCTTCAGGCTTCCGCGGAGGAAATGATCGCCCCGAGTGTCTATGGACAGGCGATCATCATGCTGGTCTACGTGCCGCTACTGACCTTGAGCGGTGTCGAAGGCAAAATGTTCGAGCCGATGGCGGTGACGGTCATTCTCGCGCTGGTCTCTGCCTTCGTCCTTTCTATCACGTTCGTTCCGGCGCTGATCGCCATTTTCGTCACCGGCAGGGTGACCGAAGGCGACAACGCGTCGGTTAGGTACCTGAAGTCCGGCTACGCGCCCTGGTTAAAGCGTGCGATCGTTCATCCATTACCCGTCATTGTTGCTGCGGCCATCCTGTTCGGGTGCTCGTTGCTGATATTCTTTCGACTCGGCGGCGAATTCATCCCTACCCTCGACGAAAAAAACGTTCTGCTTACCGCCACCCGCATTCCGAGTACGTCGCTCAGCCAGGCCCATAGCATGCAGTTCGATGTCGAGAAAGCTGTCAGCCGCCTGCCGCAGATCGCGTTCGCATTCACCAAGACCGGCACGGCCCAAACCGGATCGGACCCCATGCCACCCAATATCTCCGATACCTACATCATCCTGAAGCCCCAGACCGAATGGCCTGACCCGGCACTCACCAAGGCTGACCTTCTCGAACAGATCGAAGCCGCCGTGCAGGAACTGCCGGGAAACAGCTATGAACTCACACAGCCGATCCAGATGCGATCGAACGAATTGCTGGCGGGCGTGCGAACGGACCTGGCCGTGAAGGTGTTCGGCGAGGAGTTTAGTCCCCTGCTCGAAACTGCTGACCGGATCGCGGCCATCTTGCGAAACACGGCCGGGGCCACCGATGTCAGGGTTGAACAGGCCGCAGGCCTGCCTGTGCTCGACATTTCGATCGACAAGGGAGAAATCGCCCGCCGCGGCCTCAACCTCTCGGCAGTTCAGGAAGTGATCGGTACCGCCATCGGCGGGCGCGACGCCGGCACGGTGTACGAAGGAGACCGGCATTTCGAAATCGTGGTGAGGCTCGCAGACTCGATCCGGAACGACATCGATGCGCTCAGGAACCTTCCGGTCTCCCTGCCGCAAGCCAATGCCACGGTGCCTCTGGGTCAACTGGCGGTCTTCAAGATGAGCGAGGGTCCCAATCAGGTCAGCCGTGAAAACGGCAAGCGCCGGGTCGTCGTGACCGCCAACGTACGCAATCGGGACATTGAATCGGTCGTTGACGAAGCCCGCCGGCAAATCGCGGCGAAGGTGACGCTGCCATCCGGCTATTGGTTGTCCTGGGGTGGCCAGTTCGAGAACCTCATCGCCGCGCGCCAGCGACTTCAAATCGTCGTGCCGGTCTGCTTCGCATTGATTCTGCTGTTGCTGTTCAGCGCGCTTGGGTCAGTTCGCGACGCGCTGCTCGTCTTCAGCGCCGTGCCGCTGGCGTTGACGGGAGGCGTCCTGGCGCTATGGCTGCGCGGTATGCCTTTTTCGGTGTCGGCCGCCGTCGGCTTCATCGCCCTGTCGGGTATCGCCGTACTCAATGGCCTCGTCATGCTGACCTTCATCAAGCAACTGATGACGCAAGGCCGTGACAGGCTGGCCGCCATCTACGAAGGGGCCCTGACCCGGTTGCGGCCGGTTGCGATGACGGCGCTCGTGGCATCCCTCGGCTTCGTCCCGATGGCACTGGCCACCGGCACGGGAGCTGAGGTTCAAAGGCCCATCGCTACCGTGGTGATCGGCGGCTTGATCAGCGCGACAGCACTCACCCTGTTCGTCCTGCCGGCGCTTTACGCCTGGTTTGGGCGTGGCACTGGCCCGGAATGAAAACGAGGCGAAGCGGGCAAGCCTATCCCTCACCCCGTGATACCAGCCATGGCAATTTTCGGGATGGCGCGGAAGGGCGGGACGCGATAGCGAAGGGCAAAAGCATTCCCGGGGAGGACACCATGAACGAAGCGACCCGCATCCCGCCGCAATCGGTCGAACTCGGCGCCAGCGGCGAGGAATTCCAGAACCTGCACGAACTGATCGTCAAGGCCCGCGCCAACCTCAACCAGAACTCCTGGGATTACATCGTCGGCGCCGCCGAGACCGAGACCACCATGCGCCGCAATCGCATGGCGCTCGACGAGATTGCTTTCCGGCCGCGCGTGCTGCGCAACGTCGCGCAGGTCGACGCTTCCGTCGAGCAATTCGGCCGCAGGATGCGGCTGCCGGTGGTGATCGCGCCGGTCGGCGCGCTCGAACTGTTTGAGCCCGGCGCGGCGGCAAGCGTCGCGCGCGCCGCCGGCAGTTTTGGCGCCGCCCACATGCTGAGCTCGGTGTCGGAGCCCGGCCTGGAAAAAACCGCCGAGGCCGCGCCGGATGCATTGCGGATGTACCAACTCTATGTCCGCGGCGGCGACGCCTTCGTCGAGGATGTGGTCGGCCGCGCGGTCGCCAACGGGTACAGTGCGTTCTGCCTGACGGTCGACACCGCCCATTACAGCCGGCGCGAGCGCGACATCGCCAAGCGTTACGTCCGCGCCAGCCGGGTCCGCGCCACCGGCGGCGATTTCCAGAAAGGCCTGGAATGGCGGACCGTGAAACTGATCAAGGACAAGTTCAGGATACCGCTTGTCATCAAGGGCATCGCCACCGCGGAAGACGCGCAGATCGCGCTCGATCACGGCGTCGACTGGATCTACGTGTCGAACCATGGCGGCCGCCAGCTCGACCACGGCCGCGGCGCCATGCATGTGCTGCCCGAGATCGTCGACGCGGTTGCCGGCCGCGCGAAAATCATGGTCGACGGCGGCTTCAGCCGGGGCAGCGACATCGTCAAGGCGATCGCGATGGGCGCCGACCTCGTCGGCATCGGCCGCCTGCAATGCTTTGCGCTCGCGGCCAAGGGCGAGGAAGGCGTGCGGCGGATGCTCGAGCTATTGGAAGACGAAGTGATGCGCTGCCTCGGCCTGCTCGGCGTGAGGAATTTCGGCGAACTCGACAAGGCCTATCTGCACCAGGCCGCGCCGACCAACCTGCCGCACGTGTTCAGCGCGTTTCCGCTGCTGGATATCGAGCCGTACCGGTATTGAAGGAGCGGCGGATAGGGATCACTGCCATTCCCTCACTTCGTTCCGCGCTAACTTGAGATCTTTCGTATCGCCGACACCGAGAGGCGACACATACAGCCGTGCGTCCGGCTCCGAGGGGTAAAGGTCTCTAACTTTGCGTTCAGCCTCCTCAGGGGTTGAGCAGCCAACCAGATACGCATCGTGGTATGGCAAACCGCTGCCATCCGGGACGTGAACGAGCACCACGAAGCCTTCGTCAAGGTTCCGCGCGCTGCGTGTTTTCCACCCCGAAAGGTTGGTAAACTGAAGCAGACCCACTGCAGCGTTTACCTAGATCGCGAGAATTGCAAAACCAAACATTGCATGATCGGACTCCCCGTCGAACGCGCCCTACATCAAGCTCGCGACCCTCCGCCCGAAAGTCGGCAGTTCTAGGACCCGATGGCGGCTTTTCCTTTGCGAATCTGCAGCAAACCGGTCACAGAAATTGCAAGGCGCCATGATGCGCATCAATGGGTCAATATTGCTGATTGATGCTGTGAACCTCGGGCCCTGGTCTGTTTTGAACGATGCCCGATTTACCCTGACGAACCGACATCGCCGAGCGCGAACATCAGGTCTGAGAGGTGCCTGCGGCGGAATTGGAGCCGCTCCGCGATGCGCCAGTCACCAAGGGCTACGCGCGGCCGTTGCTCACGAAAGCTTCCTGAACAGATAGACTTCGCCCAGATTGCCCTGGTCGCGCTTGCGTTCGATCTTGCCTTCGCGCATCAGCCGGTTCAGCCGCGCACGGGTCCGACCTTCATCGGTGCCGATCAGCCGCGAAGTCTGAGTGACCGTCAGCCATGTGTCCGCCGGCATCTTCTCCATAATGGTGGCCTCGACGCGGCGAGCGTTGATGCCTTGCGGTGCGTTGATGGCACGCTCGGTGCTTTTCATCGAGCCGTCTCCTTGCACAGGTCGCCGAAGGCGCGCTCCCTGAGCGCGACCCTGTTTCGGCGGCGCGCCGCAGGCGCGTCGTGGTGGTATTCGCAGACTGCCGGCGCCGATGGCGCGGGTATTCATCCGACGAAGCCGGGTACGAAAAACGATCAGTAACTAGGACCCGCTGTCCGGCGGCGGCACGCGTTTCACCCTTTTCGCTTTCTGCGTACCGTCTATCGCGATCTTTTCGATTAGTTCGTTGCAGATCTTGCGCACCTCCGCCGTCACCAGCGAACAATCTTCGATCTCGAGGAAGATGCGCTTGGCCTCCACGCGGTAACGCGCTGCGGTTTCCTTCATCTCTTCAGTCACGGCGAGCGCATCACGCACCATCGCCTCGCATTGCCTGACGCGCTCAATCAGCTCCACGCCCATGGCCTCGATTTCTTTTGCCGCGGATTCGTATTCGCGGACAACGGCCTCCGCCGACAGCTTGCCGATCTCCGTGGCCCCATCGCGATGCTCGACATAATCCGGCATCGAAAGGGACGGGGCGCGTACCGACGGTGGAGCAAAGTCGGCCGGCTGGCCTTCGCGAACCGGCGGCCGACTTCGAATTTCCGCCTCGATCTCGCGCTCGAGATTCATAGTGCTAAATATTGGCGGCCTTTTTGACTCGCTCATGATACAATGCTCCTGAATTTAAAGGGATGACGTCGGGGCGATTAGCCGTTTCCGAAATGCCGAAGCCTGAGTCGATTATTTGCTCGGCGATAGCGCAAGAGATTTCGCGGGTTAAGCTTGTTAGTTAAGCTTTATGTCC
>JBGPSI010000209.1:0-8337 GCA_041490045.1 Bradyrhizobium sp.
ACTGTTGAAAAGTCGTTTTGCCGAAGGTGCCAAAAATTCTAAAGACCGCAGGCGTGGCTTTCGTGGAGAGATCTGAGGGACCTCATCGCCGGACGGAAAACTCACAGGCGACTTCGGTAGCGAGACTGGAGATATCCAAATCGTCGATTGCTTCGCGTTTTAGGATTGGATCAAAAATTGGTACAGATGCAGCTTTCGACTTTTTCAACAGCATCCTCCCGCGAGCAGACATCGCGCTATACGGTCGGCAGGTCCGTTTCGTACCAAAAAGCGACTTCCCGCTAGAGGGTGGAGTTTGGCGGAGGCGGCGCGTTACTAATTCTCACTTTTCTCATTACCAACTCAAACTTCCGTCGTTGTGAGATGTCGATCCGCGCATTCGATCGGTAAACCAGCTGGGCGCGAGTGAGACATTCGCCCGCGATATCTTACCCTGTGTTTGCGCTGAGCCCCGAGGTTGGCCCGATCAATCCTCATATTGTTGCGATGCAGCAGGCAACGCGCTTTTGTCGTGTGCGTGCCGCACGGAGCTCTGCACAATCGGCGCATTTTGTGGTAACCAGGGAGGACGAGAAGAATTGCGTTAAATTTAACAGGGAGGACCACATGCTGCAGCGTAGTGCGAGATTCCTTGGCTCGTTGACCGTAGGATTGCTTTTGACAGCGGCCGGCGCGATGGCGGCCGAGCCACCGAAAGAGATGAAGCTCTATGTCTTCAGCTCAGGCGCGCTCAATCTCGATAAATCGGTGATTCAAAACGGCGCCAGCGGCAAGGTCCAGATCCCGGT
This sequence comes from Bradyrhizobium sp., assembly GCA_041490045.1. Classification (GTDB taxonomy): domain Bacteria; phylum Pseudomonadota; class Alphaproteobacteria; order Rhizobiales; family Xanthobacteraceae; genus Bradyrhizobium. The sequence goes on from JBGPSI010000209.1 coordinate 789, forward strand.
GGGCTTCTTCCTGATACGTCATCCCAAGGGAGACGTGCTGTTCGACTGCGGCAATAACGACAAGATCATCACCAACGCTGACTATTGGGGGCCGTTCGTGAAGGCGCTCGATCCGGGCCGCTCGCCCGACATCGCCATCGATACCCAGCTGAGCAAGATCAACGTCAAGCCGGCCGACATCAAGTACGTCGTGCTCGGGCATTTCCACGTCGACCATGCCGGCAATATCGGCAAGTTCCTCGACTCGACCTTCGTATATCAGCGCGACGAGATCAGGAATGCATTCTGGCCGGCACCGGGCTATGCCACCTTCTTCATTACTGACGATTTTGCCATGCTGCGCAACGGCGTCGGCGGGCCGATGCCGAGCAAGTACAAGACCATCGAGCTCGACGGCGACCTCGACCTGTTCGGGGACAACAGCGTCTACATCCATCGCTCCGTGTCGCATACGCCGGGCAGCCAGATCCTGGTCGTACGTCTGCCCAAGACGGGAACGGTGGTGCTAACCAGCGATGCCATCTATCTGCAGGAAAATCTCGAAAAGAACATCCTGCCGAGCGTCGGCAGCGTTTACGATCCCGTCGGTATGCTCGACGCCTATGCCTGGGTCAGGCGAATCCACGACGCCGAGGGCGGCGACATCATCTACGCGCACGATCCGGACGTTTACAAAGCTCACAAGCATTCGCCCGAATTTTACGAGTGACCGAACGCCGCGCGGTGAGCGGTTCGCAATCCCGGGTATCGCGCCCGGGATTGTGTTCGGGCGGAACGCAGCGAGGCATTGTTTGCGGCATCTGGGTCTTGTAAGTTGATGTCACCGCTTGTGCTGGCGCAGCATGTCACCAAATGGTACGGCCCGCGCCGCGCGGTTACCGACGTGTCCTTTGCCATCGAACGGGGCGAGATCGTCGGCCTGCTTGGGCCCAACGGCTCGGGCAAGAGCACGATCTTCCGCATGTTGACTGGGTATCTCGTGCCCACCTCCGGCCGCATCGAGGTCGCCGGCCATGACGTCGTAACCGACTCGCTCGCGGTTCGCCGCGTGATCAGCTATGTGCCGGAGGACGCGCCGCTCTACGATCACATGCGGGTCGGCGAGTTTCTTCACTTCATGGCCAACCTCAAGGGATTGCGCGGGGCTCCGGCAGTGGCCGCGGTGGACGCCGCGTCCGAGCGGCTGGATCTTACCCGCGTCATGCCGCTCCTGACCGGCAAGCTCTCCCGCGGCTTCCGGCAGCGCGTCTCGATCGCGCAGGCGCTGTTGGGAACTCCGCAGGTGCTGGTGCTGGACGAGCCGACCAGCGGGCTCGATCCGTACCAAGTTATCGGCTTTCGCGATCTCATTCAGTCGCTCGCGGAAAGCCACACCGTGCTGATTGCTTCACACATCCTCCCCGAGATCGAAAAGATTGCCTCGCGGATCATGATCCTGCTCGACGGCACGCTTCTGACCGCCGACGCCTTGAAGGGAATATCGGGCGGGACAATGTTGCGGCTTGCGGCGGCCGCTCCGGAAGCGGCCGTCCGAGGCGTCGTCTCCGCCGTCGCCGGCGTGCACGACATCGCCGTCGAACCGGATTCCGGCTCGGGAACGATGCATTATCTGATCAAGGCCGACTCAAGTCCGTCGGTTGCTCCGGACATCATCGCGGCGCTGGTCGGGGCCGGCGTCCCCGTCTCGGAGCTGACCGAGGGCCGCGCGGATCTCGAGCACGTGTTCCTCGACCTGACGCGGCGGTCGTCGAGGGCGACCGCATGAGAAGTTTTACGGTCCTCTTGCGCAAGGAGGAGATGGCGCTGTTCTCCTCCCCGATCGCCTACGCCGTGATGACCGTTTTCCTGCTCATCATGGGCTACAGCTTCACGCTCACATTGTTCATCAGCCATCAGCCCAGCATGGTGCATGTCTTCTTCCAGATGTTCGTGCTGTTCATGCTGACCGTGCCGCTGATCACCATGCGGCTGCTGGCGGAGGAGCGGAAGCTGGGGACCATGGAAGTGTTGCTCACCTCGCCGGTCTCCGAGGTCGCCATCGTGCTGGCGAAGTATTTCGCCAGCATGAGCCTGATCGTGGTCATGCTGCTGCTCTCGGGCTGCTACGCGGCGACGCTGGCCTGGTTCGGCGATCCCGATTTCGGGCCGATCTACAGCGGCTATTTCGGCCTGCTGTTGTTCGCTTCGGCCCTGGTCGGGACCGGGCTGCTGGCATCGGCGCTCACGGCCAACCAGGTGATCGCGGCGCTGAGCTCGCTCAGCGTCTTTATGCTGCTGTGGATCATCGATAATTTCGGCTGGCTGCTGCCGAGCCCGGCGGACACGTTGGTGGTGAACATGTCGCTCGCGGTGCATTTCCGCCCCTTTGCGGTGGGCTCGATCTACCTCTCGGACGTCGGCTTCTTTGTTAGCGTCACGCTGCTGACGCTGCTGTTGACTGTGCGTGCTCTGGCGCGGCGGTAGGAGAGACTAATGTCGCGGTTTATCGTCGCTGCGCTCATCGCCGCCGCGATCCTGTTCGGCGCGCTCGGCTTCGCGGGATTTGGCGACAGGATCTCGGGCAGCCTGTTGTTCGCGGCCTGGTCGCTTACCCTGCTGACGCTGTTCGCACTCGCGGTCCGCCTGCCGCTGCGCGGCCGCGGATCGCGGTGGACGGCCTGGGCCGCAAACGCGCTGATCGTCTGCGGTGCGCTGGGCGTGACGATTGCCGCCAACGTCGCCCTCTATCGCCACGACCTGCATTTCGACGCGACCCGCGAAGGACAGAACACCCCGCCGCAGCAGCTTACCGACGTTATCGACGAGCTCCGCTCTCCGCTTTCGCTGACCTATTTCTACAACGCCGGCGATCCCAACGCGATCGCCGTACGGGACATGATCGAGATCGCAGCACGCAACCATCCGCTGCTGGCGTTCCGTGCCGTCGATCTGGACAAGGAGCCGGGGCTTGCGCGCGACATCGGCGTGCATTCCTACAATACGGCGGTGTTGCAGGCCGGTGAGCGCAGGGTGCTGGTGGAAAACGTCACCGACGCCGCGCGGCTCGGCTACGCCGCCCTGCGCGTCCTTCGGCAGCGCGTCGAGACGATCTGCTTCGTGACCGGCCATGGCGAGACATTCCGCCCGATGCCGGGCCACTACCATTTCAGTCATGTCGAGACGTTGAGGGGGCATGATACGCCGGGCGCCGATGACGTGCTGGTCGCAGAACCTGAACAACTGGATCGCCTTCAACTTGCGCTCAACGAGATCGGTTTCGAGATGCGCCCCCTCGTCATGGCCACGGCAAGCACGATTCCAGCCGATTGCACCGTGGTTGCCGAGATCGGTCCGGGAACGGCGCTGGCGGCGGGTGAAGCGGACCTCCTTGCCGACTATCTCAGGGGTGGCGGACGTCTCGCGATGCTGATCGATCCGCAGTTTCCCCTTGGGGCCGACCTGCAACGCAGTCTGCTTACTCCGCTGGGCCTGTCGAGCGAACCGGCCATCATCATCGATCCTCTGAATCATTTCCGCACGGACCCGGACAAGATCGCGGTGCCCTATTATCCACCGCATCCGATCACCGCGCGTCTCGCGCTCACGGTGTTTGCCCAGGCGCAGCCCATCCATGTCGGCCAGCCACCGGCGGGGGTAAGGGGCAGTGTGCTTGCCGCCAGCAGCCAGGACAGCTATCTGCGGCCGCCTTCAGCGGCCGGCGGCATCACGAACACGGCAGGTGGACCGGCGGCCGCTGAAGGCGAGCACGGCGCCCAGCCGCTCGCCGTTGCGCTCGAAGGCGCCTTTCCCGGCGCCCCACCTGACAAGCACTTTCGGTTCGTGATGACGGGCACCAGCAAATTCGCGACCAACGAATATTTCTCCTACGTCTCCAATGGCGCCCTGGCGGTCGCCATCATGCGCTGGCTTGCCGAGGACGACGCGTCGCCGAACCTCGCGCCGCGGACCTACAATTTGCCTGAAATCGTGCTGACGAGCGCCCAGATGCGCGACACCTTTATCGCGCTCGAGATCTTGCTGCCGCTCGGCACCGCCCTTTTCGGCGTTGCGATGTGGTGGAGGCGGCGTTGACAGGCCCGGCGGCAATGCGTGCGGTTGCGCGATGGAAACTGCCGCTCGCCGTCACCGTGCTGCTGGCGATTCTTCTGGCCCTGGTTCTTTCCGGGCAATGGCCGGAGTTGCGCGGCAAGCTGGCGTCCTCGTCCAAAGGCCTCGTCGCCATCGCGACGAACGAGATTGAACGCGTCGACATTCGCTCGGGCGCCGGCAGCATCACTTTGCGCCGCCAGCCGGGCGGATGGACGATCGAAGGCGTAGACGGTGCCGCGCCGCCAGAGCTTGTTTCGCACGTCGATATGGCATTGAAGTTCCTCAGGGTCAGCCAGCCGTCGCGCGAGATTCCGGGGAGCGAACTCGCGGTCGAGAGCTTTGCGGCGTTCGGGCTTGATCCGCCATCCGAGGTTGCCGTGCTCGAAACCCATTCCGCCGTCGCGGCAACGGTGAACTTCGGGACGATCAATCCGGCGGGCACGTCGCACTATGTCAGGCTGGGCGGCGCGCCGACGGTCTATCTGATACCGCGTCATGTGATGGAAGAGTGGCGGCTGGTGTTCGACATGGCGCGGCGGCTGCACGGCAAGGCCGGCTCTGCCGTCGCGGACCGTGGCCCGGACCTGCTGTTGCCGGTTTCGCTGGCGCAGGTATGGGCCATCGAGATCATTGCCGGCGGCAAGCTCACGCGTTTCGAGCGCGACGCGAAAGGCGCATGGTTCAGGCACGTCGGTCAGCACACACACGCGGCCGCCGGCGATGTTCATGCCGCCGATCCCGTCCAGGCGGCGATCATCGATGCCGCGTTCCGCGCCCTGGATGCGGCTGCGGCGGAAACCCGCGTCGGGCCTGCCGACGCGTCGCATCTCGCCCGGTTCGGCCTCGCATTGCCGGCGCTGATCGTGCTGTTTTACGCCCGCGACAGCTCAACACCCCTGGCGCGACTCGAATTCGGCGCGCCGGCCAACGGGCTCGATCGCTATGCCCGGCTGGCGCCGGATGGCCCGGTCGTCACCGTTGCGGAGTTCGAGCCCAGGCGCCTGACCGAGTTGCTCAAGGCCGTCGGAGCAGGGTCGTGAACTTGCAGCGCGTGCTGCTTGCAGGCGCAATTGCACTCGGCGCCATGGCCGCGGCGCAGGCGCACCAGATCAACCTGTCGACCGCGCGCGTGATGTTGGGCGATGATCGCAGCGTCAGCGTCGAGGTCGGGCTGAAGGGCAGCGACGCCGACCGTCTCGCTGGAACCCGGATTTTCGATGCGCAGCGCGACCGGGTCGACCCGGCGCTGGTTGCAGCGTCGAGCGCACGGATCATCGCCTACGTCACCGCGCATATCGCCGTGACCGGCGCCGATGGTAGCGCCTGCCTGCCGGGCGCGGCCACGCTGGTGTCCGACGGCGACGGTGTGATCTTTCGCAACCGCTTTTCGTGTCGTGCCGTCGGCGGCGATATCGTCTATCGGTCGACGGTACTGACCGACGTGGATCCAGCGGCCCGCCAGGTGGTGCTGATCGGCGAAGGTGACAACGCCCCGCAGGCGCTGCTCGATGGCGCCAACACCACCGTGACACTCTCGGCGTCCGTGCCGTCACTGCTCTCGACCTTGGATCGATATCTGGTTACCGGCATCGAGCACATCTTCCTCGGTTACGATCACATCGCATTTTTGGTCGCCGTCGTACTGTGGGCGCGGCGACTCGTGCCGGTAATCAAGATCGTGACCGCGTTTACGATCGCCCATTCGATCACGCTCTCGCTTGCCACGCTCAACGTCATCGTAATCCCCGTCGCGATTGTGGAGCCCGCCATTGCGGCGTCGATCGTGTATGTCGCGCTGGAAAACTTCTTCACACGCAATATTGACAGCCGCTGGCGGGTCACCTTTGCATTCGGCCTTGTTCACGGCTTCGGCTTCGCGGGCGCTCTCCGGGAGATCGGCCTGCCGACGAACGCTGTCATCACCGCGCTTGCGGCCTTCAACATCGGCGTCGAGATCGGACAGGTGGCAATCGTCGCCATCGTCGTTCCGGCGCTGATCGCGCTGGATCGTCTGATGGCCGTCGACAGGACCAAACCGGCGAGAACAGCGACTCTGGTCTATGCGCTGTCGGCGCTTATTACCGTGCTGGGCAGCTATTGGTTTCTCACGCGCGTGCTCGACGCATAGCGGAGGCCGGCTGGCGCCCTATTTCTCCCCTTGCGACGCAAAAGATCTCCCAGCATCGCAGCAACGAAATCGGCAGTCCCAGTGTTTGTAAGCCTTCTGGCTTGGAAAATTTCAGGTCAAGGGGATGACGTCAAGATGAATTGCGGGTCAATTCACCGGAAGAGGAAACGAGGCCGAAGAAAACGGGCCAATCGAGCGGTGAAATAATCAATCTTTCCAGCTTCATCGCCTTTCATGCTCGGCGAACGCCGGCTCTATGTGCGCTGAAATACCGCGGCGAGGATATTTTCTACGCAGCCTTCGACCAACGCATCCGACAGGTCGCCGGCTGGCTGGTCAAGCGCGGGATAGGCCCCCGACGACGTGGTCGCGGTGCTGATGAAGAACAGCACCGCCTTCCTCGAACTGGTATTTGCAACTAGCCATATCGGCGCGGTGTTTTTGCCAATCAAATATCGCCTCTCCGCCGACGAGATCGGCTACATCGTAATCGTAAGAATTTCTGACGCGCGGCTTCTGATCGCAGACGAAGAACTTGCCGCCATCGCAGCGGGCAACGCGCCACTCGTGCCGCTCGATGAGGCTGCGCAGGCGAGCGCGACGAAGCTTGCCCCTGAAGCCGAGCCTGCGCTGATGCATCCGAGGCGACCCAAAGGAGAGGACGGCGTCACCCAATTCTTTCATTGCTCGGTCGAAATGGGGAAGGTGATCCTTACTACACAGATGGTGAAATCGATGTCGCTAAGGCAACACACCGGCGCTGGGTACGGACCGTGCTGGCTCTTTATTGCTCTTTGTTTGTGCTGGGCGGCATCGCGATTCTGGCCAACCATTCGAGCTCGAATTCGAGCAACCAGCTGGCGCAAGTCTCCCATCCGAGGAATGTTCCCTAGCTGACTTCAATCTAGGAAATAATTAGGAGGCGCAATGTGCGCTCGCTGGATTTGCTTGGCTTTTCGGCATCGCTCGCTGTTCTGGCAAGCTTCTGCATGACAAGTATCCGATCTCTTCGGATGCTTGCCCTTGCGAGCAATATTCTGTTTGTTCTGTACGGCTTGTTCGCGCATATCTACCCGGTTTTTCTTCTTCATATTATTCTGTTTCCCATTAATTTGCTGAAGCTCTATCGCCTTAAGTCTGAATCCCATTAGGCTGAGGCCCCTGGTCGCAATGTCCGAGTAGGGTCAAAGGCAGAAAAGCTAAGTGCGAGCATATGTTTTCCGCTTGGGCCTTGCCGGCTCAACCGGTCGACGCAACACAGGCATTAAATCTCTCTGCTGGCGTTTCAAATTGCAAGGTCTCACGTGGCCGTTCGTTTAGCTGACGAGCCAC
>JBGPSI010000210.1:0-8284 GCA_041490045.1 Bradyrhizobium sp.
TCGGAGGCGTTGGCGAGCTTCTTGCGCAGCTTGCAGATGAAGACGTCGATGATCTTCAGTTCCGGCTCGTCCATGCCGCCATAGAGATGGTTGAGGAACATTTCCTTGGTCAGGGTGGTACCCTTGCGGAGCGAAAGCAGCTCCAGCATCTGGTATTCCTTGCCCGTCAGGTGCACGCGCTGGCCGCCGACCTCGACCGTCTTGGTGTCGAGATTGACCACGAGATCGCCGGTCTGGATCACCGACTGGGCGTGGCCCTTGGAACGGCGCACGATCGCATGGATGCGGGCGACCAGTTCGTCCTTGTGGAAGGGCTTGGTCATGTAGTCGTCGGCGCCGACGCCGAGACCCTTGACCTTGTCCTCGATGCCGGCGAGGCCGGAAAGGATCAGAATGGGTGTCTTGATCTTGGAAACCCGAAGCTGCTTGAGCACGTCGTAGCCGGACATGTCGGGCAGGTTAAGGTCGAGCAGGATAATGTCGTAATCGTAGAGCTTTCCGAGGTCCACGCCTTCCTCGCCGAGATCCGTCGTATAGACGTTGAAACTCTCGGATTTCAGCATCAATTCGATCGACTGCGCGACGGCGCTGTCATCTTCTATCAGCAATACGCGCATGCCAGTCCCCTATAGTCGCCGCTCCGGGCGTCAGGTCGGCCGCACTTGCGGCACTCAAAACGCCTTTGAACAACTGATTCGGATCCTGACGACATATGGTTAACAAAATCTAATTCCTCTTCGCAAGGGTTCTCAGTGCAATTTTTATCGAATCGCTCTAAGACTTTGCTCCGAAGCAGCTTTTGGTACCTATTCTCGCTCAAGTTCCACATTAAGAGCCGGGCCTAACCGACTCCTGCGACTCCGACCTTCGTTCTGCGGCCGAGTGCTCTCAGTCACCCAAGACAGTGACGTAATGATTAACGATGCGGGTAAACACGAAGTTAAGGTCCGACCCACAAACCGCGGAAACTTAAGGGTTTCGCAATGAAGGCCCTCGCCGAGCAGATCAGCGATATCGACGGCGTCAATATCTACGGGCGCGTGGTCGGCGTGCGCGGCCTGATGGTCGAGATCGCAGGTCCCATCCACGCGATGTCGGTCGGCGCCCGCATCGTGATCGACACCGGTGGCAACCGCTTCATCCCCTCGGAAGTGATCGGCTTCACCGGCAACAACGCCGTGGTGATGCCGTTCGCCGGCCTCGAAGGCGTGCGGCGCGGCTGCCGGGCCGTCATCGCCAATGCCGCCAGCCAGGTGCGGCCGTCGGCCGCCTGGCTCGGCCGCGTCATCAACGCCATGGGCGAGCCGATCGACGGCAAGGGGCCGCTGCCGCAGGGGCCGTCGCCGATGCCGTTCCGCAACTCGCCGCCGCCGGCGCATTCGCGCAAGCGGGTCGGTGCGCCGCTCGATCTCGGCGTCCGCGCGCTCAATACGTTCCTGACCTGCTGCCGCGGCCAGCGGCTCGGTATTTTCGCGGGCTCCGGCGTCGGCAAGTCGGTCCTTTTGTCGATGCTGGCGCGCAATGTCGACGCCGACATCACGGTGATAGGCCTCGTCGGCGAACGCGGCCGCGAGGTGCAGGAATTCCTGCAGGACGATCTCGGCGAGGAGGGCCTGGCGCGGTCGGTGGTCGTGGTGGCGACCTCGGACGAGCCCGCGCTGATGCGGCGGCAGGCGGCCTATTTGACGCTGGCGATCGCCGAATACTTCCGCGACGAGGAAAAGGACGTGCTGTGCCTGATGGATTCGGTCACCCGCTTTGCGATGGCGCAGCGCGAGATCGGCCTGTCGGCGGGCGAGCCGCCGACCGCCAAGGGCTACACGCCGACCGTGTTCACCGAATTGCCCAAGCTGTTGGAACGCGCCGGTCCCGGCACCGGCGCCGGGACCATCACCGGCATCTTTACGGTGCTGGTGGACGGCGACGACCATAACGAGCCGATCGCGGACGCCGTGCGCGGCATCCTGGACGGCCATATCGTGATGCAGCGGTCGATCGCCGAACGCGGGCGCTATCCGGCCATCAACATCCTCAAATCGGTGTCCCGCACCATGCCGAAATCGGCCGATCCGGCCTATCTGCCCGTCATCACCCGGGCGCGTCAGGTCATGGCGACCTATGCAGATATGGAGGAACTGATCCGGCTCGGGGCCTATCGCGCCGGCTCCAGCGCCGAGGTCGACGAGTCGATCCGGCTCAATCAGCCGCTCGAGGGCTTCCTGCGCCAGGGCAAGGACGAGGTGACCAGCCTGAACGAGGGTTACCGCCAACTTGAGCAAATCCTGAGGGATTTGGAAACGGAACGCTAACTTTGTCAGGCCATCATCCCCGCCACACAGCTAGCGAAACCGGTGGGGCCCCTGGGGGATACCGGTCATGTCCCGCGTCCAGATCGGGACTTCTGGGGAGTACGAGTCGATGAAGTCACGAGAAACGCTGATCCGCCTGAAGAAATTTCAGGTCGACGAGAAGCGCCGAAGGGTCGCCCAGATTGAAGGCATGATCGCCGATTTCCAGCGTATGTCGGTCGACCTCGAGCGCGAAATCCAGTCCGAACAGGAGCGCGCCGGGATCAACGACCCCACGCACTTCGCCTATCCGACCTATGCCAAGGCCGCGATCCAGCGACGGGAAAACCTGACCCGCTCGGCCGATGAACTGCGGATCCAGCTCGAGGATGCCAAAAGCCTGTTGGGCGAGGCTTTCGAGGAGCTGAAGAAAGTCGAGCTGTTGGACGAACGCGACCATGCGCGCGAGCGTGCCGAAGAGAACGCCCGGGAACAGGCCGATCTCGACAGCATCGGCCTGATGCGTGCGCGCCTCGGGGTGATCGCCTGAGGCTTTCCCTTTAGCCGTTCGCCAATTGCAACATCGAAACCCGGGCCGCGAGGTCCGGGTTTTTGCTTGGGCATCTTGGCCGGATGTCCACAGGCGGGTTCTCTTGGTAGCCCGGTGCGGCGCAGGATATGATACGACACTCAAGAATGACGCTCGGCCGTGTGGGGCATCGCGTTTCGGGGGAGTGAATGCTGACGCCAGCTGAGTTGGTCTGGCTGATCGCCGCGGTTGCGAAGGGAGATGAGGCTGCCTTCGAGCGCCTTTACGCCGCGACGCGGGCGAAACTCTTCGGCGTGGTGCTGCGTATCTTGCGGCGACAGGATCTCGCCGAGGAGGTCATTCAGGAAGCCTACGTCAAGATCTGGAACAGCGCCGGACAATTCAATCCCGGCCTGTCGTCGCCGATCACATGGATGGCGTCCATTGCCCGCAACCGGGCTATCGACGTGGTGCGCAAGAAAGGCGAACTCTCGATCGAGGAGGAGCCGTCGGCCATGGAAGTGGCCGCCGACAGCCCCGATCCGTTGGCGCGCCGGGAAATGACCGAGGAATTGAAGCGGTTGCTCGAATGTGTCGGCCGTCTGGAGCCGGACCGGCAAAAGCTCGTGCTGCTGGCCTATTACAACGGCTGGAGCCGTGAGCAACTGGCGGCAAAGTTCGAGACGCCGGTGAACACGGTGAAGACCTGGCTGCGCCGCAGCATGTTGGACATCCGGGAGTGTCTTGGACTCTAGAAGATCTTGGACTTTGGACGATGGCCTACAGTGAAGACCATATCGCGCTCGCCGCGGAATATGCTCTCGGCACCCTCGATGCCGACGAGCGGGCGCAGGTCGAGTCGTTGATGTCCGTCGACGGCGATTTCACGGCGATGGTGCAGGCGTGGGAGTACCGGCTCGGCGTGCTGAACCAGATGGTCGGGTCGGTCGAGCCCAGCCCCGAGGTGTGGGACCGGATCAGAACTGCGATCGGACATTCCGAACCGCAGGCGCCGCTGCTGCTTCCCGAGGATTCGCCGCCGCCGGCCGTGCACGAAGTCGCAGCACCTGCCACCGACACAGACCGTTCAACCGTCATCCGCCTCTCCAGACGAGCCCGGCGCTGGCGCGCCGTCGCCAGCTTCAGCACGGCGATCGCAGCCGCCCTGGTCGCGCTGATTGCGGTTGCGGCCTACCAACCGGATTTGTTGCCGGATGCCATTCGTCCCAGGCCGCGCATCCAGGTGGTCGAGGTCAAGGCCCCGCCGACGCCGGCGCCGCCGTCCGCCCAGTATGTCGCCGTGCTGCAGAAAGAAGGCGGATCGCCTGCCTTCATTCTGACGGTGGACGCGGCAACCAGGAATTTCACGGTTCGCCGGGTCGGCGCCGCGCCCGAGCCTGGCAAGAGCTATGAGCTCTGGATCGTGTCGGACAAATTGCAGCGTCCGCGCTCGCTCGGCGTGATCGGCGGCAACGAGTTCACGACGCGGCCAGTGCTGTCGGCATACGATCCCGAGGTCGTCAACCAGGCTACCTATGCGGTGACGGTCGAGCCGCCGGGCGGGTCGCCGACCGGGGTTGCGACCGGTCCGATCGTGTTCACCGGCAAGCTAGTGGAGACCGTGCCGCCGGCAGCGACGAAGGACCGCTGATATCGAATCCCACAAAAAGAAAACGCCCGTGGGGAGCGGGCGTTTTCGATAGTCAACTTGGGGGTAGTTGGGGTCTTCTATTATCCACGTGGCGACTTTGGGGGGCTGGTAAAGAGCCGCGTGAATTCCGTAAATTCCTTTGCTTAGCGCACCACCATCGTGTTCGTGCTGGTAATCGCCATCGGCTTGCCGGCCTTGATGACGCGCGCAGTCTGGGTGTACTCGTCCGAACCGGTGCGAGCCGAGATGCCGAAGCCCGCCACCGCGATACCTGCAACGAGCGCCACGACCACGATCTTTAGATGGGTCGAGCGATCTGCGCTGTAGATCGAGTGGTTCATGGAAGCCTCCTGCCGCCTTCCTGCCGTTCGCCGATTCGTCTGCTTCGCGCGCCGGCAGGTTCAACATCTCAGTTCAAGAAACGTAGGGATTCGCCCTTCGGTTCCTAAGATGCGATCACAAGGCAGTGAACAGAGTTGAACGTCCGCGACCGAGCACCCGCGACTGCATCCTTTGCGTGACAAATTTTTAAAGCATTACAGTGGCTTATAAAATTTTATGCGCTTCGGCTATTTTCAGCCGTAAGTCGATACCGATCCGGCCAGCGTTAACAAATTGGTTGCCTGTGACGAAAAAACCCGCCCCGCAGCCAGGTGATTTGCCCGCTCAGTGAGCCGACGCGCCCGTCTCGGCGGTCCAGCCATGGCCCGGCCGTCCATGATGGAAGCCATTCGAAAACGGCGCCTCGAGCGGCAGCTCGCCGAGGCGGGCCAGGGCGTCCTCGACGCTCAGCGCGCCGTCAAGGACGCTGCGAAAGGTAGCCGCCACCTGCACCATGTCGCAGCTATGCGGCGACAGCCGGAACCGTGTGACGCCTGCCGCCTTCAGCGCCGGGATTTCCTGCGCCAGGTTCAGGTATTCCCAGGACAGGGTCTGCACGCCGTTGGCGACCAGAAACGGCTTGCCTTCGAGCGTCGCCAGCACCAGGCCGTCCGGATCGTTCTCGCAGACGAAGCGGCAGGTATCCTTGGTGCGGCCGTGGGCGCGGGCATGATAGCACCGCGCCGACAATGCCAGCGACTGCCGGCCGAATACCTGCACCTCGATGGTCACGTTCAGCGCTGCCGCGGCCGTGCAGAGCACGCGGGTTGCCGAAAACGGCAGCTCGACCGGCAGGCAGATATTCCGCGCACCGTGGCCCGCGAGAAAGCGCAGGGTCTCCTCATTGTAGACGTTCATCAGCGGGCCGATGGTGTGCGGCCGCCCGCGCAAATGGAATGTTGCCGAAGCATCGTTGGCCTCGACCAGATCGGACTTCCTGCCGCAGACGTCGCTGACCAGCTTTCGATCGATTTTCGAAGCCGTCTCGCCGAGTGTCGAATGCACCACGGTCTTGCCGGCCGCGCCAAGCCGTTCGCACACCGCCTCGTATTGATCGTCGAACAGCGGCGCGCGCTTGGAGCAGATGGTTTCGCCGAGATAGACGACCGCGACCGGCGCCTCGTCGGCGATCCGGAAATAGAAATCGCGCCACTTTTCCGGCGCCCAGTTGAACAGATTGGGGCCCAGCGTCAGCTCGGTTGGCGCGGCGCTCATGCTCATCTCCAGCTCTTGCTCTGAAAGGCGCCCTGGGTCTCCTTGTGGCCTTCGGTGAGCGCGATCAGGTCGGTCAGCGCCGGCGCCTTGCCCGCCATGATCTCGTCGAGCGCCTGGCGAAAGGCTGCGACCACGGATTTCACGTAGGCGCGGCTGCGCTGCCGGCCCTCGATCTTCAATGCGGTCACACCGGCGCGCATCAGATCCGGCAGCAGGGCCGAGAGGTTGAGGGATCGCGGCTCTTCGAAGGCGTAATAGGGCTCGCGATGGGCCGAGCAGGAATAGCGGCCCTTGCAGATGGTCGGGTAACCGCCGTTCTCGCCGCAGCGGTATTGGTCGATGACGAATGCGCCGAGGCGCGTCGTCAGCGTGCCGTCGGCTTCCTCTTCATAGCGGACATCGGCGGCGGGCGAGCATACCCCGTCCATGTTGGTCGAGATTCCCGTGACATAATTGGTCAGGCTGCAGCGGCCTTCCGCCATCATGCCGATATTGCCGAACACGAAGGCCTCGATCTCGCACGGGATCTGGCGGTGAATGTCGGCGATCTCGGCGACGGTCAGGATGCGCGGCAGCACCACCCGCCTGATGTTGAACTCCTCGCAATGGAAGCGGATCGCTTCCGGCGACGAGGCGCCGGCCTGCACCGACAGATGCAGCCGCAGCTCTGGATATTCGCGGGCGGCAAAGGCCGCGACCCCCATATCGGCGACGATGATGGCGTCGACGGCGGCCGAGGCGGCGAGCCCGACCGCGTCTTTCCAGAGCTGGAATTGCCCCGCGGGCGGAAAGGTATTGACCGCCAGCAGCACCTTGCTGCCCCTCGCATGGGCGTAATCGACCGACCTTCGCAACTCGTCGGGCGAGAAATTCAATCCCGGAAAGTTCCGCGCATTGGTCGCGTTCTGCAGGCCGCAATAGACGGTGTCGGCGCCGGCCTCGACCGCGGTGCGCAGGCTGGCCGGTGTCCCGGCCGGGCAGACCAGTTCGACGCGCCTGGGCGCGGCATCATCCATCATGATTTTTCTCCCTGCCGCGAAAGCGTGCGCAGATGCGAGACCGTCATCCCAGCGATCGGCGCCAGCGGACCGAACGCCCTGGTGATGCTTTCCACCACCCCGCCGTCGACGTCGTCGAGCGCATTGCGGAGCGCGACCACGGCTTCGGTGTCGCCGGTGACGCGCAGCCTGCGCGAGAAGAACAGCGCGTCGCCGTCGAGCGAGCCGTCGATCAGGTCGAACAGATTGAGGAATGTGCCGGCGATGCGCGCGTGCGAAGAGGGCGTCTCGTTGCGCCGCCAGGCGCTGAGCGAGGGCGCTTCGGGCCTCGGTTTCAACACCAGCACGAACGGAAGATCGGTGGGGTCGATGATGAAGGATTTTTGCGCGTGCGGCCCGAGCCGCAGGAAGACATCCGGCTGGCGTTTGGCAACCTGCGTGCCGATGAGAGTGAGAACGGGTTGCAGGAGCGGCAGAGGCAGGAAGCGAAGGAACGGAACAGGGGAGAGGCGATCCGATGCGGCGGGCGAAACGAACATGCGATCTCAGTAGCGCCGCGCATCTTCGGCGGCAACAGCATCACGCGCAGTCTTGAACGATTCTCGAAAAGTTTTTTCTGCGCATGATACGCACCTTCAATCGCGCGCGATTCGACGCGAGGATCAGACGCTGCCGACCGTCTTCAGCCGCGCTCTCGGATGAATTTCCGCCTGCGACAGCACCGTGGTTTGCGAGCGGAAGCGTTCGACCAGCGAACGCACGAACGGGCGGATCGCCGCCGACGTCACCAGTACCGGCGCCTCGCCTTCGCGCGCGGCCTGTTCGAACCGGTCGCGCACCACCGTCATGAATTCGGACAGCTTCGAGGGCTGCATCGCGAGGCTGCGCTCCTCGCCGGTGCCGATCAGCGATTCCGCGAAGGCCTGCTCCCATTTCGCCGACAATGCGATCAGCGGCAGATAGCCGTTGGCGGAGGTGTTCTGCGCGCAGATCTGCCGCGCCAGCCGGGCGCGAACATGTTCGACCATGGTCGCTGGATTGCGCGAGAACGCCAGCGCGTCGGCAATGCCCTCGAGGATGGTCGACAGATCGCGGATCGAGATGCGTTCGGCCAGCAGGAGCTGCAGCACGCGCTGGATGCCGGAGATCGTGACCTGGCTCGGCACGATGTCCTTGACCAGTTCGCCCTGTTCCTTCGGCAGGTCCTTCAGGAGCTTCTGCA
>JBGPSI010000211.1:0-8281 GCA_041490045.1 Bradyrhizobium sp.
GGGGTCGATCAAGATCCAGAAGCTGGCTGAATTGGCCAAGGCGGACCGCCAGCCGGCGCTGGCGCTGACCGATACCGACAACATGTTCGGGGCGCTGGAATTCTCCGACAAGATGGCCGGCTACGGCATCCAGCCGATCACCGGCTTGGAGCTGGCTATCGATTTCGGCGACCAGGACCCCAACGCGCGCAATGCGCAGGCCTCGGCGCCGTCGCGGATCGTGCTGCTGGCGGCGCGCGAGCGCGGCTATCGCAGCCTGATGCGGCTGAACTCCCGGGCATTTCTGGAAGCACCCGTTCACCAGGCGCCGCACATCAAATTCGAATGGCTCGAGGGTTGCGCCGAGGACGTGATCGCGCTGACCGGCGGCCCGGACGGGCCGATCTCGCTGGCGCTCGCCGCCGATCATGCGGGCCTTGCCGCATCGCGCTGCGATCGGCTGGCGAGCCTGTTCGGCGACCGGCTCTATGTCGAACTGCAGCGCCACGGCATCGACAAGGAGCGCCGCGTCGAGGCCGGTCTGATCGATCTCGCCTACACCAAGGGCCTGCCGCTGGTGGCGACCAATGAGCCCTATTTCGCGGCCACCGACGATTACGAAGCCCATGATGCGCTGTTGTGCATCGCCGGCGGGCGCCTGATCGCCGAGACCGAACGCGAGCAGCTGACGCCGGACCACCGGTTCAAGAGCCGCGCCGAAATGGCGGTGCTGTTCGCCGATGTGCCGGAGGCGCTGGCGTCCACGGTCGAGATCGCCGAGCGCTGCTCGTTTCGCCCGCTCACCCGCAAGCCGATCCTGCCGCGCTTCACCGTGGGCGCCAGCGCCAACAGCGCGGACGCGGTCAGCGAAGAAGCGGCGGAGTTGCGCCGGCAGGCCGAGGAGGGGTTGACCAACCGGCTCAAGGTTCACGGCGTGTCGCAGGGCACGACTGAGGAAGACTACCGGGCGCGCCTCGCCTTCGAGCTCGATGTCATCACCCGCATGCAGTATCCGGGCTACTTCCTGATCGTCGCCGACTTCATCAAATGGGCGAAGGCGCAGGGCATTCCGGTCGGACCGGGCCGCGGCTCCGGCGCCGGCTCGCTGGTCGCCTATGCGCTGACCATCACCGATCTCGATCCGATCCGCTTCGGCCTGCTGTTCGAGCGCTTCCTCAATCCGGAACGCGTGTCGATGCCCGACTTCGACATCGACTTCTGCCAGGACCGGCGCGGCGAGGTGATCGATTACGTGCAGCAGCGCTACGGCCGGGACCAGGTGGCGCAGATCATCACCTTCGGTACCCTGCAGGCGCGCGGCGTGCTGCGCGACGTCGGGCGCGTGCTGCAGATGCCCTACGGTCAGGTCGACAAGCTGACGAAGCTGGTGCCGCAAAATCCGGCGGCGCCCGTGACGCTGGCGGCCGCGATCGAGAGCGAGCCCAAGCTGCAGGCGTTCCGCGACGAGGATCCGGTGGTGGCGCGCGCCTTCGACATCGCCCAGCGCCTGGAGGGCCTGACCCGGCACGCCTCCACCCATGCCGCCGGCATCGTGATCGGCGACCGGCCCCTGAGCGAACTGGTGCCGCTCTATCGCGATCCCAAATCCGACATGCCGGTGACCCAGTTCAACATGAAATGGGTCGAGCCCGCGGGCCTGGTCAAATTCGACTTCCTCGGACTGAAGACGCTGACGGTGCTCGACGTCGCGGTCAAACTGCTCAGGCAGCGCGGGGTCGAGGTCGATTTGACCACGCTGCCGCTCGACGATGCCAAGAGTTACCAGATGCTTGCCCGGGGCGACGTGGTCGGCGTGTTCCAGGTTGAAAGTCAGGGCATGCGGCGCGCGCTGGTCGACATGCGGCCCGACCGCTTCGAGGACATCATCGCGCTGGTGGCGCTGTATCGGCCCGGCCCGATGGCGAACATCCCGACCTATTGCGCCCGCAAGCATGGCGACGAGGAGCCGGAATATCTCCATCCCATCCTCGAATCGATCCTGAAGGAGACCTTCGGCGTCATCATCTACCAGGAACAGGTGATGCAGATCGCCCAGGTGATGGCCGGCTATTCGCTCGGCGATGCCGACCTGTTGCGGCGCGCGATGGGCAAGAAGATCCGCTCGGAGATGGAGAAGCAGCGCGCGATCTTCGTCGCCGGCGCGGTGAAGAACAACGTGCCGAAAGGGCAGGCCGAAACCATCTTCGAGCTGCTGGCTAAATTCGCCGACTACGGCTTCAACAAGAGCCACGCCGCCGCCTACGCGCTGGTGTCGTACCACACCGCCTACATGAAGGCGCATTACCCGGTCGAGTTCATCGCGGCCTCGATGACGCTCGACCTCAACAATACCGACAAGCTCAGTGAATTCCGCGCCGAGGCGCAGCGGCTCGGCATCAAGGTCGAGGCGCCCTCGGTCAATCGCTCCGGTCCCACTTTCGAGGTGGCCGACGGTACCATCTATTACGCGCTTGCCGCGCTGAAGGGCGTCGGCCAGCAGGCGGTCGAACTGATCGTCGAGGCGCGCAAGGACGGCGCCTTCACCTCGCTCGCCGACTTCGCCGCGCGCGTCAATCCGCGCGCCATCAACAAGCGCGTCATCGAGAGCCTCGCCGCGGCCGGCGCCTTCGACTGTCTGGACTCCAACCGCGCGCGGGTGTTCGCCGGCGCCGAGGCGATCCTGGCGGCCTGCCAGCGCAGCCACGAGGCCGCGACCATCGGGCAGAACGACATGTTCGGCGGCGCCGTCGACGCACCCACCATCATGCTGCCGCAGATCGAGCCGTGGCTGCCGGCGGAGCGGCTGCGGCGCGAATACGACGCCATCGGCTTCTTCCTGTCCGGCCACCCGCTCGACGACTACGCCACGGTGCTCAAGCGCCTGCGCGTGCAGTCGTGGGCGGAATTTTCCCGCGCGGTCAAGACCGGCGCCACCGCCGGCAAGGTTGCCGCAACCGTGGTGTCGCGGATGGAGCGGCGCACCAAGACCGGCAACAAGATGGGCATCATGGGCCTGTCCGACCCGACCGGCCATTTCGAGGCCGTGCTGTTTTCCGAAGGGCTCGCGCAATATCGCGACGTGCTGGAGCCCGGTGCCGCGGTGCTGTTGCAGCTCGGCGCGGAGCTGCAGGGCGAGGACGTCCGCGCCCGCGTGCTGCACGCCGAGCCGCTCGATGACGCCGCCGCCAAGACTCAAAAGGGTCTTCGGATTTTCGTCCGCGATACCAGGCCGCTGGAATCGATCGCCAAGCGGCTGCAGATGCCCGAGCCGGGGCAGGGCGCGCCGCCCCGCGGCGTTCCGGCAAAACCTTCTCCCGCGCCCGCGGGCGGCGCCGATGGCGACGTGTCGCTGGTGATGATGCTCGATCTCGAAACCGAGGTCGAAATGAAGCTGCCGGGCCGCTTCAAGGTCTCGCCGCAGATCGCCGGCGCGATCAAGGCGGTGTCGGGGGTTGTGGACGTGCAAACGCTGTAGGCGGAGGCTCCGGTTAGGCTGCAATCGACCTAGCGTTCGATCGAGGAGTTGACGATGGATCCCATGCAGGTGATCGAGGAGTTAGGCGTCCCCGGACGCTTACCGATCGAGGCGATCCGCGCCGCCCAGGCCGATCGCGACACGATGGTTCCCGTCTTCCTGCGCACGATCGATGATTTCCTGGAGCTGCGCGGGCCGGTCGACCCCAACGCGCTGTTATTCATATTTCACCTGCTCGGCGAGTGGCGCGAAAAGTCGGCGTACTGGTCATTGGCCGTTCTCTTGCGGTTGCCGGGCGACGTCCTCGACGTAATTTTCGGCGATTGCATCACCGAGACGACGCATCGCGTGATGGCGGCCGTTTTTGATGGCGATCCCGATCCGCTCTATCAGATCGTTCGGGATTCCGAAGCCGACGAATTCGTGCGCGCCAAGATGTGCCAGGCGATCGCCATGCTGACGCGACGTGGCGACCTGCCGCGCGAGGCGGCAGCGGCCTTCCTGCGCGATTGCTACTCGCAACTCGAGCCGCTGAAGGATTGCTTTGTCTGGAGCGGCTGGGTCGACGCGGTGGCCTGGCTCGGATTGACCGATCTAAAGCCTCTGGTGCAACAGGCCTTTCTGCGCGGGTCGATTGATCCGGGATGGCTTACATTCAGGGATTTCGAAGAGGACCTGCAATATGCGGTGGACCATCCCGACGGCGAACCGCTTCATGCCGACGGCGATCTTTCTTTGTTCGGCGAGACCGTCGCTGAAATGTCGGGATGGGCTTTTTCCGAGCCGGAAGCGCCGGACAACGACAAGTTGGAATGGGGGCTGCCGGCTTCCCTCGGGATGCCCCACCGCGACCCCCTGCGCAAGGTTGGGCGCAATGATCCCTGTCCCTGCGGCAGCGGAAAGAAATTCAAGAAGTGCTGCCTGACATCGGCTTCCGACCCTCTATCGGTAGGCGTCCCGCCTTGGGAGCCCGCCGTACTGTACAAACGGGATCGCTAGCTGCCTTTCGGCGGAAGATACTTCGTTTTTCAGCTCGGTGGCATATTGTGCGGCGATGCACGGCCGTTCGGAACAAATTGACGATGCGGGCCGCCGGCTGCGTATGTGAAGACGCGCGAACTCGAAACCGAGGTCGAAATGAAGCTTCGCGGCGCTTCGAGATCGCCGGCGCGATCAAAGGCGTGTCGGACGTGGTTGACGTGCAAACACTGTAACGACGCAAAGGAGCCTTCCAATGTGCGTGACATGCCAGAATTCTTTCCAGCCATCGCGTCGCGGCCTCGTTCTCGGCGCGGCCGCAACGATCGGGTTGCTCCTCGGAAACGCGGCCAGCGCCAAGGAGAAGAAGTCGCCGCCGAAACCGCAAAACGTCCTGTCGCCGGAGGCTTCGCTTGAGCGCCTGTTGAAAGGAAACGCGCGCTACGTCGAAGGCGTGTCGCTGCGCCATGATTTCAAGCATGAAAGGGAAGCATTGGCCGGCGGTCAAAACCCGTTTGCCGCGATCCTGAGCTGCGCCGATTCGCGCATCGCTCCCGAATACGCCTTCGACAGCGGCCGGGGCGATCTCTTCGTGTGCCGGGTCGCCGGCAATTTTGCCAATAGCGATACCATCGCCAGCATGGAATACGCCGTCGCGGTGCTGGGTGTGCCGTTGCTTCTGGTGCTGGGCCACGAGGCCTGCGGCGCTGTCGACGCGACCATCAAGTCCCTCAAGGACGACAAGCCGTTGCCGGGACACATGCCCTCGCTCGTCGAGGCCATCGCGCCCTCGGTAAGGGCGGTATCGCAGCAAGGTGGCGACACGCTCAGCAAGGCGATCCGGCAGAACGTGATCGACAACGTCGCCAAACTCGCTTCCGCAACGCCGATCCTGAGTGCGGCGGTCGAACAGCGCAAGCTGAAGGTGGTTGGCGGCATCTACCGGCTGCGCGATGGCAAGGTGGATATGGTCGCCTGATCAACCGGCGGGACGAAGCGGCCGCCCGGAAGAGGATTGCGGAGCTCAAGCGGAAGGATAAGCGCGTCGGACGGGCGTTCTGCGCAAGCCTCGTCGACGTCCAGGCCCCGAAAACGGGCGTAATCGGGCTCCAGACAGCCCGCCGGGGCCATTTGCCCGAAACCGGCCAAAACCGGCCCAATTTCCTTGCTTCCTGCCAGAATACCGCTATATAGCGGCCCATCTCACACGGAAACATGGCTCAAAAGGCCGTCCGGTGGCAGCCGGGCCATAAGGCTCGTCTGCTCACACGTTTCCGGAGGAACCAACCGGAGAACTGAACGATGTCGCTACCCGATTTTTCTATGCGTCAGCTGCTTGAGGCTGGCGTGCATTTTGGCCACCAATCGCACCGCTGGAATCCGAAAATGGCGGATTTCATCTTCGGTGCGCGCAACAATATCCACATCATCGATCTCGCCCAGACCGTGCCGCTGTTCCATCGCGCGCTGCAGGCTGTCAGCGATACCGTCGCCAAGGGCGGCCGTATCCTGTTCGTCGGCACCAAGCGCCAGGCGCAGGACGGTGTCGCCGAGGCCGCCAAGCGCTCCGCGCAGTATTTCGTCAATTCGCGCTGGCTCGGCGGCACGCTGACCAACTGGAAGACGATCTCCGGTTCGATCAAGCGGCTGCGGCACCTCGAGGAGGTGCTCAATTCCGGCGACGCGAGCGCCTACACCAAGAAGGAGCGGCTGACGCTGCAGCGCGAGCGCGACAAGCTCGACCGCTCGCTCGGCGGCATCAAGGACAT
Source organism: Bradyrhizobium sp. (assembly GCA_041490045.1). Lineage (GTDB taxonomy): Bacteria > Pseudomonadota > Alphaproteobacteria > Rhizobiales > Xanthobacteraceae > Bradyrhizobium. The sequence goes on from JBGPSI010000211.1 coordinate 6,202, forward strand.
GGGCGGTCTGCCCGACATGATCTTCGTGATCGACACCAACAAGGAAGACATCGCGATCCAGGAAGCCCAGCGGCTGAATATTCCCGTCGCCGCGATCGTCGATACCAACTCCGATCCGAAGGGCATCACCTATGTGATTCCCGGCAATGACGACGCCGGCCGCGCCATCGCGCTGTATTGCGATCTGGTGGCCCGCGCTGCCATCGACGGCATCTCGCGTGCGCAGGGCGATTCCGGGATCGACGTCGGCGCTTCCGTCCAGCCGGTGCGCGAGGAAATTCCGGCGGCGCAACCCGCGGGCTTCCAGGGTCTGGCCGGGCCGCGCGGTGCTGCCGACAATCTCAAGAAGCTCACCGGCGTGTCCGGCGCGATCGAGAAGAAGTTCAACGATCTCGGCATCTTCCACTACTGGCAGCTGGCCGAGCTCGATCACGACACCGCCCACAAGATTGGCGAAGAAGTCGGATTGCCGTCTCGTGCCGATGGCTGGGTGGCCCAGGCCAAGGCTTTGACCGCGGAAGCGGAATAGCGTCAAACGCGCTGGCCGGGACCGTCCGGCCACGCCTCTCAATTTCCGTAATTGCTGATGGTGGACGGCGGCGAGGCAGCACAGGCCGCGCCGCGGTCGCCCCGACAGGCAAAGGATTGCAACGATGGCAACAATCACAGCGGCGATGGTCAAGGACCTTCGCGAGACCACTGGCGTCGGCATGATGGACTGCAAGCAGGCGCTCGCCGAGAACGACGGCGACATGCAGGCGGCGATCGACTGGCTGCGCAAGAAGGGCCTCTCCAAGGCCGCGAAGAAGGCCGGCCGCGTCGCGGCGGAAGGCCTGATCGGCGCGCTGACGTCGGGCAACAAGGGCGTCGTGGTCGAGGTCAATTCGGAGACCGACTTCGTGGCCCGAAACGAGCAGTTCCAGGGACTGGTCAAGATGATCGCACAGGTCGCGCTTGCCGCGGGCGCGGACGTCGAGAAGATCAAGGCCGCCAAGGCCGGCAGCGTCACGGTCGAGACCGCGATTTCGGACGCGATCGCGACCATCGGCGAGAACATGACGCTGCGCCGCGCGGCTTCGCTCGAAGTCGGCAAGGGCGTGGTGTCGAGCTACGTGCACAACGCGGTAATCGACGGCGCCGGCAAGATGGGCGTGATCGTGGCGCTGGAATCCACGGGCAAGACCGACGAGCTCTCGGCTCTTGGCCGCCAACTCGCCATGCATGTCGCCGCCGCCAATCCGCAGGCGCTGGATCCGGCGGGGCTCGATCCCGCCGTCGTCAAGCGCGAAAAGGACGTGCTGGCCGACAAGTACCGCCAGCAGGGCAAGGCCGAGAACGTGATCGAGAAGATCGTCGAGTCGGGCCTGAAGACCTATTACAAGGAAGTCTGCCTGCTGGAGCAGGCGTTCATCCATGACAACGCCAAGTCGGTAGCCCAGGCGGTCAAGGAAGCTGAGGGCAAGATCGGTGCGGCTGTGAAGATCACCGGATTTGTGCGCTATGCTCTCGGCGAGGGAATCGACAAGCAGGAATCCGACTTCGCCGCCGAGGTCGCGGCGGCCAGCGGCAAGAAATAACCGCGCCAACGGTGCTCCCGGCCCGTTTGCGCCGGGGACCGCCCGCGCCGGGAAGGAGAGCAATTCGCCATGGCTGAGCCGGTCTATCGTCGTGTGGTGATCAAGCTCTCCGGCGAATATCTTGCCGGCCCGAATTCGTCCGGCATGGACCAGCCGACCATCGATCGGGTCGCCGACGACCTGATCGCGGCCAAGCAATTGGGCGTCGAAATCGCTGTCGTCGTCGGCGGCGGCAATTTGGTTCGTGGTGTCGAGGTCTCCTCGCGCGGCGTCTCCCGCCCGACCGGCGATACCATGGGCATGCTCGCCACCGTGATGAACTGCTTGGCGCTCGAGGCGGCCATCGAACGCCGCGGGGCGCCGGCGCGCACCCTGTCGGCGTTCGTGATGCCTCAGATCTGCGAGCTATTCACCCGAAGTGCGACGCACAAATATCTGGCCGAGGGCCGAATCGTGCTGCTCGGTGGCGGAACCGGCAATCCATTCTTCACCACCGACACCAC
>JBGPSI010000212.1:0-8199 GCA_041490045.1 Bradyrhizobium sp.
CGCCGTCCTATATAGGACTATGGGGATTGAGCGCGGGACACCATGACGATCGACGAAATCAGGGACAATTTTGCGCTGCTGGACGATTGGGATGACCGCTACCGGTACGTCATCGAACTCGGCCGCACGCTCGATCCCATGCCGGAAGCCGAGCATTCCCAGGCCAACAAGGTGCAGGGCTGCGCCAGCCAGGTCTGGCTCTCCAGGCGTGTCGAGCGCGGCAGCGCCGGCGAACCGCTGCTGAAGTACCTCGGCGACAGCGACGCGCATATCGTGCGCGGATTGATCGCGATCCTGCTGACATTGTATTCCGGCCTCACGCCGCGGGAAATTCTCGGCACCGACGCGCTTGCGCTGTTCGACGAATTCGGGTTTCGCGAACACCTGACGCCGCAACGTTCCAACGGTCTGCGCGCCATGGTCGAGCGCATCCGGTCCGACGCCCGCGAGGCGCTTGCCGCCGCCTCCTGAGACTGGAGCCTGGCTCTCGTTCACGGCGCCGTGATAGACAACCGTTCTATGGTGTTAATGGCTTGAGACAACCTGACGATGTCAGGTCATCTGTTTTTAAGGCATTTATCGCATTATCCGCCGACAAAACGAGAGTTGGCGGATGAGTGAGCTTCCCCCGGTCTGGCGCTTCATGCGGTCGCGTTCCGGTCGCGGCTTTATGCTGCATCTGGGCCTTTGCGCCGTACTTTCCGTGACAGTCGGTTCCGGCTTCTATTATTTCAGCCTGGACTGGTTCAAGGAGCACAAGAGCCGCGAAAAGATCGTCGCGCTCCAGCTGGTGGATGCCTTTGTCACCAACTACTCGGCGGTCCGATCGCAATTCAGACAAGACGCGCCGGTTCCGGCGTCGTTCCGGGCCCACGCCATCGAGGCTTTCAACAAGCAGAACGGCGACAGTTCCGATTTTCACCTGGCCTCGGTCGGCCGCCCCGGACGGGAAATCAAGACGCCGCCAACGGACGTCCAGATGGCCCTCACGATCGAGACCATCGCGTCGACGCCAAACCCGAAGCCGGTATCCGAGCTGCTCGACGTCAGGGGCGAGCGAATGTTTCGCACGGTTTATCCCACCGTGGCGCACGAACAGAGCTGCGTTAACTGTCATAATGCGCTCCAACCCAACAAGGTGCAATGGCGTCTCGGCGACGTCATCGGCGCGTTCGTGATCGACGTCCCCATCTCGCCGTTTCTGCGCACCGTGATGTGGCAGAGCGCCGGCATCGGACTGGGCCTCTTCCTCGCACTGGCGCTCGCCGGCCTGACGATTTCGCTGATGCATTTCCGTCAGCTGGAGGCGCTCGATGCGTCCGCCGCAAAACTCGGCCGCACCCAGAACTTTCTCGACAGCATCATCGAGAACATGCCTGTGTCGGTCGCCGTCAAGGACGCGCGCGACCGCAGCTTTGTCCTGATCAACCGGACCGCCGAAGCCATTTTCGGGATCGCGCGCGGCGATCTGATCGGCAGAAGCACCCATGATCAGCCCGGCCAGGAAACCGTCAACGACCTGTTCCCGCTCGCCGGCGAAGCCTTGCGCTCCCGAGAGTTGCAAACCATTGACGAGCACGTGGTTCACACCCATCACAACGGCACGCGCATCCTGACAACGAGGAATCTTTCGATACCGGACGAGACCGGGGAACAACGCTATCTCCTCAGCCTTTCCGAGGACATTACCGAGCGCAAGCAGGCGGAAGCCCGCATCCAGCATCTGGCAAATCATGATGTCTTGACGGATTTGCCCAATCGCGCCGCCTTCGTCGAACATCTCACCGGCCGGATCGACGCTGCAAAGGCGGGCGAAGAATCGTTCGCCGTGCTGAGCATCGACCTCGACCGCTTCAAGGAGGTCAACGACGTGTTCGGCCATGCGGTTGGCGACGGCGTGCTTCGCGAACTTGCACAGCAACTGCGCATGCTGGCCGGCGAGGCCTATCTGGCGCGGATTGGAGGCGACGAATTTATCCTCGTCACGCCGAACGGCGATCAACCGGCGCTCGCCGAAGCCCTCGCCGAACGTCTTCACGCGGCGGTCGCAACCGATCTGGAACTGAACGGCAAGCATCTTCACGTCGGTCTCAGCATCGGCATTGCCATCTTTCCGGCCGACGGGTCCGACGCGACGACGCTGCTCAACAATGCCGATGCCGCACTCACCCGCGCCAAGGCTGCCGGCCGCGGCGTGACGCGCTTCTTCGAAATCGAAATGGACAATCGGCTGCGCGAGCGGCGCGCCATTCAGCACGAACTCGGCTTCGCCATCGAGCGGAACGAACTCTGTCTTCACTATCAGCCGCTGTCGAAGATCGACGGCGAGGTCGTCGGGTTCGAGGCCCTGGTGCGCTGGCACAATCCGCAGCGCGGCATGGTTTCACCGGGGACCTTCATTCCGGTTGCAGAGGAAAGCGGCCTCATCATGCAGATCGGGGAATGGGTGCTCCGCGAGGCATGTCGCGAAGCGGCGTCATGGCCGCAGCCGCTCCGCGTCGCGGTCAATCTGTCGCCAGTCCAGTTCCTCCACGGCGACCTTGCGGGACTGGTGCATTCGACGTTGCTGGAAACCGGCCTGGCGCCGACGCGGCTGGAACTCGAAATCACCGAGGGCGTGCTGGTCGAGGATTTCTCCCGCGGCGTCTCGATCCTGCGGCGCCTCAAGACGCTTGGCGTTCGCATCGCCATGGACGACTTCGGCACCGGATATTCGTCGTTGTCCTACCTGCAATCGTTCCCGTTCGACAAGATCAAGATCGATCAGTCGTTCATATCGAAGGTGAGGAACAATCCGCAGTCGGCGGCCATTGTGCGCGGGGTGATTGGGCTCGCCCACGGGCTCAATCTGCCGGTGTTGGCGGAAGGCGTCGAGACCAAGGCCCAGCTCGATTTTCTTGCCGCGGAGTCCTGCGATGAAGTGCAGGGTTACCTGATGGGGCGGCCCCATCCGATCTCCGAATATTCGAAACTCGTCGGCCGCGACGGCCCGTCGGAAGTGCTCAGCGCCTGAACGTTTCGGCCTATTTCCGCCGCTGCCGCTGCTGGCCGAGCCCCATTTTCTTGGCGAGATCCGAGCGCGCCACCGCATAGTTCGGCGCTACCATCGGATAATCGGCCGGCAGGCCCCATTTGTCCCGGTATTGCTCCGGCGTCATGTTGTATTGCGTGCGCAGATGACGCTTGAGCGATTTGAACCGCTTGCCGTCCTCGAGACACACCAGATAGTCGGGGGTCATCGATTTCTTCACGGACACGGCCGGCTTGGCCGGTTCCAGCGGCATCTCGATCCGGCCCGCCGAAACCCGCAGCAGCGCGGCGTGTATCTGGCTGATCAGGTTCGGGATCTCGGAAGCCGGGGTAGGATTATTGCTGAGATAGGCCGACACGATGCTCGCAGTCAGGTCGATGAAATTCTTGCCGGCGCCGTCGCTCATTGCCTGAACCCTTCGAGGTCTGAAATCCCGGGGACCTTTGCGGATCGGACAGTATCCGATGGCGGCAAACGCCATCGGAATCTTCCACTACTGTCCGATATGACCGGATTACTGCTGATGTGACAAGAACGACGCGCTTTATTTTTCGAAGAAGCACGCCGCCGCCGTTCTCGATCAAGGACGCTGATCGAGATGGGCGCGCAGCTCGTCGATGGATGCGAACCGCATCATGCCTTCGGGCATCTGCGCCTCGATCGAGCCGTCGGAATACAGCGAATAGGCCATTCCATCGACGACGCCGGATTTGAGCACCGTGACCTGCGGCTGATCCTCGCTTCGCGCGGCCGGCGCAAAGCGATCCGCTCCCGCAGCGCCGGCCGCCGCATCGGCAAAGGTCGACGGCGTCCGGCCGCCACGCCGTGGCAGTGGCGCGTCGCCGGCTCGGAGACGTTCCGACATCGGCCAGGCGTCGTCGAAGGTGGCGGGCGGCATCGCATCCGGTTCTGCTGGCTCCAGCGCGGGCGATGCAAGACCGGGAGCCGCCGGAGGCAGATCGGCCACAGATGCTTCTGCCGCCCGTGCCTGAGCGCGCTCGCGCTCCCTCTTCGACGAAGATGAAAACAAGAGATTGCGGCGCGGTCGCGTGACGGCCGGGGCTTCGACAGGGGCCTCGCCGCGGCCGCGCGACGCGGCCTCCTCCAGCCATGGCGGCGCGGGTAATGGGACCGCCGGTTCCGCGTCGCCGGCATTTTCCGGCGCGGGCTGGTCGCGGCTGAATGGAAACCCGCCGTCTTCCGGCGCCTGATCGCCCAACATCCCGCTCAAGGCGGCGGCCGGCCGCGTGCCCAAGGCCCGCGATGGCCCCAACAGACCAGTAAGCTGCCGTGCGATCGCCTTGAGCTCCCGGACGGCGATCCATAGCCCCAGCATCAGGACCCCGGTGCAAGCCACAATGGCGCCCGCGAGCAGCAAGGTGTTACCGAAGCTGAGCTCCAGTTCGATCCCGAGACCGACCGTCACGAGGCCGGCCATCAGGAGGCCGATCCCGGCGATCAACACCACAAGCATCATCGAATCACCCTTGGGCCACGCCCTGAAATGCGCGTAAGCCACCTACGCCACGATACCGTCATATTGTGCTCATCGCCAACGGACAATTGCGGGTGCGGTTCCCGATCAAGCTCCCCGACCTAACCCACGTCCGGCACATGATTGCCTGGAAGGCCTTGGGTAGTGGGTCAGTTTGAAAGATGGCCCCAAAATATTCGCTTGGTTACGCGGCGGGCCCCTGACACACTGACGTAGGATCGCGCTCCGATTCTATCCCGTTGATGTCAACGATCAACTCAGCGAACTGGTGGACCCCCCTAGGGCGTGCGGGTGGGTCATTGTGATGACCATGGCCTCACCTCGTTTCTCGCTAATTTGAGGTCATTCATATCGCCTACCCTTAGTGGAGCCACGTGAAGTACTAAATTCGGCTCTGAGGGATAAAGGTCTTTTACTTGTGCCTCAGCTTCCTCGTGGGTCGCACAGCCAACCAAATAGGTACCGCGGTATGGCGACAACTCGCCCCCGAACGAGATGTGCACTAGCACAACGAAGCCCGCATAATTTCCCATTCTCCAAATATGCACCGGTGAACGTCGATTTTCCAGTCGGTAAGGTTCCCACAATCAAACTGAACCGGCAGCCGGCCTTGAATCCTGCGATTGCTGCATTGCATCAGGGCAATTACGCCACAATTGCCAATTACTTGGTGAGGGAACTGCGCTATATGGATGCCGGGGAACGAGGCCCAAAAGCGCCATAACTGGGCCAAAAGGGACGCCGGGTTACCAATAGCCATGTCATCCATCACGACTTCCGCCCTCGATACGCCCGCGCGGCGCTCGGTGGAGCGGACCTGCGACGACCTTGCCATCCTCGTGCTGGCTATGGTCGGGATCATCGCGGGTCTGACGTTCCGCGACTATGGGCTGGGCTGGGACGATTACACCCACGCCGAATATGCCGATCTCCTGCTGCGCATGTACGGTTCCGGTTTCAAGGATACCGGCGCGCTGTCGTTTGCCAATCTCTATATGTATGGCGGCGGCTTCGACATGGCGGCCGCGCTACTGCACAAGGTCATCCCGTTAGAGCTGTTTGAAACCCGCCGCCTGCTCGGGGCCGTCGTCGGGGTGATCGGCCTTGCGGTGACGTGGCGGCTCGGGCGGCGCGTCGGCGGCCCGGTCGCCGGTCTTGCGGCGTTGCTGCTCTTGGCACTGTGCCCGACCTTCTACGGACACATGTTCATGAATCCGAAGGATGCGCCGTTCGCCGTGGCGATGGTGATCCTGATGCTGGGACTTGTCCGGCTGGCCGAGGAATATCCTAATCCTTCGCCGCGCACCATCCTGATCGTCGGGCTCGGCGCCGGGCTGTCGATCGGCTCGCGCATCCTCGGCGGGCTCGCTCTGGTCTACGCGCTCGCCGGTTTCGTGCCGTTGTTCGCGGAAGAGATTCACACCGATAGCGCGCGCGAGGCGGGCTACCGTTTTCTGCATGTCCTTTACGTGCTGATGCCGGGCCTGATCCTCGGCTACCTCGTGATGGGGCTGATCTGGCCGTGGTCGATCATGGAGCCGGACAATCCGTTCCAGGCGCTGACCTATTTCTCGCACTTCTTCGAGAAGCCGTGGAAGGAGATGTTCGACGGCGCGCTGGTGTCGGTACCCGACATGCCCTGGTCGTATCTGCCGACCCTGTTTGCGCTGCAGCTTCCCGAAGTGCTGCTTGGCCTGCTGATCGCCGGCGTGATCGGTACGCTGATGATGCTGCCGCGCCGCGACATAGCCGCGCGCCGCAAGACCATCCTCCTGATGCTGACAGCGGCGGCGACGCTGCCGCTCCTGATCGCGATGGTGAAGCGCCCGGCGCTTTACAATGGCATCCGCCATTTCATTTTCGTGATCCCGCCGATGACGGTGCTCGCCGGCACCGCCTTCGCCTGGGGAATGAACTGGCTCGGGGAAAACCGGCGCAATTGGCAACCCGTAGCCGTCGCCATCTTCGCCTTCGGCCTGTTGTTGCCGCTCGGAGAAATGATCCGGCTTCACCCTTACCAGTACACGCATTTCAATCACATCGCCGGCACGGTGCGCGGCGCCGACGATCGCTTCATGCTGGATTACTGGGGCCTCGCGCTCAAGCAGGCTTCCGATGGCCTTCGCGAGGAAATCGCCGAACGCCAGGAAGTCCCGCCCCGGGGGCGCAAATGGAAGGTCGCGGTGTGCGGTCCGCAGCGCCCGGCGCAGGTCGCGCTCGGCCCCGGTTTCACGATCGGCTGGGATAGCCATGCCGCCGACTTCGCCATGACGCTCGGCGAGTTCTACTGCAAGGGCCTGACCGCGCCGGTGCTGGTTGAAATCAAGCGCGACGACGTGGTGTTCGCCCGCGTCTACGATATCCGCGGGCGCAGCATTTCCAGCCTGCTGGCGATTCCGGCGCCCTGAGAGGCCTTGCGCGGCATGCAGGCATGACTGCCGCGCAAGACCTGCGCCTTGCTGCAACCCATTCGCAGCGCTAGGCTGACACCAGACAACAATCCAAACGGGAGAGAGCAGTCATGTCACCAGCGGAAGCCCGCCTGAAGGAAGTGCCGTCGGACATGACGGAGGCCGAATGGAGCCAGCGGGTCAATCTGGCCGCCTGCTACCGCCTGATCGCGCATTACGGCTGGGACGATCTGGTCGACACCCACATCTCCGCGCGCGTGCCGGGAGGCGAGCATCATTTCCTGATCAACCCCTACGGCCTGATGTTCGACGAGATCACCGCTTCCAGCCTGGTAAAGGTCGACCTCGACGGCAATCAGCTCACCAAGAGTCAATACAGCATCAATCCGGCGGGCTTCACGATCCATTCCGCGATCCACGAAGTCCGCGAGGACGCCGGCTGCGTGCTTCATCTGCATACGCCCGACGGCACGGCGGTCGCGAGCTGCACGGAAGGCCTGCTGCCGCTGAACCAGACCGCGCAGCTCGTCACTTTCGACCTCGCCTATCACGACTATGAAGGCATCGCGCTCGATCATGACGAACGCCCGCGCCTGCAAAAGGACCTCGGCAGCAGGAACCACATGCTGTTGCGCAATCACGGCACGCTGACGGTCGGCCGCTCCGTCGCTTCCGCCTTCGAGCGCATGTTCCATCTGGAGCGGGCCTGCACCATGCAGGTGCGCACGCGCATGCTGGGGCCGGTGGCCTATCCGGTCGACCCCGCCGTGGTCGACAAGAATACCCGCCTGCTCAACAACCCCGACCGGCAGGAATTGCGCTCGACCACGCTGGTCTGGCCGGCGCTGTTGCGCAAGCTCGACCGCCTCGACCCCAGCTACAAGAATTGAAAATCCATACATCTCGTGTAGTATCGGGCTCAACGGCCTCTGCACTTCTTCTCAAAACGCCGCCCAATCCCGGGCGGCGTTTTTACTTTGAGCGGGCGCGCTTCGGCGTACCCTGCCCTGAGATCAGCGCGGCGCTTCCGCCAGCGCAGCGAGAATCCGCGCCCACGACCGGATGCCCTTGTGAAAGCTCTTCAGGTCGTATTTTTCGTTCGGCGAATGGATGTTGTCGTCGTCGAGCCCAAAACCCACCAGCACGGTGTCGAGGCCGAGGGTGCGCTTGAAGTCGGCGACGATCGGGATCGAGGCACCCGAGCCCATCAGCACCGTTTCCTTGCCCCATTCCTCGGTCAACGCGCGCCTGGCGGCGGCGAG
>JBGPSI010000213.1:0-8171 GCA_041490045.1 Bradyrhizobium sp.
CAATACGCTGTTCCAGTCCGGCGAGGCCTCGTCGCGGTTTGTAAGCTTGGCGCCGAGCGAGAAGGTCGACCGGAGCGCCCGAACGATCGATGCGTGGTCGAACTGAACGTTCTTGCCAAAAATGTTGGATCCGAGGCCCGCGGGCAGCCAGGGCGAAATGAGCACCGCCGGAACGCGCACTCCGAAACGGTCGAAAGCGCAATTCCGGGGAAGCTTGGCGCGGTTATGGTTGAGCGGGGTGTCTCCGGGCGGTACCGCCGCGGGCGGGTTCAGATGATCGAAAAAACCGCCATGCTCGTCCCAGGTGATCAGGAGCGCGCTGTTGGCGCCGATCTTCTGGTTGAAGATGGCGTTGTAGACATCCTTGATCAGGAACTCTCCCAGGCTGATCGTCCCGGTCGGGTGCTGCGAGTTGCCGCGGCTGTAGCTGGGAAGGCCGTATTTCGGTTCGATAAACGTATATCCGACCGCATCGCCGCGCGACAGATCGGACGCGAAATCGGTGAACGGCCGAAAGAAAGTCGGATCGTTTCTCTTGTCGACCATGCCCTTGAGGGACAACACCTGAGGATAGTCGATGCTGAGACCGATATGATGGTGATACACCCGCCACGCCACACCCTTGGCGGTGAGCCGGTCATAGATGTGGCCATTTTCGAAGTTCAGATTGTATCCGGGGTTGGTCACCGCGCTCCCGGAATCCAGCGCTCCCATGCTGTTGTCCAGACCACCCGAGGACGCCGCGTGGGCGAACAGGCGGTTCGGCCAGGTCGGCCCGGGCATCGACGAGAACCAATTGTCGAAATACAGATTGTTCTGCGCCAGCGACAACAGAACCGGTATCTCGGACGTATCGAATCCCATCATCGTGTCGGGACCGCCGCTGGCCGCAAAGCCATCCATCGCGCCGCCGTTGATCTGCGCCGCGACGTCGTCAAACTCGTGCGGGGGATCGTTAGCCAGTTGGTCCACGGCTCCCGGCACGAGCGCGGCAGGCGGAGATACGCCGGGCAGACCCGAGAAGCCGAGCAGATGGTCGAATGACCTATTCTCGAGCATGAGAACAAACACGTGCTCAATCTTCGCCATTGATTCCCCCATCGCACCCGGCCGAGCCTGGGGCTCAATCGAAAAATCGCCGGCGGTGCAGAAATAAGAATTCGTCAAAAGAACTTCGGGTCGGCCGCAATGGAGCCGACACCGCAAGAATAGCCAGCCAAGTTGCATCTATCAAGCAAGCAAATCAGAGGTCGCGCCGCGATTCGCGGGACTTCTAATCCAATGAGCGTTGATGGCTTGAAAATCAGCGGAAGCTCTTGGCCTCGCGTTAGTAGGTGAACTCGGCCATCGCAATCCGGTTTTCCGACGCCGGCCAGACCCGCGCGACAATCCGCTCCTCATTGAACCGGGCCGCAACGGAACGGCCGGCCTCCGCGGCCGAAAGCCTCAGCGTGCTGATGGAATCGCCGGGCACGCCCGGTTTCACATCCGAAGGTTCCTTGCCGTCGAACACCACGATATCGCGCGGAAGACCGAAATATCCGCGCGGCCGCGACACCAGGACGACGCTTCCTGCACCGGCGTCCGCGGGTCCGAGCGGGCGCGCGGCGCGAAGATGCACGATGTCGGAGGAGCGCGGAAACGGCGAACGATAGAAATGCGTGGTGGTCGAACCGGCCGAGGTGAGCACCATCTCGAGATACCAGGCGGGATCGACCTTCGCCGGACCCCAGCGCCCGTCGGTGCCGGTTTGCGACGTGTGGATGGTGCCGCCGATGCGTTCGCCGCCATCGGCGGAGACGCGATAGATCTCCACCGAGGCGCCAGCCACCGGGCGATTGGTTTGAATGCCGCCGGGGGTGCCCGTCACCAGACCGCTGAGCCTGACTTCCGTTTCCGGCGCAATCGCAATTCGATCCGGCTCGCGCCCGGCGATGAATTTGTAGATCTCGCGGAACGCGCGCGGAGAAAAAGCGGTCTCGCGATGGTCGACCGCGCCGAGCACGAGATTGGTGGCGCCCTTGAGCGCCGGGCCTTCCGCGGTGACGCCGGTCGGCGTACCCGGCTTGCCGACGAAGCGGCCGTCTTCCTGCGCGTATTTGTCCATGCCGTCGCTGCGCAGGGTCAGGAAGGCGGTGCCCGCCGTTACTTCGCTGTCGCCCTCATTGAGCCCGCGCAGGAACGGGCCGCGGCCGTTGAACTCGTTGTTGAGACCCGCATCCCAGTCATAGACGCCGTGATTGGGAACGCCGCACAGCACAGCGTGACTGATATCGGCGCTGCCGCCATTCTTGATGAGCCCGCGGATCGAAAAGCCGCCGCGCGAATTGCCGACCAAGGCCACGCGCGGCGCGCCCGTGCGACGCTTCAATTCCTGGACGGCTTCGCCGAGTTCGCGGCGCTGGTCTTCAGTCGAGGATTTGTTCGGCTCGGCCTTGGTATCGTCGGCGCGCGCCAGCGGATCGGTGAAATTGATTGCGGACATGCGGTCGCGCGGAACCCCGTTCGATTCCATCCGCCACAGAGCGGTCATCCACAGCGCCGCGTGGTCACCATTGCCATGCACGAACAGGACAGGCGGGATTTCGGTCGCGCCCGGAGCGGCGGCGGTCGTCTGCGCCAGCGCGGCGAAGCCGAAGTTCCCGACCGCCAAAGGCAGCGCTCCGGCACCCCTGAGAATTGTCCGCCGCGATATCTTCATATTGTACCTCCCCTTGTGATTCAGCACTTTAGCCGCCCTGTGTGAACGCTGATAGCGCCCGTAGACACTGGACAGAGAAGGACTTTCACGGGCATCACTGGAAATCGACAGGGAATCAAGGCCGGCCCGACGGCAGCAACGGAAACGGACTATGACTGAGCAGCCGAAGCGTTCGAGGTTTGCCGCCGACGGCGTCACCGCTCCCTTACGGTATTCCGCGTTCCGGCGCATCTGGCTGGCGAGCCTGCTTTCCAACCTTGGCTTGTTGATCCAGGGGGTCGGCGCCGCCTGGGCCATGACGCAGATGACGTCGTCGGCCGACAAGGTCGCGCTGGTCCAGACCGCCCTGATGCTGCCGATCATGCTGATCTCGATGCCGGCCGGCGCCATCGCCGACATGTATGACCGGCGCATCGTGGCGCTGGTCTCGCTGGTAATAGCACTCAGCGGCGCCACGGCGCTGGCGGTGCTGGCCTGGCTCAACCTCGTCACTCCGGAGATCCTGCTGACATTCTGCTTCGTCGTCGGCAGCGGCAATGCGCTGTTCGGGCCGGCCTGGCAGTCTTCGGTCAGCGAGCAGGTACCGTCGGAGACATTGCCGTCGGCTATCGCGCTGAACGGCATCAGCTACAACATCGCGCGAAGTTTCGGTCCGGCGATCGGCGGCGTCATCGTTGCCACTGCCGGCGCGGTGGCGGCCTTCACGACCAACGCGTTCCTCTATCTCCCGCTGCTGGTCGTGCTGTTTCTCTGGCGCCGCACCAGCGAGCCGTCGCGACTGCCGCGCGAGAAACTCAACCGCGCCATCGTGTCGGGCGTGCGCTATATCGCCAATTCGCCGGCGATACGCATCGTGCTGGCGCGCACGCTGGTCACCGGCATCATCGGCGGTTCGGTGTCGGCGCTGATGCCGCTGGTGGCGCGCGACCTGCTGCACGGCGGCGCGCAGACCTACGGCATCATGCTCGGCGCGTTCGGCATGGGCGCGGTGATCGGGGCTCTCAACATCGCCGAGGTGCGCAAGCGGATGAGCGGCGAGGCCGCGATCCGCGCCTGCGCGCTCTCGATGGGCGGCGCGATCGCGGCGGTCGCCCTGAGCCGGGAGCCGGTCCTGACCGCGGCGGCGCTGGTGGTGGCGGGCGCGGTGTGGATGCTGGCGGTCGCCCTGTTCAATATCGGCGTGCAGCTCTCCGCGCCGCGCTGGGTCGCCGGCCGCTCGCTGGCGGCGTTCCAGGCCTCGATCGCCGGCGGCATCGCGATCGGGAGCTGGGGCTGGGGACGGCTGACGGATGCGGCCGGCGTGGAAACCGCGCTGCTGGTTTCCGCAGGGCTCATGCTGGCGTCGCCCCTGCTCGGCCTGTGGCTCGGCATGCCGCGGGTCGGCGCCCGCAACGAGGACGCCGAAGTGCTCGCCGATCCGGAAGTGCGGCTCGCGCTGACCGGGCGCAGCGGGCCGCTGGTGGTGGAGATCGAATATCGCGTCGATCAGGAAAGCGCCCGCGCCTTCCACAACGTGATGCAGGAAGTGCAGCTCAGCCGCCAGCGCAACGGCGCCTATGGCTGGTCGATCGCGCGCGATATCGCCGATCCCGAATTGTGGACGGAGCGCTATCACTGCCCGACCTGGTTGGACTATCTGCGCCAGCGCAACCGCTCGACGCAATCCGAGCGCGCACTTCACCAGCGCGCGATCGGTTTTCATCTCGGGCCCGATCCGGTGCGGGTGCGCCGCATGCTGGAGCGGCCGTTCGGATCGGTGCGCTGGAAGGAAGATACGCCGGACCGCGCCGCCAACGAGGTGCTGCCGGTCGCCACCGCGGCGGGCGGCAGTACGTGACGGGAATTACTGCCCGTGTTCGATCAGGACCTTCTCGCAGGCCTTGCTGAGCCTGGCGCGATGTTCCTTCAGGCACGCCAGCACGATCTGGTCGCCGTCATTGATGTGAGCGCGGCAAAAGCGCGTGACGTCGCGCGCACAGGCGTCGTGGCCCGGCTGCTGCTGCTGCGCCAAAGCGGCGGAAGCCATGAGAGCGAATGGAATAACGAAAAGGATTCTGGCCATGGTGTTACGCCTTGCCGGTCATGATCTCGGTGCGTTCTAATGCGCGTGGACCTGCGCGGCAACGCCTTTTGCTTCGGTCAGTCGTTCCGGGGCGATGCGAAGCATCGAACCCGGAATGACGAGGTGATTTACTTCGCCGCGACCTTGGGCTGCTGCGCGGCCAGATCGCGGTCCATCACGGTGCGGCAACCCGGGCTCAGATTGGACCGGTGCTTGTACATGCAGGCGGTAATGGCCGGAATGTCGGGGATTTCGGAGCTGCACAGGCGGAAGGCGTCGCCGGTGCACATCTGCTGCGCCTCGGGACTGAAGGCGAAACTGGAGGTCGAGGCCAGCGCCATGAAGGCAACCGCGAAGGCTGTGGCAACGCCGGCCCGGCGAATGGTTCGGTTGAGATAAGCGGTCATGATCGGGCTCCACTCTGGCCCAATGCGGCGGGCCGGTTCTGATGGGACCGAGCGTGCCCCAACCGCCCGACCCCGACTGTGACGTCCATCACTCTGAATGGGAGCGCCCTGAGGGACGAGATTCGTGCGCGCCAAGCACGTGCGTTGAGGAGTCGTTAACGAGTATTTCTCATTAATGACTTGGCGAAAAAGCCGGGTTGTTTTTGAAAGTGTAACCATGCGTAGCGCGTTAGGCCTGATGCTCGCGAGCGTCATGATGGCGGTCGTCATCTCGGGGATCTGGTTCTTCCTGTCGCCCTCCTCCCCGCGCCTCGCGCTGACGGCCCCGAACACCGTCGCAGCCCCCCTCGCCGAGCGCTTCGCCGCGGTCGCGCCTGCGGCCAAACCCGCTTCGTCGCGCGACGATGTCGAGTTCACTGCTTCGGTGCCGGAAAAACCTGCCGCGCCGCTGCCGCAAAAAAACACCTGCGCCAATCCGGACGCGCTCGGCGTGTCCCGCGTCGTGGTCATCGACACCACCGGCGGACCGGGTTTCGGATTCCAGCATTTCAAGCAGCTCGATTTCCTGACCGACAAGGAAGTGGTGCTGACCTTCGATGACGGTCCGTGGCCGGGCAATACGCCCGCCGTGCTCAAGGCGCTGGCGGACGAATGCACCAAGGGCGTGTTCTTCGCGATCGGCAAGCACGCCACCTATCATCCGGAAATCCTCAGGCAGGTCGCAGCCGCCGGACACACGGTCGGCGCCCACACCTGGTCGCACGCCAACCTGAACTCGAAGAAGATGACGGAACAGCTCGCCAAGGACGAGATCGAGAAGGGTTTTAGCGCCGTCAAGCTGGCGCTGGGCGAAGCGCCCGCGCCGTTCTTCCGTTTTCCGGAACTGCAGCACGGCCCGGCCGCAATGGCCTATCTGCAAGCGCGCAACGTCGCGATGTTCTCCTGCGACCTCGACTCCTTCGATTTCCGCGCGAAGAATCCCGAGCAGATCGTCAACACCGTGATGACCAAGCTCGACAAGCAGGGCAAAGGCATCATCCTGATGCACGATTTCCATAAGCACACCGCGGAAGCGTTGCCGACGCTGCTTCGCCGCCTGAAGGCCGGCGGCTACAAGGTGGTGCAGATGAAGGCCAAGGCGCCGCTGCAGACCCTGCCCGAATACGACGATGCCCTGGCCAAGGAAATGAAGCTGCCGGTGGCGAGTGCGCGCGCGGTCGGCAGCGTGGTGCAGACGGTTTCGCAGTAATCCGAGGCCGTCATTGCGAGGAGCGTAGCGACGAAGCAATCCGTTCTTTTTTGGTCCGGCATGGATTGCTTCGCTTCGCTCGCAATGACGGTAATCAACGCCTCTCAGACCCGGCGCGTGCAGGACATCCGGCTTTTGATGGCCCGCATCGGAGACGTCGGCAGCGGCTCGGGTTTGGCTTCCAGCGCCGGCGCGGTGAAGTTGCGGGAAAATTCTGTCCACGCCTGATCCGACGACCAGTTCACATAGCGCACAAACGCGACCATCAACGCGGAGAGCACCAGCACCTGCACCAAGAGGATTCGCAGGATTCCCAGCCAATCGAAACGGCGCTTTTCGGAACTCTGGTTGCGAGGCGACGGCACGGGCGATTCCTTTCGACGAACACGCCACGTGAATAAACCGATCGCGGGATTCCGGTGTGAACCGCTTCACATCTCTCGGGAACGTGAAGCATCGGCCGGACCCGTGCGGGTCGGCCGACGCCCAAACTCGAATGGGAGCGCGCGTTACCAATAGATGCCGTGGCGATGCAGTTCGCCGATGATGCGCGCTTCGGTCCAGTCGCGCCGGGGCTTGCGCCGTGCGGCCTTCGGCGGCGGGACAACGGCCGGCTGGACCGCATCGGTCTTCGTGGTTTCGGTGGCATTGTTCACAGCGGCAGGCCGGTCGACGTATTTCGGCGTCTCGACAGGTTTTGCGTCTTCAACCGCCTTGGGCGTTTCGACGGGCTTGGCGGCTTCGACCGCCTTTGGCTGGTCGGCGGTGGCCTGGTCGTCGCTGGACGCCAAAGTGAGGCCGCGCATGCCCGCGGCCTGTGCGGAAGCGGATGCCAAAACCAGCGTGGCGATCAGAATGAATTTGCGCATTTGACTTCTCCTGTGATTGGCGGCGTGGGCTGATTTCGGCAGCGACCGTAAGCCAGCTGCAGAAACGGTCATGTGATAAAAGTCACACAAGCTTGGGTTCCGTCTGGAGCCTTGTTTTTAAGGGCTTGCCTTTGCTTTGCGCTCACGTATGCTTTGCATTGCAAAGTTCAGGGGAAACGATGCGCGATCTCGACAAGGCCCTGGCCGACATCTTCGCAATTCGCAGCCAGATCGCCGCCGGCACCGCCTTTCGCGGCTATGGCCCGGCGGCCGTCGCCGCCACCGGCGGCCTGGCGCTGCTGACCGCCATCCTGCAATACCTCTGGCTCGACGATCCGACCGGCCATCCCATGGAGTTCCTCGCCGGATGGGCCGCGGCGGCGCTGGTGTCCGGCGGCATGATCTGGACCGAGATGCAGGCCCGCTCGCGCCGGCATCATTCGGGATTGGCCGACGCCATGGTGCTTCAGGCCGTCGAGCAGTTTCTTCCCGCCGGGGCCGCCGGCGTGCTGCTGGCGGCGATGTTGTGGAAATTCGCGCCGGAAGCGCTGTGGATGCTGCCCGGCCTGTGGCAGGTGCTGGTGTCGCTCGGCGTGTTTGCCTCGGTTCGCTCGCTGCCGCGCACGGTGGCGTTCGCGGGCGCGTGGTATTTCGTCGCCGGTTTTGGTTGTTTGCTGCTGGCCAGCCAGACGCACGCGCTGTCGCCCTGGACCATGGGGCTGCCTTTCGTGATCGGCCAGTTATTGATGGCCGCGATTCTGCATTTTGCGTCCGGAGATCATGATGTCGAAGATTGAGATACCCAGGACCGAGATACCGAAGGGCGACGGCAACGCCGCGCCGTTTTCCTATGACGGACTCGACCGCGTGATTCACGAGAAGG
>JBGPSI010000214.1:0-8167 GCA_041490045.1 Bradyrhizobium sp.
AGGAATGGACCGCCGGAGTCGCCATGCACCACCGGAAACGGCGTGACTTTTATCGCGCCGAAGTTTTGCGGCCGTTCGGGTTCGAGCGCGACCACCGAAAGCTCGAACCGCTGTTTTGTCTTTGATGAATTCTCGAACAGCACCTCCATCACCTGCGTCAGCCGGGTCTCGATCCCCTGCGGTCCCGCGATCACCAGAGGACGGGTGCGGCGGGTGAACTGCGCGTCGAGCAGCAGGAACGGCAGCCCGGCAAAATGATCGCCGTGGAAATGCGTGATCAGGATGAGGTCGATATCGTCGCGCACGATGCCGAGCCGCTTCAGGGCCGGCAGCGAGGACGCGCCGCAATCGATCAGGAAATTGGTGCTTTGGCCTGAGACATGAAAGCAGGTGTTGTACCTTCCGCCGGAACCGAAGGCATCGCCGCAGCCGACAAATCGCACTTGCATGGCCTGATTTCCCGCAACTAGCCCGGCACCTTCTGTTGCCGGAATGACGCGCGCAGCATCGCCGGATAGCGTAGCGCCTGCAACCCGCCGCGCGCGGCGTAATGCACCAGGAACGCAGCCCACAGCCCGGCATTGCCGAACGACCGCAGGGCAAGCCAGGCGGCGAGAAACAGCAGCAGCGACAGCATCATCAAATTGCGCATTTCGCGCGCCCAGGTGGCGCCGATATAGACCCCGTCAAACCCGAAGGCGAACACGCCAAGCAGCGGCGACACCACCACGAACGGCAAGTAGTCGCGCGCGCCATGGCGGACGTCCGAGCTCGCGGTCATGAGGTCGATCAGCAAGGGGCCGAACAGCGCGAAAACGGCGGTCACGGCAAGTGCGAAAGCAAATCCCCATGATATCACCAGCCGGACCGCACCGGAGAACGCCGGCCTGTCGCGCGCGCCAAAGGCGCGGCCGCAGAGCTGCTCGGCGGCATTGGCAAAGCCGTCGAGGAAGAAGGCGCTGATCAGGAGAAAATTGTTCAGAACCGCATTGGCGGCCAGCGTCACGTCGCCGGCGCGCGCGCCTTGCGAGGTGAAAAACAGGAACACGGCGATCAGCGAAGCGGTCCGGATCATGATGTCGCGGTTGACGCCGAACATGCTAATCAGCTTGTCCCGTTCGAGCAGCGTCGCGCGGGGGATGGCGGGTTGCCCGCTTGTGAGGCGGCGCGCAATGCGCATGCCGAGCAGGAGGCCGGCTGCCTCCGCGATCACTGTGGCGCTCGCCGCGCCTGCTATGCCCGTGTTTGCGACCAGTACCAGGAGTATGGTGGCCGCCATGTTGATGAGGTTGATCGCGATCTGCACGGCCAGCGCGAGCCTGGCGCGCGCCTGTCCGATCAGCCAGCCGAGCACAACATAGTTGGCGAGCGCCAGCGGCGCGGACCATATCCGGATGATGAAATACGTCCGTGCCGCGCGGGTAACGCCCTCGCTGCCGCCCATCGTGTCGAGCAGGCTTGCTGCCAGCGGGATTTGCAGGACGATGAGGCTGGCGCCGATCAGCGCGGCGACGACAAGGCCGCGGACGAATACGGCGCGCAATTCCAGCATCTCGCCGGCGCCGAGCGCCTGCGCCGCGAAGGCGACGGTGCTCATGCGCAGGAATGCAAACAGCCAGATCAGGCATTCGAAAATGAACGACGCAATGGCGACGCCGCCGAGCAGGGTGGCATCGCCGAGCCGTCCGATCGCGATCGTCGAGACGATGCCGATCAGCGGCGTGGTCAGGTTCGCCACCATCGCCGGACCCGCGATGGCAAAGACCTGCGCGGTCGAAACTCTGGACACTGGAATCAGCGAACTAGCGTGCGCGGAACCTTTATCGCCCGCGGGGCGTGCCGAACAGCCGCGACAACAGCCAGATCGGGATGACGATCACGGCGCCGAGCAGGAAGTAGCGCCACAGCCAGTTGATGGCGTCGAAGCCGAGACTCCAAAGCCGCTGGAACAACAGCCGGATGCTCTGGATGATGTTCCAGGGATCGAAGCCGACCGCCGCGAGCACCACGCCGACCAGGATCGACAGCAGGACCAGCCGGAACGCCACGGCGAGCGGCGAGCCGCCGAGAAACCGGTTGACGCCGTCATTGGCTGCCGGCAATTCCCTGGTGTCGTTGGCCATTCATGGTCTCCCGCGCGCGAAGCCGCCGCATAGTGTAGTCGGTACAGGGCAGATGGGGAACCCGCCTGTTGGCGTCAATGGCCGCCTGCCGTCATGGATTGGACGGTTGCGTCGGCCTTCAGCATCCGCTCCAGCGTTTCCAGCCGGTCGGCCTCGCGCGGCGGCTTGTCCCAGCGCAGCCGGTTGATGCGGGGAAACCGCATCGCCACGCCCGATTTATGCCGCGGCGAGCGCGCCAGTCCCTCGAACGCGACTTCCAGCACCAGCCCCTGGTCCGGCTCGTGCACCACGTGCCGGACCGGCCCGAATTTCTCGGTGGTGTTGCGGCGCACGAAGCGATCGATCTGCAGCAGCTCTTCGTCGGTGAAGCCGAAATAGGCCTTGCCGACCGGCACCAGTTGCTCGCCGTCCTCACCCGAGGTCCAGACCCCGAACGTATAATCGGAATAATAGGACGAGCGCTTGCCGTGGCCGCGCTGCGCATACATCAGCACGGCGTCGATGATGTGCGGGTCGCGTTTCCATTTCCACCATTGCCCTTTCGGGCGGCCCGGCAGATAGAGCGCGTCGCGGCGCTTGAGCATCACGCCCTCGACGGCTTCCGCGTCCTCGCCGGCTCCGGCGCTGGCCGGATCCTTTCGCGCTGCGGTCAGCGCGTCCCAGCTGTCGAAGGCGATCACGGGCGACAGGTCGATCCTGGTATCGTCGAGCTTCCTGACAAAAGCCTCGAGCCGCGTGCGGCGTTCCAAAAACGGCAGCGTGCGCAGGTCGGTATCGCCCTCGCCGAGCAGATCGTAGGCGCGCAGATGGATCGGATAATCCTTTGTCAGTTTCGGCGACACCACCTTGCGATTGAGGCGCTGCTGCAGGACGTTGAAACTCTGCACGCGGCCGTCGCGCAGCACCAGCAATTCGCCGTCGATCGCGCCGGGCAGATGAAGCGACGGCAGCAGATCGGGAAAACTCCCGGTGATATCCTCGCCGCTGCGCGAATAGAGCCGCGCCACGCGATGGCCGCGCGCGTCGCGGCCGCTCACGGCCTGCACCCGAATGCCGTCCCATTTCCATTCCGCGATGAAATCGGCGGCGTCGAGATGGGCAAAATCCCCATTCTCGATCGCATGCGCCAGCATCACCGGGCGGAACGGCGCGGGGTCCAGATTGACCGGCTTTTCGTTGCGCCCCTCCAGCCATGCGAACAAATCGAGATAGGGCGGGGAAAGCCCCGGCCACATCAGTTCGATCTCGTGCGGATCCTTACTCCCGAGCTCCGCCGCGGCGGTCTTGGCAAGCCGCGCCGAAATCCCGATCCGCATCGCGCCGGTGACGAGTTTCAACAGGGCCCAGCGGCCGGTCTCGTCCAGCTCGTCGAGCCAGCGCGCCAGCTGTTTTGGGAGTTCGGTCTTGCCGAGCGTGCGCAGCGTGGAGACGACTTCGGTCAGCGTCGGCGGCGGTGGGTTGTTGTGGCCCGTAGCCGCTTGCGTCTCCCCTCCCTCCACGCGTGCAGCGCGTGGCGGGGAGGGGTCGGGGGTGGGGGGTCTATCGGCAGACTCGGTGCCAGCATGAGAGCGAGAACTCGCTGCGCCACCCCCCACCCCCGACCCCTCCCCACCGCTTCGCGGGGGGAGGGGAGAAGTCCGCGCGTGGAATGGCGACGGCCACATCAGCGCCACCGTCTCGGAGAGATCGCCGACATAGTCATAGGACAGCGCGAACAGCACGGGGTCGGTGCGGGCGGCGATGAGGTCGCGGATCAGGCCGGGTTTTGCATGTTTGAACGACAATGCCCCCGTCAGCGCGGCGAGCGCATAGCCGCGATCGGGGTCCTCGGTCTCGCGAAAATAGGACGTGAGCAGCCGCAGCTTGTTGTTGCGGCCGGGCTCGTAGGCGAGGCGGTCGAGCAGTTCGGCGAAGCGGTTCATGCCTCGGCGTCCTCACCGGCAGAAGTCGCATCGCCTTCGTCCTCATCGCCGTAGCCGACGAGGTCGAGCGGCCGCGCGGCGAGGCCTCTTGTCTTGCACCAATGCACCAGCGCGTCTTCCTGGCCATGGGTGACCCAGACTTCACTGGCGCCGGTGGCGTCAATCGTCGCGGTCAGCCCATCCCAGTCGGCATGGTCCGAAATCACCAGCGGCAATTCGACGCCGCGCTGGCGGGCGCGGGCGCGCACCCGCATCCAGCCCGAGGCGAACGCGGTGACCGGATCGGGGAAACGCCGCGTCCAGATATCCGAGGTGGCCGACGGCGGCGCGAGCGTAATGGTGCCGGCGAGATCGGCCTTCTTCATGCCCTTCACGGATCGCAGCTCGCCGAGCGCGATACCGCGGCTCTCGTAGTAATGCGTGATCTTTTCCATGGCGCCGTGCAGATAGATCGGCGCGTCGTAGCCGGCCTCCCGCAACAGCGCGATCACCCGCTGCGCCTTGCCGAGCGAATAGGCGCCGACCAGATGCGCCCGCTCCGGAAACAGCGCGACGGAAGCGAGCAGTTTTTTCACCTCGTCCGCCGCATCGCCATGGCGGAACACGGGCAATCCAAAAGTGGCCTCGGTGATGAAGACGTCGCAGGGCACCACTTCGAAGGCTGCGCAGGTCGGGTCGGGCGCATCCTTGTAGTCGCCGGATGCGACGATGCAGGTGTCCTTGCAGGAGACCGCGATCTGCGCCGAGCCGAGCACATGGCCGGCCGGGTGAAATTTGATGGTGACGTCGCCGAGCTTCAGTTCCTCGCCATAGGCGATGGCCTGCGTGCGGCCGGCAAAATTGTCGCCGTAGCGCAGCCGCATCATGTCGAGCGTTTCCTGCGTCGCCAGCACCGCGCCATGGCCCGCCCGGGCGTGGTCGGAATGCCCGTGGGTGATCACGGCGCGCTCCACGGGGCGCACCGGATCGATGTAAAAGCCGCCGGGCTTGCAGGCAAGGCCGGCGGGGAGCGGCGTCAGGATGTCTTGCGGGCGCATCGCTTTTATATAGTCTGGAGGAGGACTCATTCGAGTCCAGCCCTCACGCCTTTGAAGCCCGTAATCGGTTCCCGACGATGCCCGTCCGCTTGTTCCTGTCCTCCGGCGATCTGGTTGCCGACCGGCGGTTCGATTTCGCGCGCGATCTGCAGCTGAAGCGCGATCTGGTTGCGGCTGCCGATCTGCTGCTGCAGGCGACGGAGCTTGCGCCCGGCTTTGCCTCGGCCTGGTTCACGCTCGGCGAAATCCGCGAACGGCTCGGCGAACGCGATGCGGCGATTGCGGCGTTTCGCAAGGCGCAGGAGGCCGATCCCGACGACCGCCATGGCGCCAGCCTGCGGCTGATGCTGCTCGGGGCCGCGCGGCTGTCGGCGATGCCGCCGGCCTATGTGCGCGCGCTGTTCGATCAATACGCGCCGAAATTCGAGACCGCGCTGGTCGACGATCTCGGCTATCGCGGGCCTGCGCTGTTGTTCAAGGCGGTGCTGGCCGCGCGCGCGGCGGTCCGCAAGCCCGCCTTTTTCAGGTGCGCCATCGATCTCGGCTGCGGCACCGGGCTAGCGGCGGCGGCCTTCGCCAAAAATGTCGATCATTTTACCGGCGTCGACCTGTCGCCGCGCATGATCGAAAAGGCGCGCGCGACGGGGCTCTATGCCGAACTCGAAGTCGGCGACATGCTGAACGGGCTGCGCCGCAAGCCTGGGACCAGCGCGGAACTCATTCTCGCCGCCGATGCGATGGTCTATGTCGCCGATCTCGCGCCGGTAGTGGCGGAGGTCGAACGCGTGCTGGTGTCCGGCGGCGTGCTCGCGTTCACGACCGAAACCCATGACGGCGGGGGCGTCATCCTCGGCGAGGGGCTGCGCTACGCCCACAGCGCTGATCATGTGCGCGCGTCGGTCGAGGCGGCTGGACTGAACCTGTGCCAGCTCGAAGACCGATCCGCGCGCAACGAGGACAATACGCCGGCACCGGGTCTGGTCGCGGTCGCCGCGAAATCTTAGAATATCGCCTCGCGGAATTAGCGCGCGGCGGTATTGCGCCGCGTTCCAGAATTTCGCGCTTGCCGTAGCAGCGCGAATGTAGATCAATGCTCCCACAAGAGCATGATCCGGAAAAGTGGTTACCGGTTTTCCGAAAGATCCTGCTCAAAAAAATGAACGACGAGCATGATTCAACTCGTTGAATCATGCTCCAGGGAGAAAACAACAATGAACCGAAAACAAACAAGGCGCGAATTCGGCGCCACCTCGCTTGCCGCGATCGCCGCCTCCGTGCTGCCTGCGCCCTACGTCCGGGCCGCCGAGAAGAAATACGATCCGGGCGCGACCGACACCGAAATCAAGCTCGGCCAGACCGTGCCGCATAGCGGCCCGGGTTCGCTCTACGGCGTGCTCGGCCGTGTCGGCGAGGCCTATTTCCAGATGCTGAACGAAAAGGACGGCATCAACGGGCGCAAGATCAAGTTCTTCACCATGGACGACGCCTACAGCGCGCCGAAATGCGTCGAGGCCACGCGGCGGCTGGTGGAGCAGGAGGAAGTGCTGGCCCTGTTCGGCTCGCTCGGCACCGCGCCGCAGACCGCCGTACACAAATATCTCAATTCCAAGGGCGTGCCGCAGCTCTTGCTGAACACCGGCGCGTCGAAGTGGAACGATCCGAAGAACAACAAATGGACCATGGCGGGACTGCCGCTCTATCCGACCGAAGCGCGCATTCTCGCCAGGCATGTCGTGGCGGTGAAGCCGAACGCGAAGATCGGCATCCTCTACCAGAACGACGATTTCGGCCGCGATTTCCTCGGCCCCTTCAAGAAGGTGCTGGCGGACGCCGGCGGCACCGCCAGCGTGATCATGGAGCAGACCTATGATCTGACCGAACCGACGGTCGATTCCCAGCTCATCAATCTCTCGAAGTCGGGCGCGGACACCTTCTACAACATCAGTACCGGCAAGGCGTCGTCGCAGTCGATCCGGAAAGTCGCCGAACTCGGCTGGAAGCCGCTGCAGCTGCTGTCGGCGGGCTCGACCGGCCGCTCGATCCTGAATGCCGCAGGTTTCGAGAATGCCAAGGACATCGTCGCGATCCGCTATTCCAAGGAGGCGGGGCCGGGGCGCTGGGAAAAGGACAAGGACGCGATGGCGTTCGAGGCGTTGCGCGCGAAATATTTGCCCAATGTCGATCCCGACAATACCATCGCCTATGCCGGCTACGGCCAGGCGGTCACGATGGGCGAAATCCTGCGCCGCTGCGGCGACGATCTGACCCGCGCCAACGTGCTGAAGCAGGCCTCGACATTGGCCGGCTATCACTCGCCGTTCTTCCTCGACGACATCAATTACAGCTACACGCCCGACGACTACTCGCCGATGAAGACGCTCCACATCTCGAACTTCGACGGCAAGGCCTGGCAGATTTCCGAAAAGCCGGTGACGGAATAGCGCGCAATCATAATGCACGTGATCGCCCCTCCCTCCGCGAAGCGGCGGGGAGGGGTCGGGGGTGGGGGGTCTCTCCGCGAGCTCTCCTTCTCATGCGGCCACTGAATATGCCGAAACACCCCCCACCCCCGACCCCTCCCCACCACGCGGCTTGCGCCGCGCGGGAGGAGGGGAAAAGCGAGCGCTAGCGGCACGGCGTTAGGGTGCGTCTCGACGGGCGCGCCGATTGGCCCGCGGCTGCCCCTCGACGAAACCGCAGGGGCGGCTTAGCTCTAGACGGTGCCGCCCCGTATCCAGACCCAGTCTCCGATCGAACCGGCCGAACTGCTGCCGGAGCGTTTCCGCCGCTGGTTCGCTGCGCGCGGCTGGTCGCCCCGCGAACATCAGCTCGAACTGCTGGCAAAGGCCCGCGACGACCGCTCCGCGCTGTTGATCGCGCCTACCGGCGCCGGCAAGACGCTGGCCGGATTTCTGCCGACGCTCGTGGAATTGAGCGTTTCGTCATCTCCGTGGCGCTCTTCTCCCCTCCCCCCGCGAAGCGGCGGGGAGGGGTCGGGGGGGGGGGGGGGGTCCGCAACCACACGCATTAATGGTGGCACTGTGGCGGTTGAATCACCCCCCACCCCCCACCACAAGAGCCAGCG
>JBGPSI010000215.1:0-8167 GCA_041490045.1 Bradyrhizobium sp.
GACATCGCGGGACAGGGCATCGCCAATCCCATCGGCATGATCTGGTCCGGTGCGATGATGCTGGAACATCTCGGCGAGAAGAGCGCGGCGGCCTCGATCGTGTCCGCGATCGAGCGCACGCTGAGCGAGCGCACGCTGCGCACGCGAGACCTCGGCGGCAATGCCGACACGGTCGCCTGCGGCAAGGCGGTGGCGGAGATGGTGGAGTAATTCTTCGTCGTCCCGGCGGTTGCCGGGATGACCTAATTTATTTCAGCCCTTCGCAATCCGCCGGCAATGCTCCCACGCCGCGCCAATCAAATTTTCGCTCGCCTCTGGCGTGCGGAACGCCGAATGCGCCGACAGCGTCACGTTCGGCAATTTCGTCAGCGGATGATCCTTGGGCAGCGGCTCGGTGTTGAAGACGTCGAGACCGGCGTGGCGGATGTGGCCCGATTTCAGCGCTGCGATCATGGCGGCCTCGTCGATCATGGCCGCGCGCGCGGTGTTGACGAGGATGACGCCCGGCTTCATCGCCGCGATATGCTTTGCAGTAACAAAACCGCGGGTTTCGTCGTTCAGCAACAGATGCAGCGAGACGACGTCGCTTTCGGCCAGCAGCTTTTCCAAGGCGACGAATTCGACGCCGGCAAAGCTCTTCGGCGACCGGTTCCAGGCGATCACCTTCATGCCGCTGCCGAGCGCGATGCGCGCGACTTCGGCGGCGATGCCGCCGAATCCGATCAGGCCCAGCGTCTTGCCGGTCAGCTGCATGCCGTCCTCGCGCAGCCAGTTGCCGGCGCGCATCTCGCGGTCCATCTGCGCGATGCCGCGCGCCGCCGCCCACATCAGCGCGACGGCGCATTCGGCGACCGCCGTGTCGCCATAACCCTTGATCAGGTGAACTTCGATACCGAGTTCAGCAAGCTCCTCCGGATTCATGTAGCTGCGCGCGCCGGTGCCGAGAAACACCACGTGCTTCAGCCCGGCGCATTGGCGCGCGATCCCGGTCGGCAGCGCGGTGTGATCGACGACCGCGATTTCCGCGCCGCCGAGGATTTTCGGCCACTGGTCCGGCGTGATGTCGGGATCGCGATGAATCAGCACCTTGGGATCGCCGGGTTTTTCCAGCCGCTCGAAGATGACGGCCAGCGCCTCGTTGGCGTCGACAAATACTCCGCGCATGAATCCTCCGTTATCAGGAAGCGACGCCGGCCAGCGCCAGCACGGTATGCATCAGCGCATTGGCGCCGGCGGTGCAATCGGCCTGGGTTGCGTCCTCCAGTTCGTTGTGGCTGACGCCGTCCTTGCAGGGGACGAAGATCATCGCCGCGGGCACGACATTGGCGAGATTGCAGGCGTCGTGGCCGGCGCCGGAGGTGATCCGGCGGTAGCTGTAGCCGAGCGACTTGGTAGCGTTCTCGACCGCGTCGACCAGCCTGGCGTTGAAGATCGTCGGCGGCTTGCGCCAGATCGCCTCGAACGCGATCTCGACCCTGCGCCGCACCGCGATCTCGGCGATGGTGCTGCGCAGATCCCTGTCGATCGCATCGAGCGTTTCGGACGCGGGGCTGCGGATATCGACGGTGAAGGCGACCTCGCCCGGGATCACGTTGCGCGACGGCGCCGCGATCACGGTCTCGCCGACGGTGCCGACCGCGTTAGGTCCATGGGCCCTGGCGATCCGCTCCACCGCCAGCACCACTTCGGACAGCGCCGCCAGCGCGTCGCGGCGCAGCGGCATCGGCGTGGTGCCGGCATGGCTTTCGAATCCGGTGATCTTGCCGTCGTACCAGATGATACCCTGGCCGCGATCGACCACGCCGATGGTCTTGCTCTCGGCCTCCAGCAGGGGTCCCTGCTCGATATGCAGTTCGACGAAGGCGCCGAGTTTGCGCGCGCCGACGGCCTCGTTGCCGCGATAGCCGATGCTGTCGAGCGCCTCGCCGACGCTGATTCCGGCCGCATCCGTCCGCACCAGGATGCTGTCGGTGCTGTAGTCGCCGGCGTAAGCCGCCGACGCCATCGTTGCCGGCGCGAAGCGCGAGCCTTCCTCGTTGGTCCAGTTGACGATGCAGAGCGGCGTTTCCGTCTCGATTCCGGCATCGTTGAGCGTGCGGACCACCTCGAGCGCGGCCAGCGTGCCGAGCACGCCGTCGAACTTGCCGCCAGTCGGCTGGGTATCGAGGTGCGAGCCGAGACCCACCGGCGGCTTCGTCATGTCGCGGCCCTTGCGAAGGGCGAACATCGAGCCGAGCGCGTCGATATGCACTTCGAGACCGGCGGCCTCGCACGCGGTGCGGAACCAGTCGCGCACCTGCTTGTCCTCGGGGCCGAGCGTCAGCCGCCGCACGCCGCCTTTCGGCGTGGCGCCGAATTTGGCGGTTTCATGGATCGTATCCCACAGCCGGGCGGAATCGATTTGCAGGTTGGATGCGATTTTGGTCATGGAGCAATTTCCGAAGAGTCAGACGATGGCGCGCAGATGATCATTTTCAATGACGCGCCGGCGGCGGCGCGTCAATGACAACGCTGCCCTGCGCCAGCTTGGCGGCGAGTTCGGCCACGCGCTCCACGGCGACGGTGTCGGGCGAAGCCAGCCAGCTCGCCGAAAAGGTCAGCGGCGGAATCTGCAGATTGGTCGATAGCAATTGCAGCCTTCCATCGGCCATCTCGTTTTCGACGATCGCGGTCGGAATCACGGCAATGCCGAGGCCCTCGATCGCCATGTGGATGACGGTCGCGAGCGAAGCCGAGGCATGCAGCCGCATCGGCGGCAGGCCGGGGCGGTTGAACCGCGAGCGCACGATCTCATATGGCTGCGTCTTGCGCGGAAAGGTGATGATCGGAAATTTCGCGAGATCCTGCACTGACAATCTGCGCTGGCCGAGGCCGAGCGAAGGACTGGCGAGGAAGCCCACGGGATAGTCGCACAGCACCCGGTTGCTGACGGTCGGCGCCGTCAGGGGGCCGAGCAGGAAGGCGAGCTCGATTTCCTGCGCCAGCAGGCGATTGCGCAAATTCGAGGTGATGTCGACCTCGATTTCGAGCGAGAGGTTGGGATAGGCGCGATTGACGCTCTTGACCAATTGCGACAGCCAGGTGTGGACGATGGTCTCGGCCACGCCAAGCCGCAGCACGCCATGCATCGCCGAGCGGTCCCCGACCACCGCCAGCATTTCCGAGCGCAAGCCGATCAGCTTCTCCGCATAGACCATCATCTGCCGCCCGCTCGGCGTCGGCAGCACCATGCGCCGGTCGCGCTGGAGGAGCCTGACCCCAACCTCGCGCTCGAGCTGGGCGATCCGCTGCGAAATCGCGGGCTGGGTGGTGTTGAGCTTCTGAGCGGCGCCGCGGAAGCTGCCCAGCGTCACCACCCACATGAAGGTCTCGATTGCCTTGAAATCGGTCATGCATCCAAAGTCCACAGATCGATAAATCTAGGTTATCGATCTTGATTAAAAACAACGATTAGACATTATGGTAGCCATATGCGCCATTCCCTGTCGAGCAAATAGAAGCGGGATCATCGATGACCAGCTTGGCCAAAACAGAACGGATCTCCCAGCCCGCCGCGGCTGACCTGTCGCCCAGCGTGGCGGCCCGGCATGCCTGCCGCGCCGGCATGGCCGAGACCACGGCCGGCATCGCCAACGGCTATGTCCAGGGCAATCTCGCGATCCTGACGGAAAAGCTCGCGGCGTCGTTTCACCGGTTTTGCCAGCTCAATCCGAAGCCCTGTCCGATCATCGGCATGTCCGATGTCGGCGACCCCCGCATTCCCTCGCTCGGGGTCGATCTCGACATCCGCACCGACCTGCCGCGCTATCGCGTCTGGCGCGACGGCGAGGTGGTGGAGGAGCCGACTGACATCATGGCGCATTGGCGCGACGATCTGGTGGCGTTCGTGCTCGGCTGCTCGTTTTCGTTCGAGGAAGCGCTGATGGCGGACGACCTGCCGATCCGCCACATCGAGCGCCACGTCCGCGTGCCGATGTATCGCACCAATATCGCGTGCAGTCCCTCGGGGCCGTTCGCGGGTCCGATGGTGGTGTCGATGCGGCCGTTCAAGCCGGCAGATGCGATCCGCGCGGTGCAGATCACCTCGCGCTTTCCCGCCGTGCACGGCGCGCCGGTTCATCTCGGCCATCCGCATTCGATCGGGATCAAGGATATTGCAAAGCCCGACTACGGCGACGCCGTGCCGGTGGAAGCCGACGAAATCCCCGTGTTCTGGGCGTGCGGCGTGACCCCGCAGGCGGTGATCGCGGCGGCGAAGCTGCCGTTCGCGATCACGCACGCTCCCGGGCTGATGCTGGTGACCGACCTCCGGAACAAACAATTGGCTGTGCTTTAATGGGCAGTCTGTGCCGCTCTTTGAGGCTTTACCGCCATCTTCAATCGTTTCATCGATAGCTGCCGACAACAGAGGATATCGCAATGCCCATCACTCGCCGTAATGTATTGCTTGGTGCGACCGCCACCGCTGCGCTGCTGCCGATCGCGGCGCGCGCTGATGCGCCGGAGGTGAAGATCGGCATCATCTATCCATTTTCCGGATCGAGCGCGCAGATCGGCGTCGATGCGCAGAAGGCGTTCGAGACTGCCGCCGATGTCATCAACAACAAATACGATTTCGATCTGCCGCTGGCGCGTACCGAGGGCCTGCCGGGGCTCGGCGGCGCCAAGATCAAGCTGGTGTTCGCCGATCATCAGGCCGATCCGCAGAAAGGTCGCGCCGAGGCCGAGCGCCTGATCACGCAGGACAAGGTCTGCGCCATCATCGGCACCTATCAGAGCGCGGTCGCCGTCACCGTCAGCCAGACCTGCGAGCGCTACCAGATTCCGTTCATCTCGGCGGACAATTCCTCGCCGAGCCTTCATCGCCGCGGCCTGAAATTCTATTTCCGCGCCGCGCCCCATGACGAGATGTTTTCGAAAGCGATGTTCGACTTCTTCGATGCCATGAAGAAGAAGGGTCAAAAGATCGAGACGCTGTCGCTGTTCCACGAGGACACCATCTTCGGCACCGATTCCGGCACTGCGCAGCTCAATCTCGCCACGGACCGCGGCTACAAGGTCGTGGCCGACATCAAGTACCGCGCCAACTCGCCGTCGCTTTCGGCCGAAGTGCAGCAGCTCAAGGCGGCCAACGCCGACGTGCTGATGCCGTCGAGCTACACCACCGACGGCATTCTGCTGGTGAAGACCATGGCCGAGCTCGGCTACAAGCCGAACGCGATCGTGGCGCAGGACGCCGGTTTTTCCGAGAAGGCGCTGTATGACGCGGTGGGCGACAAGCTCGAAGGCGTGATCTCGCGCGGCAGCTTCTCGCTCGATCTCGCCGCCAAGCGGCCGATGGTCGGCAAGATCAACGCCATGTTCAAGGAAAAGTCGGGCAAGGACCTCAACGACTTCTCCTCGCGGCAGTTCATGGGCCTGATCGTGATGGCGGATGCGATCAATCGCGCCAAGTCCACCGACGGCGACAAGATCAGGGAAGCGCTGGTGGCCACCGACATGCCGGGCGAGCAAACGATCATGCCGTGGAAGCGCGTGAAGTTCGACGAGATGGGCCAGAACAACGACGCCGATCCGGTGCTGCTGCAATATATCGGCGGCAAGTTCGTCACCATCTTCCCGCCGCAAGCCGCCGTTGCCGAAGCCGTCTGGCCGATGAAGTAATCGGCCGGTACGGGGCAGGGGACGTGACCGCCGAAACGATCATCCAGAGTCTCGCACTTTCCGTCATTGCGAAGAGCGCAGCGACGAGGCAATCCATACTTCCTATCTGTGGCTCGATGGATTGCTTCGCGGAGCCTGTCATCGGGCGGCGCCTTGCGCCGACCCGTTGGCTCGCAATGACGAGTTGTGACGGTAACGCCTCCGATCTGGAGCAGCGCCGGTGACCGCCGAAACCATCATCCAGTCTCTCGCCAGCGGTCTCTTGATGGGCCTGCTCTACGGCCTGATCGCCGTGGGGCTGGCGCTGATCTTCGGCCTGATGGACGTCGTGAACTTCGCTCACGGCGAATTCCTGATGATCGCGATGTACGCGACGTTCTTCCTGTTCGCGTTCTTTGCGATCGATCCCTTGCTGGCGGCGCCGCTGGTGGCGGCGGCGCTGTTCGTGTTCGGTGCGGTGGTCTATCTGTTGGTCGTGCGCTTTGCCGTACGGGCCAAGGCCAATGCCGGTATGGTGCAGATCTTCTCGACCTTCGGGCTTGCCATCGTGATGCGCGGGCTGGCGCAATTCTTCTTCACGCCGGACTATCGCAGCGTCACCCATTCATGGCTCGGCGGCAAGACCGTCTCGATCGCAGGCATCTTCCTGCCGGTGCCTCAACTCGCCGGCGCGCTGGTCTCGATCCTGGCCTTCGGCGCGCTGTATTTCTTCATCAACCGCACCGATTTCGGCCGCGCGCTGGAAGCAACCCGCGAGGACGCCGGCGCGGTGGCACTGGTCGGCATCGACAAGAACAGGGTGTTCGCGCTGGGCTGGGGCCTTGGTGCGGCGCTGGTGGGCCTCGCCGGCGCGATCATGGCGATGTTCTTCTATATCTATCCCGACGTCGGCGCGTCGTTCGCGCTGATCGCCTATGTCACGGTGGCGCTCGGCGGCTTCGGCAGCGTGTTCGGCGCATTCGCCGGCGGCATCATCGTCGGCCTGGTCGAAGCCTCCACCGCCCTGATCCTGCCGCCGTCGCTGAAGTCGGTCGGCATCTACGCGGTCTATCTGCTGGTGGTCTTCATCCGGCCGCGCGGCCTGTTCGGGTCGATCTGATGGACACGGGTTTCGCCCAGCGCCGCCGCCGCGATCTGATCGTCGCCGCCGTGTTTGCTATCCTCGCCGCCCTGGTGCCGCTGTTCGTCAAGGACGTCTACGTCCAGAACATCATGGTGCTGACCCTGATGTATGCGGCGCTGTCGCAGAGCTGGAACATCCTTTCCGGCTATTGCGGGCAGATTTCGCTCGGCCACGCGCTGTATTTCGGGCTCGGCGCCTACACCACCACGCTGCTGTTCACCAAATTCGGCGTGCTGCCCTGGTTCGGCATGCTCGGCGGCGGCCTGATATCCGCGCTCATCGCGATGGCGCTCGGCTATCCCTGTTTCCGGCTGCGCGGCCATTATTTCGTCATTGCCACCATCGTCATCGCCGAGATCGCGCTCTTGTTGTTCCAGAACTGGAATTGGGCAGGTGCGGCACTCGGCATCGATGTTCCCGTGCACGGCGACAGCTGGCTCAAGTTCCAGTTCACCCGCAGCAAGCTGCCGTATTTCTACTTCGCGCTGGCGCTGGCCTGCGTCG
Organism: Bradyrhizobium sp.; assembly: GCA_041490045.1. Classification (GTDB taxonomy): domain Bacteria; phylum Pseudomonadota; class Alphaproteobacteria; order Rhizobiales; family Xanthobacteraceae; genus Bradyrhizobium. The sequence goes on from JBGPSI010000215.1 coordinate 7,292, forward strand.
CCTGGCTCGTGACCTGGTGGCTGGAGGATTCCAAATGGGGCTATTGGTGGCGCGCCGTGAAGGACAATCCGGACGCCGCCGAAAGCCTCGGCGTGGTCGTGTTCAATTCCAAGATGGGGGCGGCGGCGGTCTCGGCCTTCCTCACCGCGGTCGGCGGCGCCTTCTACGCCCAGTTCGTGTCCTACATCGATCCCGAGAGCGTCATGGGTTTTCAGTTCTCGCTGCTGATGGCGCTGCCGGCGGTGTTAGGCGGCATCGGCACGCTGTGGGGACCGGTGCTGGGGGCGATCATCCTTATTCCGCTCACTGAGCTGACGCGCTCCTTCATCGGCGGCTCCGGCCGCGGCGTCGACCTGATCGTCTACGGCACGCTGATCGTGCTGATCTCGCTGGCGCGCCCGGAAGGATTGGTCGGACTGTTCTCGCGGCGGCGCAAGGGAGCGGTCCGATGACGCCCTTGCTCGAAACCCGCGGCGTCTGGCAACGCTTTTCCGGCCTGATCGCCAACAGCGACATCTCGATTTCGGTTGGGCGCGGCGAGATCGTCGGGCTGATCGGCCCCAACGGCGCCGGGAAGTCGACGCTGTTCAATCTGATCGCGGGCGTGTTGCCGCCGACGCGGGGTTCGATCTGGTTCGACGGCGAGGACGTCACCGCATTGCCGGCGGCGGAACGCTGCCAGCGCGGCATCGCGCGCACCTTCCAGGTGGTGAAGAGTTTCGAGACCATGACAGTCATCGACAACGTCATTGTCGGTGCTTTGGTCCGCAACACCGTGATGCGCGTGGCGCGCCGCAAGGCGCATGAGGTGCTGGAATTCTGCGGCCTCGCCGGCCGCGCTGACGTGCTCGCCAGCGAGCTGATCCCCTCGGAAAA
>JBGPSI010000216.1:0-8160 GCA_041490045.1 Bradyrhizobium sp.
CTTCCCGCGCGCGCTGTTCGATACACCGTTCGACTATGAGGCGTTCGCGGCCCGCGACGGGCTGATCGGCCATGGCGGCGTCGTGGTGTTCGACGACAGCGTCGACATGGCTCGCCAGGCGCGCTTCGCCATGGAGTTCTGCGCCATCGAATCCTGCGGCAAGTGCACGCCCTGCCGGATCGGCTCGATCCGCGGGGTCGAGACCATCGACAAGATCCGCGCCGGCGACCGCATCGCGGAGAACATCGCTGTGGTCGAGGACCTCTGCAACACCATGAAGTTCGGCTCGCTCTGTGCCCTCGGCGGCTTCACGCCCTACCCCGTCGTGAGCGCCCTGAAACATTTCCGGGAAGATTTCGGCCCGGCGCCGACGCGCCTTCAGGCCGCGGAATAAGGAGGATCGCCATGTCACTGATCCAGGAAACCGATTTCGGCACCCCGAACTCCAGATCCGAAGCGATGGTGACGCTGACCATCGATGGCCAGAGCATCACGGTGCCCGAAGGCACCTCGATCATGCGCGCGGCGATGGAGGCCGGCACGCAAATCCCCAAACTCTGCGCTACCGACATGGTGGACGCGTTCGGCTCCTGCCGCCTGTGCCTGGTCGAGATCGACGGCCGCGCCGGCACGCCGGCCTCCTGCACCACGCCGGCGATGCACGGCCTCGTGGTCCACACCCAGAGCGAACGGCTGAAGAAGCTCCGCAAGGGCGTGATGGAGCTCTACATCTCCGACCATCCGCTGGATTGCCTGACCTGCGCGGCCAATGGCGACTGCGAATTGCAGGACATGGCGGGCGCGGTGGGCCTGCGCGACGTGCGCTACGGCTACGAGGGCGAGAACCATGTGTTCGCCAGGTCCAACGGCGCGGCCAACGACGCCTGGATGCCGAAGGACGAATCCAACCCCTATTTCACCTACGACCCTTCGAAATGCATCGTCTGCTCGCGCTGCGTCCGCGCCTGCGAGGAGGTTCAAGGCACCTTCGCGCTGACCATTTCCGGCCGCGGCTTCGACAGCCGGGTATCGCCCGGCATGAGCGAGAGTTTCCTGGGCTCCGAATGCGTCTCCTGCGGCGCCTGCGTGCAGGCCTGCCCGACCGCGACGCTGACCGAAAAATCCGTCATCGAAATCGGCCAGCCCGAACATTCGGTGGTGACCACCTGCGCCTATTGCGGCGTCGGCTGCGCGTTCAAGGCGGAAATGCGCGGCGAGGAAGTCGTGCGCATGGTGCCGTACAAGGACGGCAAGGCCAATCGCGGCCATTCCTGCGTCAAGGGCCGTTTCGCCTGGGGTTATACCACCCACAAGGAGCGTATCCTCAAGCCGATGATCCGCGAAAAGATCGCCGATCCGTGGCGTGAAGTCTCCTGGGACGAAGCGTTCGATTTTGCCGCGTCCAAACTAAAGGGCATCCAGGCCAAATACGGCCGCGACGCCATCGGCGGCATCACCTCGTCCCGCTGCACCAATGAAGAGACCTACCTGGTGCAGAAGCTTATCCGCGCCGGATTCGGCAACAACAATGTCGATACCTGCGCCCGCGTCTGTCATTCGCCGACCGGCTACGGTCTCTCGACCACCTTCGGCACCTCGGCCGGCACCCAGGATTTCGACTCGGTGGAGCATACCGACGTCGTGATGGTGATCGGCGCCAATCCGGCGGCGGCGCATCCGGTGTTTGCCTCGCGCCTGAAGAAGCGGCTGCGTCAGGGCGCCAAGCTGATCGTGGTCGATCCGCGCCGCACCGAAATGGTGGAATCCCCGCACGTCAAGGCGCTGCATCTGCCGCTGATGCCCGGCACCAACGTTGCCGTACTCACCGCGCTCGCCCATGTCGTCGTGACCGAAGGCCTGGTCGACGAGGCCTTCGTTCGCGAACGCTGCGACTGGAACGAGTTCCAGGATTGGGCCCGCTTCGTCGCGGACGAGAAGAACAGCCCGGAAGCCACCGCGATCATGACCGGCGTCGATCCGAAGGATCTGCGCGCGGCGGCGCGGCAGTTCGCCACCGGCAGCAACGGCGCGATCTATTACGGGCTCGGCGTCACGGAGCACAGCCAGGGCTCGACCACCGTGATCGCGATCGCCAACCTGGCAATGGCCACCGGCAATATCGGCCGTCCGGGCGTCGGGGTGAATCCGCTGCGCGGCCAGAACAACGTGCAGGGCTCCTGCGACATGGGCTCATTCCCGCATGAATTGCCCGGCTATCGCCATATCTCCGGCGATGCAGTGCGCGACCAGTTCGAGGCGATGTGGCACGTCAAGCTCAATCCGGAGCCGGGCCTGCGAATTCCCAACATGTTTGACGCCGCCATCGAGGGCACCTTCATGGGGATCTACGTGCAGGGCGAGGACATTTTGCAGTCCGACCCCAACACCAAGCATGTGGTCGCGGCGCTGTCCGCGATGGAGTGCGTCATCGTCCACGACCTGTTCCTGAACGAGACCGCCAATTACGCCCACGTCTTCCTGCCGGGCTCGACCTTCCTCGAGAAGGACGGCACCTTCACCAACGCCGAACGCAGGATCCAGCGCGTCCGCAAGGTGATGAGCCCACGCAACGGACTGGCCGATTGGGAAGTCACGATCCGCCTTGCCAAGGCGATGGGCCTCGACATGCACTATGACCATCCCTCCGAGATCATGGACGAGATCGCGGCGCTGACACCGACCTTCGCCGGCGTCTCCTATGCCAGGCTCGACGAACTCGGCTCGGTGCAGTGGCCGTGCAACGAGAAGGCGCCCGAGGGTACGCCGGTGATGCATATCGGCTGCTTCGTGCGCGGCAAGGGCAAATTCGTCATCACCGAATATATCGCGACTGACGAGCGCACCGGTCCGCGCTACCCGCTGCTGCTGACCACGGGGCGCATCCTCAGCCAGTACAATGTCGGGGCCCAGACCCGTCGTACCGAGAATGTCGTCTGGCACAGCGAGGACCGCCTCGAGATCCATCCTCACGACGCCGAACAGCGCGGCGTGCGCGACGGCGACTGGGTCAGGCTTGCGAGCCGCGCCGGCGAAACCACGCTGCGCGCGCTGATCACTGACCGGGTAGCGCCGGGAGTGGTCTACACCACGTTCCATCACCCGGACACGCAGGCCAACGTCATCACGACAGACTATTCCGACTGGGCGACCAATTGTCCGGAGTACAAGGTCACGGCGGTGCAGATATCGCCGTCGAACGGTCCGTCGGAATGGCAAAAGGCCTATGACGAGCAGGCGCGCCATAGCAGGCGTATCGCCCGCCCGGTGGAAGCCGCGGAGTAGCTGACATGCACGCCCCCGTTCGCACCGTCCATCGCCGGGTCTGGCGCGAAAGCGGCGTCAGCGAGGGTCTCCGCACCATCCCGGAGGAGACCGCCCTCGCCCTGACGTATAATGGCGGTACCTACGCCGTGATGATGGGGACGCCGCAGAATTTGCGGGATTTCGCGGTCGGCTTCAGCCTCAGCGAAGGCATCGTCCAGTCCGCAGGTGAGATTCTCTCACTCGACATTGTGCATCTGGACGATGGCATCGAGCTGCGGATGTGGCTCGAACCGTCGCACGCGGAGCGGCTGAACGAGCGGCGGCGCCATATCGCGGGCCCGACCGGCTGCGGCATCTGCGGCATCGATACGATCGCCGAAGCGGTTCGCCCGGCCGCGATCGTCGAGGAAGGCCGCTCGTTTTCTCCGCAACAGATCATGGCGGCGATGCAAGCCGTCGCGCCGCTGCAGACGATCAATATCGAAACCCGCGCGGTGCACGCTGCCGCGTTCTGGATGCCGGGCCGCGGCATTGTGAGCTTGCGCGAGGACGTCGGCCGTCACAACGCGCTCGACAAGCTGGCCGGCGCGCTGGCGCAGGGCAAGATTGCCACAAGCGAGGGCATGGTGCTGCTGACCAGCCGCGTCTCGGTCGAGATGGTGCAGAAAGCCGCGGCGATGGGCGCGCCGCTGATGGTCGCCGTTTCCGCGCCGACCGCGCTGGCGGTGCGGATGGCGGACGCCGCCGGCATCACGCTCGCGGCCATCGCACGCGCCGACGGCTTCGAGATTTTCACCCACACGACGCGAATTGTCGCCGCCGACGCCGCCGAAGAAGCCGTCCAAGGAGCTATCAATGTCGCCTGACCGGCTGATCTATATGGCCAACCAGATCGGAAAATTTTTCGATAGCCAGGGCCACGACAAGGCGGTGCCGGGGATCGCCGAGCACATCCGGAAATTCTGGGATCCGCGGATGCGGACAAAGATTCTCGCGCATCTGGATGCGGGCGGCGCCGGGCTCGATCCGGAAGTGCGGGAAGCCATCGCGACGCTGAAGGCCACCGCGACGAAGCCCTGATGAAGCCCGGGATTTCGGGGGGCGCCCCAGCGGATTTGCGCGACGCGCGCGCCTCCGCGAACTTGCGCGCAAAATCTAATTTGTCGAGCCGGATCAACGTGATTTGGGTTGTCCAGCCCCCTCGGAAAAAATATTCTGATTTTCCGAAACCCCAAATCACTTTTATATCCCCGCCGTCCACCCCACTCGAGGGGCGTATCGCGATCGTCACGGACGCGGGGTTGGATGCGATGGACGCGGCGGCGCTTTTGACGAACAGCGCTCATGCGGACGGAGAAGTCGTGTGGTCCTGACGCCTCGACGCTGGCGTCAAGTTCTTGAGAAGCAAGCTTCTTGGGAGCGACGGTGACAAAAAAGCCCGATCGCCGGGGAGATCACGAAGGAAGCCGTTAAAACCATTGCGTGCGGGGATGCCGGGTGATTTCCGGTGCGACCGCTGCGAATACTCGTGTGCATTCTAAAACTACCACTTGGCACACGAGGCTGCGGGTGCACTGGGCACCCGGCATTCCCCACGCCCTCTTTGGGCGGAAGGTTTATCATTACCTCGGGCGCGTTGCGCCGCGAGAGTTAAACGCATGTCTGGAAGCCGTCCATGTCTAGAGGCCGTCATTGCGGCTGTTGAAACCGTCATTGCGAGCGAAGCGAAGCAATCGAGCTTTCTTGCTGCCCGATGGATTGCTTCGCGGAGCCTGTCATCGGGCGGCGCTTCACGCCGACCCGTTGGCTCGCAATGACGCTGTGAGATTCTTTGAAAATCCAACCGGCATCTGCCGCGAAACCTCTCGACCAGAGCTACCTGTCCTCGACGATCTCGCGAAATACCCGCCTCACCTCGCCTTGCGTTTCCTTGACGCGCGCCTGCAGCGAGGAAAAATCCGGGGCGTCGCCGGCCCGCGCCATGACGCGCAACAGGTCTTCGCCCGCGCTTTCCGGCTTGAAGCGCTCGCTGACGCAGAGTCGCAGGATCTGCGTCAGGTCGTGATAGAGATGCGCCGCCGCACGCAGGATTTCCGCTGCAGCCTGCGGCAGCACGCCGAGCCGCGCGGCGTTGTCGAGCACCTGCCGCGTCGAGACATCGAGAATGTCGGGCATGTCGGCGGCGTGCACGAGCTGCAGATATTGCGCGATGAAATCGATATCGACCATGCCGCCGGCCGCATATTTCAAGTCCCAGACGTCGTCCTCCCCCTTCTCCAGCGCAATGGCGCGGCGCATTTCCGCGACGTCGTTGGCGACGGCGGCCGTGTCGCGCGGCCGGGTCAGCACATCGCGGATGATCTTTTCGATTCGAGCGCGAAAGCCGGGCGGCGCCGAAATCACCCGCGCGCGGGTCAGCGCCATGTGCTCCCAGGTCCAGGCCTCGCGCTCCTGGTATTCGGCGAAGGATGCGATGTGGGACGCCACCGGCCCTGCCCGCCCCGAAGGGCGCAGCCGCATGTCGACCTCGTAGAGCACGCCGTAGTTCGTCCGGGTCGTGAAAGCGCTGATCAGCCGCTGGGTGAAGCGCGCGAAATAATGCGCGCCGTGCAGCGGACGCGAGCCATCGGAATCCGGCTGCTCGGGATCGAAATCGTAGAGCAGGATCAGATCGAGATCGGACGCCGCCGTCATCTCGCGGCTGCCCAGCCGGCCCATCGCGACGATCGCGGTCTGCTGCCCCTTGATGCGGCCGTGCTGGGCTGCGAAGCGGTCGGTGACCAGGCCATGCACGGTATGAACAATGCCCTCGGCGACGTCGGCGAAAGCAACGCTGGCCTGTTGCGCGGAAACCGTGCCGGACAGGATCCTCGTGCCGATCAGGAACAGGCTTTCCTGGCCGAACAGCCGCAACCGGTCCAGGAACTCCTCGTAGGAATTCGCATCCGAAAGCGTCGCCGCAAGCCGGGCGGAGAGTTCGCGCTGGTCCGGCATCGCGCCGAAGAAGCGCGGGTCGATCAGCCCGTCCATGATCTGCGGCTGCCGCGCCAGCATGTCGCCGAGACGCGGCGCGGCGCCGAGGATCAGCGCCACCAGCGCGACGAGGTCGCGGTTCTGGCTGAGCAGCGAGATCAGCCGCCCGCCGCGCTGCAACGCTTGCAGGAAACGGTCGAACGCCGTCACCGCGCTGTCGGGCTCTTCCGCATGCGCCAGGCCGTCGATCAGCGCGGGCACGAACTCGACAAAGGCATTGTGCGTCGATTCCGTCCTGAACACGCGGTAATCGCCGGCCATCCATTGCCGCACCGTCTCCGCCACCATCAACGGTTTCTTGAAGCCGAGCGTCGTCAGGTATTCGAGCAGCCGCGGATCGTCCGGGCCGGCACGGTAATCCACCGCCGGCAGTTTCTCGGTGCCGGCCGGATCGCCCTCGAACAGTTTTTCGTAATGGCCCTGCACGATATTGAGATGACCGAGCAGGTCCTTTGCGAACGCCGCGCGGCTGTCGTAACCGAGGAAGCGGGCAAAACGCTCCACCGCCTCGATATCGTCGGGCAGGCTGTGGGTCTGCTCGTCGGCGACCATCTGCAGCCGGTGTTCGACCCGCCGCAGGAATTCATACGCGGCGGTCAACTCATCGCGCGCGACGAAGGTGATCCAGTTGCTCGAAGCCAGCACCTTCAGGACCTCGAGCGTCGGCCGCACCCGCAATTCCGGATGCCGGCCGCCGGCGATCAATTGCTGGGTTTGCGCGAAGAACTCGATTTCGCGGATGCCGCCGCGCCCGACCTTCACATTGTGGCCCTCGACCGCGATCTCGCTCTGCCCGCGATAGGTCTGCATCTGCCGCTTCATGTCGTGCACGTCGGCAAGGGCCGCGAAATCCAGGTGCTTGCGCCAGACGAACGGCGCGATGTCCGCCAGCAGGGCCTCGCCAGCCTTGGCGTCGCCGGCGCAGGGGCGCGCCTTGATCATGGCCGCGCGTTCCCAGGTCCGCCCTTCCCGCTCGTAATAGTGCAGCGCCGACTCGGTCGAGATGGCTACCTGCGTCGAGGACGGATCCGGCCGCAGCCGCAGATCGACCCGGAACACGTAGCCGTCGCCGGTGCGCTGTTGCAGGAGCCGCGTCATGGCCTGCGTGACGCGCACGAAAAACGGCGCCGGCTCGATATCCGCCGCCAGCGTCGGTGCGGCCGGATCGAAAAACACGATCAGGTCGATGTCGCTGGAATAATTCAGTTCGCCCGCGCCCATCTTGCCCATGGCGAGCACGACCAGCCCGCTATCGTCCTCGGGCGTCTCGAGGGTGGGCGGCGACAGCCGCCCGCGTGCGGCTTCCTGCCGCAGCACAAAGCGCAGCGCCGTCTGCACCGAGGCGACCGCGAGATCGGTCAGCGCCGCCGTCACCTGCATCACCGGCCATACGCCGCCGATGTCGGCGAGCGCGATCAGCAGCGCGGCTTCCGATTTCATGCGCCGGAGCAGCTGCATCACGTCGGCTTCGCCCGCCGCGGCCGTCACCTCGCGGCTGGTCTTTTCGATCAGGCCGGCCAGATGCCGCTCCGGCTCGCATTCGAGCAGCCGGATCAGCCGCGCGGCGTCGGCCCGGGTCAGGTCGAATAGATAGGGAGAGGCCTCCGCGAGGCCTTGCAAGATGGTTTTGACGAGCGGAAATCGGGAGCAAAGGTCCCTGACCGCGGCCGCCTGGCCTGGCGCAAGATCGCTGAGCCAGCCTGCCAGCTGCTGCTCGGCACTATCGGGGGCGGACACATGCGGCCTGTCCACGAACCGCGCGGCCAGGCAATGTCGGTCCGCGTCGCCCTTCGCGGATGAGGTCATGCCACCTTCTGTGGCACATCCGGTGTTTGAGCCGCAAGCCTGTCGCTGACCCCTGCC
>JBGPSI010000217.1:0-8137 GCA_041490045.1 Bradyrhizobium sp.
GGTGATGCCAGCCGCGCCCTGCTTTTATTTGCGAGAATTCAAAGAACTATTGGCCGCGCCCACCGGATCGCCCGACCGGGACCCAACAAGCGATCAAGCGGGTTCTTTCGCCTCTTGAGGGTAGGCAGCCCGATGGAAACCAGCACAGCAAAAAACCGGTCAGTCGATTGGCACGACCCGCTCGTCCCACTGCGCCGCGAGGTTCTTGATTTGCTCGAAATTCAGAATCTCGTGTTCGCCCTCGCGGACGATTGTCGTCCGCTTGCGTTCCTTGGGTAGCAACGTCATCGCGCGCAAGACTGCCGCGCGCAGTTTCATCGAGCCGTGATTTGTGAGGGTGACGAGTTCTTCCGGGTCAAGGGCCATGGGTCCACGCCTGTACTGGCGGCTGGCCCGCAAGCCAGCACGCGCGCCCCCGAATGCCCGACTCTCCTCATATTCCAACTTGGTTAATAGCTGGTTATCCGTCGACCCTGTCTTCGAAGACCGCAAATGATCGCGAACATCTCGACACTTTGCCGATCGCAAAAAATCCGGCGCGCCGTGAAGCGCGCCGGATCTATTTCAACGCAACGGTCTTCTGACTCACGCCACCCTTTACGCGACCCTTTACCTTTACGCGACCCTTGGCGCCCGGTTGCGCGAGTTGCGCTGGAAGAACAGCGCCTGGCTCGCGACCGCCGAGACCATCGCGGGCTGGAACGGTTTCGAGATCAGGAACGCGGGCTCCGGGCGCTCGCCGGTCAGGAAGCGCTCGGGGTAGGCGGTGATGAACACCACCGGCACCTCGAAGGTGCGCAAGAGCTCGTTGACGGCGTCGAGGCCGCTTGAGCCGTCGGCGAGCTGGATATCGGCGAGGATCAGGCCGGGCTTGCGGTTCTTGGCCAGCGCCACCGCATCGGCATGGGTGCGGGCGACGCCGATCACGTGATGGCCGAGGTTCTTCACCAGGCTTTCGAGATCCATCGCGATGAAGGTCTCGTCCTCGATGATCAGCACGTCGGTGGCGATCTCCGCCGCCATCTCGCGGCCGGCGGTATCGGCGAGCTTGCGGGTCTCGGCGACGTCCTTGCCGAGGATGAAGGCGACTTCCTCCTCGGAAAAACCTTCGAGCGACAGCAGCAGGAAGGCCTGCCGCGGTAACGGGGTGATGTTGGACAACCGCCGCTCCGAGGGCAGCGGCAATGTGGTCACTTCTGCGTCATCGTTGAGCGAGACCGAGTTCCAAATCTGTGTGAACAGCCGGAACAGCCCGGCGCGCGGGCCGTGCTGCTCGTCGAGCAATGACGGATCCTGCAGCAGGGCCTCGAGCATGGCCCCGACATAGGCGTCGCCCGACGCCTGGTTTCCCGTCAGGGCGCGGGCATATCGCCGCAGCAACGGTAAATGTTCAGCAACGAGCTGTGATCGGGACATCCCCACTCCATCCTTGCATTGGGTCAAGTTGGTTTACGGGGTGACCCGGTTCCCCTGATGGCTGATTACGTTCCAGCGGGAGAAAAGTTCCCTCGGCTGGCGGAACTTTTCGGCAGGGTTCGAATTAGCCCCTGCAGACGGGATTGAAACCAGGGATATTTCTTGAAGCTTCAGGGACTTAACTCTCGGGGAAACGTGGAACAGGTCATGAAAGATGTAAAGTCTCAAGCCAGCAAGAGTGCGGCGACGGGGAAGCAGGGCGGGCTCAACGCCGAGATTCAGTCGAGAATCGGCCACCAGCTCCGGGCCATGTACGACGACGTCGTGCGCCAAGGGGTTCCGGACCGGTTCGCCGAGCTGATCCGCAAGCTTGATGTTCCCGAGTCTGACCCCCAATTGGGTGGAGCGGGCGAAAAAAATAATGGAGGGGAGTAATGCCTCTCACGGATGCCCTACGCGACGACATTCTGGCGTCGGTACCAAGTCTGCGCGCTTTCGCCATCTCACTGTCGGGTAACGGCGATCGCGCCGACGACTTGGTGCAGGAGACGCTGTTGCGCGCGCTGGCCAATATCGACTCGTTCCAGCCCGGCTCGAACCTGCCGGCGTGGCTGTTCACGATCCTGCGTAACCTGTTCCGCTCCGACTATCGCAAGCGGCGGCGCGAGGTGGAGGACGCCGACGGCAGCTATGCCAAGACGCTGAAGACCCAGCCGGCGCAGGGCGCGCATCTGGAATTCGAGGAATTCCGCGCGGCCCTCGACAAGCTTCCGCAGGACCAGCGCGAAGCGCTGATCCTGGTCGGCGCCTCCGGCTTCTCCTACGAGGACGCCGCTGCCATCTGCGGCTGCGCGGTCGGCACCATCAAGAGCCGCGTCAACCGCGCGCGGTCGAAACTGAGCGCGCTGCTCTATGTCGACGGCGCCGAGGATTTCGGCCCCGACGAAACCGTCCGCGCCGTGATCGGCGGCAGCGGGGGCTGATCCCAAAATCGAACTCGTCATTCCGGGACGGTCCGCAGGACCGGACCCGGGATCTCGAGATCCCCCGATGTGCAATTGCACATCCGAGGTTCACGCTCAGCGTGCCCCGGAATGACGCTGGCGCATCACTTCCGTCCGCGCGGCAGCATGGCGAATTGTTCGGTGCGGTCGCGTTCGGTCATGTCGACCACGGTAACCATCGGCGCGGTCAGCTCATAGACGTAGCTGACATCGGTGAAATACCGCGTCGAGACGCCGCCCAGCGCTTCGGGCGCGACGCGGTCGAGCAGGATCAGGCCGAAATCGCTGTCGGCGCGGCGCGTCGCCGCCGAGGTGTTGAATTCTTCCCAGCGAAAATTGAAAACGGAATCGGGCTCCTCGCCGGTCACGTCCCAATGCGCGACGATATGCGGGTGCTTGCCGACCAGCGAAAGCCCCTCGTCGGAATGCGACGCCAGCTCGAAGAACAACAGCGACAGGCTTTGCGCGGCCCGCGCGCTGACCGCGATATCGGGACCGGAGACCACGATCCGCTCGGCATGCGGAATCGCGCGTGCCTCGAACAGGCCCTTCAGCTTGACGCCCTGCCACTGGCTTTCGCTGAGCAGCGAGACCACGTTCGACATCGCGTGGATGCGGCCGATCAGCAGCTCGCGGGCAACGTCGACGTCGGCCCCATGGCGCAGCGTGCGCGTCACGATCGACTGGATCACGGCGAGGATGTTCTTGACCCGGTGATTGAGTTCGTCGATCACGGCGGTGAGCCGGCGCTCGAAGCCGATCCGCACCTGGATTTCGCGGCTGAGCCTCAGATTGTTGTAGGCGACATAGCCGAACAATCCGCAGATGATCGTAGTCAGCGCGAGCCCGATCGCCGCCACGACCGCGGCGGTCTGCGTGGCGTGCAACGTCGCGTTGGTCTTGGCATAATAGCCGAGCTTCCAGTCGCGGCCGCCGAAGGTCACGGTCCGCAGCACCGAAGGCGCTGACGCTTGCGACGATGCCGGCCTCGACGTCACGACGCCCTGGTGATCGGCGATCAGCTCGCTGTCGGGATCGCGGGGATCTTTCAGCACCACCGAGAACAGCGACAGGTCGTCGTTCGTCAGCATCAGCGACGCCAGATCGTAGGAAAAGGTGACAAAACCCGCCGGCTCGGCGCCGCCTTCCGGCAGAACCGGCGCGGCCAGCACCAGCCCGACCGCTCCGTCCGGGCGCAACAACGGCAGCGGATCGGAGGCGATCGGCTTGCCCTCGGCCATGGCCCGCGCCAGCATCGGCCCGAGCACCGGATGCAGATCCAGCGAACGGCCGGCGAGGACCATCGTCTCGGCGTTGCGCGGCTCCACATCCATCAGCACATCGAGCGGCTGACCGAGCGCGCGCGCATCCAGCTGCCGATCGTCGAAATTTCGGATCGCGGGATTCGGAAATCCGGAGCCCTTGAGTTCCGCGCGCGCCGCGTCCAGTTCATTCGGCTCGAGCCGTGCGATCCAGCCGGCGATCACGAAATCGGTCTTGAAGGCATAGATCGAGGACCGCAGCGGCTGCAGCATATCGGCCTTGATCACCGAAGGCGTGTGGAACAGGCCGGAGGCGACGCGCGCCAGCAGCTCACGCTCCGTCAACCGGTCCTGAACCAGGCTGGCGTGGACGTCGATGGCGCGCGCCAGCGCGATCCGGTCGACGGTCAGTTCCTGGTCATGGACGCGGTAAGCCGCAAGCCCGGAGAGCAGAACCCCGATGAGCGCGATAAAACCGATAATGAAACCCAGCCGAACCACTCGTTTACCCGGGCAATGAGGAGCTGGCGAACAACGGAAGCAACGACGTTCGTCCGCCGTGGCGGCTGCAAACCGAAGGGGGCAACATACCGAAGCAGAATGGAAGCCAACCGTACCGGGATATTGAAGGAGGGATCATCAGGACGCAACCGCGGTTGGCGGAGAAGATTAAGACGAAGAAAAACGGCTGCCGGATATCGTGTCCTGGCAACGACCGAGGAATGCTAATCGCGCCGGAGCAGATTTGTTCCATGGGAGGTCGAAAGTTCTGCGCTCGCTCACATCAAGGAGGCCGTCATTCCGGGGCGATGCAAAGCATCGAACCCGGAATCTCGAGATTCCCCTATGTGCAATTGCACATCTGAGGCCTGGTGCTGACGCACCATCCCGGAATGACGAAGTCCCTGGCCATCAACGTTAACAATAGCCGTAGCCAACAGCGTTAACCAATTGGTTCAACCCGCCTTGGCCCGCGCCGGCGCAAGGCCCCCCTTGGTCTCGATGAAGCCGATGATGCGGTCCAGCCCTTCGCTCTTCTTCAGGTTGGTCATCACGAACGGCCGCTCGCCGCGCATCCTTTTCGCGTCGGTGTCCATCTTCTCGAGCGACGCGCCGACATGCGGCGCGAGGTCGATCTTGTTGATGACCAGGAGGTCGGAGCGGGTGATGCCGGGGCCGCCCTTGGAAGGGATCTTGTCGCCGGCGGCGACGTCGATCACGTAGATCGTGAGATCGGCGAGTTCGGGCGAGAAGGTGGCTGCGAGATTGTCGCCGCCGGATTCGATCAGCACCAGGTCGAGCGCGGGGAATTTCGCGCGCATGTCGGCGACCGCCGCGAGGTTCATCGAGGCGTCCTCGCGAATGGCGGTGTGCGGGCAGCCGCCGGTCTCGACGCCGGCGATGCGGTCCGGCGTCAGCGATCCCGAGCGCACCAGAAATTCCGCATCCCATTTGGTGTAGATGTCGTTGGTGATCGCGGCGATGTCGTAGCGCTGGCGCATCGACTTGCAGAGCAGGTCCATCAGCGCGGTCTTTCCCGATCCGACGGGACCGCCGATGCCGACGCGAAGCGGGCCGTGTGAGTTAGGCATCTTGAACACCTCTATCGTCGTCCCGGCGAAAGCCGGGACCCATTACCGCCGATTTTGATAATTGCGACAGGCTGTGGCCCCGGCACTCCACAACAACGGACACGAGTGGTCATGGGTCCCGGCTTTCGCCGGGACGACGAGCTGAGATCGTTCGACCTTATCTTCATGACCGGAACAGCCGCGTATATTGCGTCTCGTGACGCAGGCTGGCGAGATCGGCCCGAAAGGTAGCGCTGCCGAGATCGTCGAGCGATGCGGCGAGCGCCCGGGCAGCGGTAGCGGCGACGACGGGCTCGAGCTGCGCCAGCACGCGCTGGCTGTCGGTTTGCCCGAGCGGGATCAGGCGGGCGCCGGCGGAAATCCAGTTCGACACAACCGCGTGGAGAAACGCGTGCATGGTCGGGGCAAGCGGAATCGCGTGCACCGAGCTGACCATGCCGACCGCGACGGGATAGACGATTGTCCCCTCGCAACTCGCGATCAGCGCATCGAGGCCGTCGCAATTCCACGCCGCGCGGGCGATGTCGATGAAGGCGCGGCCTTGCGCCGATGTCTCGAGCTGACGCTCGCGCGAGGGCACGAAGGCGGAAGCAAGTTCCGCGATGTCCCGTAAAGCGTCCGCATCGCGCAGCGCCGCGGCGCGATGGGCGTGGGCCAGGAACACGCCGTCGCAAAAGCCGCTTCCATCGGCCAGCATCGTCGCCAGCCAGTTCTTCAAAGACCCGGCCGCGCCGATGTCGCCGGCTTCCACCGCCCATTCGATGCCGCTGGAATAGGAGAACGCGCCGACCGGGAAGGCCGGCGACAGCCAGGTCATCAGCCGGTACAGCGCCGCCGTCTCGGCCTCGTCCATCTCGCGAACGGGCGGCAGTGCCGCGGCCTTGTCACCTGTATCCGCCCGCACCACCTTGCTTCGCCGCGGCTTTGCCGGCGGCTTACTTGTGGTCATGAGCATGGGAATGGCCGTGATGATGGTCGTGGTCGCAATGCTCGTCATGGAGATGGTGGTGATCATCGTGGCCATGATCGTGCGACGCATGGGCGTGCGCGGTTGCTTCCGCGTGGGCATGCGAATGGGCCTCGCCATGCGCATGAAAAGCCTCGGCATAGGCGCCACCTTCGGGATCGAATGGCGCCTCGATCTCGATCACGCGCGCACCTAACCCCTTCACCATCGCCTCGATGACGTGATCCCTGCGGATCCGCAGGCCCTTGGCCATGATCTGGGTCGGCAGATGGCGGTTGCCGAGATGCCAGGCGACCCGGACCAGATGCTGCGGATCGTTGCAGCGGATCTCGGTCAGCGGCTCGGGGGCCGCGACCACCTCCACCAGCCTGCCGTCGTCGAGCACCAGCGCGTCGCCGCCGCGCAGCGCCACCGCGTTTTCCAGATCGAGCAGGAACTCGAGCCCGCGCGTGCCGGTCATCGCCATCCGCCGGCGGTGACGGTCGTCGAAATCGAGCACGACGGTATCGGCCGGCGGCTGGCTCCAGCGGTGCTGGCCCTGAACGCGGGTGGCGCGGATCATGTGCTAGCGGACCTCAACCTTTTCGGGGGTGATGACCTCGATCTTCGGCGGCGCGGCGAAGCATTTCACGGCGACCCGGCCGAACGTCTTCATGTGCTCGGCGGCCCGGTGCGGCACCAGCGCCTCGGCGTTTTCCCACTGTTCGACGAACACCATTTTCGAAGGGTCGGTGACGCTCTCATGCAAGTCATAAGCGATATTGCCGGGCTCTTTCCGGGTTCCGGCGATGCAGGCGGTGGCGGCTGCAATGAATTCGGCGCGCGTTTCAGGCTTCACAGTCAATGTGGCAACGACGTAGATCACTTTTTCCTCCCGGCTTTTGTTATGGCTCGATAGCCGGCCGGGACCTTAGAACATGAAATAGCGCTGCGCCATGGGCAGAACCTCGGCCGGGGCGCAGGTCAGGAGCTCGCCGTCGGCGCGGACCTCATAGGTCTCGGGATCGACCTCGATCTTGGGCGTCGCGTCGTTGTGGATCATGCTCTTCTTGGAGATGCGGCCGCGGGTGTTTTCGACCGCATAGAGCTTTTTGTCGATGCCGAGCTTGCGGGCGAGGCCGCCGGCCACGGCAGCCTTGGAGGAGAACACCACCGAGGAGGCGGTCAGCGACTTGCCGAAGGCGGCAAACATCGGCTGGTAATGCACGGGCTGCGGCGTCGGGATCGAGGCGTTGGGATCGCCCATCGGAGCTGCGACGATCGAGCCGCCCTTGATGATACAGTCGGGCTTGACGCCGAAGAACGCCGGCGACCACAGCACGAGGTCGGCGAGCTTTCCCTTTTCCACCGAGCCGATCAGTTTCGAGACGCCGTGGGCGATCGCGGGGTTGATGGTGTATTTGGCGATGTAGCGCTTGACGCGAAAATTATCGTTATTGCCCTTGTCCTGCGTCAGGGAGCCGCGCTGCTTCTTCATCTTGTCGGCGGTCTGCCAGGTGCGGATGATGACTTCGCCCAGCCGCCCCATGGCCTGCGAATCCGACGACATCATCGACAGCGCGCCGAGGTCGTGCAGGATGTCTTCCGCCGCGATGGTCTCCTTGCGGATGCGGCTTTCGGCAAACGCCAAGTCCTCGGCGATCGAGGGATCGAGATGGTGGCACACCATCAACATGTCGAGATGCTCGTCGATGGTGTTCTTGGTGAATGGCCGGGTCGGATTGGTCGAGGACGGCAGCACGTTCTTCAACCCCGCGACCTTGATGATGTCGGGCGCGTGGCCGCCGCCGGCGCCTTCGGTGTGGAAGGCGTGAATGGTGCGGCCCTTGAACGCCTTGATGGTGTCCTCGACGAAGCCGCTCTCGTTCAAAGTGTCGGTGTGGATCATCACCTGGA
>JBGPSI010000218.1:0-7999 GCA_041490045.1 Bradyrhizobium sp.
ACCTCGTCCGGCGCAATTTCCTCGTCGATCCGTTTTACGAATGGCACCGCCGCGATATCGGCAATCGAGTAGGCGCGGCCGACCAGCCAGCCGGACGGCCTTAACGCATCCTCCATCCGGTCGAGCAGCGACTGCGTGAGCTTGGTGCGGGCGGCCTCGCGTTCTTCCTCGGTATAGGGTTTGCGCGCCACCCGCAGCCAGGCTTCCTGGCGCTCCTTGCTCGGGATGTTCTTCAGTTTCTCGGCGAGCTCCTCGTCCGACCATTGCTGGGCTGTCTTCTGCAGATGGTGGCGCCAGTTGAAGATGATGAGGTTGCCGATCAGCCCGTCGATGTGCCGGATCCAGTTGCGCATCTCGGCGCGCTCGTAGGGCGTCTCGGGGCGCAGCGGCGGATCGGGAAAACTCTCGTCGAGATATTCGCAGATCGTGCCGCTTTCATGCAGCGGGCGTCCGTCGTGGATCAAGGTCGGGATCACGCCGTTCGGATTGATCTTCAGATATTCCGGCGAATGATGCTCCATCTTCGCCATGTCGACGTCATGGCTCTCGTAGGTCAAGCCCTTTTCCTCGAGGCAGAGCCGTACACGGCGCGACGCGCTCGAGCGCCAGCCGTGGTGAAGGATCATCATGACTTTCCCCCGTATGGACGTTTCTTGTTGGCAGCGGGGGCCATGGTCGACTGCGAGAGATGTGCCGTCAACGGGTGATTGGCGGCTCCACGGGCGCGTCCTCCGTCGGAATTCGCGGAAGCAGCCACCCCGGCCCACTTCCCGCGAAGAGCGGGGCGAGGGAGATGTCGCTGCGCCAGATGCGCGGTCAGGGGATGATTGGCGGCCTGGTTGAAGAAGGCGGCTTCCTCGGCGGTGGCTTCCAGGAGCTGCTCGTCCTGGTCGTAGATGTCGTTGCGGAACTGGATGGTCTGGTTGCGTTCTGATTGAGCCGGGATGGGTCTGCTGTTGCACCGCCACAAATCCCGGATTGAACTTTGGTGGGCTTTGATATGTCGCAACTGCGGCTAATGTGGTTCGCGAAGACGTTCGCCGAACCGAAAGAACATGCCTTGAAAAATCTGTCCTGGGAGGACCCATGCTGTTGACGCGTCGGGAGGCGATCGCCGGACTAGGCGGCGGGCTCGTTTTGCTGAAGGGGGCGCCGGCGCTGTCGCAAACGGCCTATCCCAGCCGGACCATCAAGATGATCGTGCCGTATCCCGCCGGCGGCACCACCGATTTTCTCGGCCGCCTGGTCGCCGACCAGCTTCAGACCGGTCTTGGCGCCACTGTTGTCGTCGAGAACAAGCCGGGAGCCGCGACCTCGACCGGCGCGGAGCTGGTGGCAAGGGCCGAACCCGACGGCTATACGCTCTTGATGGCGACCTCGACCACGCTGGCCATCAACAAGACGCTGTACAAGAAGCTGCCTTACGATCCGGTCAAGGATTTTACCCCGATCGCGCTGGTGGCCGCCGTGCCGTTCGCGCTGATCATCAATCCGCAGATTCCCGCAACCACGCTGGCCGAGTTCATCGCCTATGCCAAAAAGACGCCGGGGCTCGCCTACGGTTCGGCCGGCAATGGCAGTCCGCAGCACCTCGGCGCCGAAATGCTGAAGACCGCGGCGGGCATCGATATCCGCCACGTGCCGTATCGCGGCAGCGTGCCGGCGATGCTCGACGTGATCGCCGGACACATCCCCTTCATGGTGGTGGATCTCCAGCCGGCTTTGCCGCAGATCCGCGAGGGCAAGGTGAGGGTGCTCGGCGTGACCACGGCGAAGCGGGTTACCGCCGCCCCCGACATTCCGACGCTGGCCGAAGGGGGACTGGCCGGCTTCGACCTCGTCGCATGGCAGGGCGTCGTGGCGCCCGCCGGCCTGCCGCGGCCGATCGTCGACCAACTGGCGGCGCAGATCGGCAAGCTCGTTGCCGACCCGGCTACGCGGGACCGGCTCACCACGATTGCGCTGGAGCCATTGCCGGGATCGACGCCGGACAGTTTTGCGGCTTACGTCAAGACCGAGGTCGATCGCTGGGCGGCGATCGTCAAGAAGGCCGGCGTCGAGCTGGATTGATGATCTGATGCATCAGGTGAAGTCCTCCCTGCAAGGCGCTGCCGATGCCCGCAATGACTGAGCATGACGTGCTGATCGTCGGCGCCGGACCGGTCGGATTGACGCTGGCGCTCGATCTGGCGTGGCGGGGCATCGACGTCACGGTCGTGGAGACCCGCGCCCGCGCCGCGCCGCCGGAGCCGAAATGCAACCACGTTGCCGCCCGCACCATGGAGATCTTCCGGAGGCTCGGGGTGGCGGACAAGGTGCGCAACGCCGGGCTGCCGGCGGACTATCCGCACGACATCAGCTACCGCACGTCGTTTACGGGTGCGGAGCTGACCCGCATCGAAATTCCCTGCCGTCGCGACCGCTTCACCAGGAAAGACGGCCCGGACTGCAACTGGCCGACGCCGGAGCCGCCGCACCGCATCAACCAGATCTTTCTCGAACCGATCCTGTTCGAACATGCGGCCGCGCAAGCCCGCATCCGTATCGTCAACCGGACGGCGGCCGAGGACGTCAGGATCGAGGAGACCTCCGCGAGCCTGGCCCTGCGCGATCTCGATACCGGCGCCGTCCGCCGCACGAGCTGCCGCTATCTGATCGGCTGCGACGGCGCGCGCTCCATCGTCCGCAAGGCCGTCGGCGCCGAACTGACCGGCGACGTCGTGGTGCAGCGCGTGCAGTCGACCTTCATTCGCGCCCCCGGCCTGATCGACCTCCAGCGTCACGAGCGCGCTTGGGGTACCGGCGTCATCAACCCCCGCCGCGCCGGCATGGTGTATGCGATCGACGGAAGCGAGCGCTGGCTGGTGCACAATTACATGAAGCCCGGGGAGGGCGATTTCGACTCGGTCGACCGCGACGCCTGCATCCGGACCATTCTCGGCGTCGATGCCGACTTCCGCTACGACGTCATCTCCAAGGAGGACTGGTACGGACGCCGCCTGGTCGCCGACCGGTTTCGCGACCGCACAGCGTTCATCGCCGGCGATGCGGCGCACATCTGGGTGCCCTATGCCGGCTACGGCATGAACGCCGGGATCGCGGATGCCATGAACCTGTCCTGGCTCTTGGCCGCCCATCTCAACGGCTGGGCGCCGTCGTCGATTCTCGACGCCTATGAGGCCGAGCGCTGGCCGATCACCAGCCAGGTCTCGCGCTTTGCGATGTCGCATGCCGAGGCCGAGATTCGCCGCCGTGGCGCGATACCCGATCAAATCGAGGATGCGGGACCGGAGGGCGAGGCGGCGCGGCGGGAGGTCGGGCATCGCACCTACGAGATCAACGTCCAGCAATATGCCTGCGCGGGTCTCAATTTCGGCAGCTATTACGACCGTTCGCCGATCATCGCCTATGATGGCGCCGAACATCCGGCCTACACCATGCGCAGCTATACGCCCTCGACGGTTCCGGGTTGCCGCACGCCGCATCTCTGGTGCGAGGACGGCCGTTCGCTCTACGATGCGATGGGGCCGGAATTCACCCTGCTGAGGTTTGATCCGGCGATAGACGTAGCTCCGCTCGCGGATGCGGCTCGCGAGAGGGGAGTGCCGCTAAGGGTTCTCGATCTGCAACGCCCAAGGGCCGCCACTTACTATGGCGGCGGGCTGTTATTGTCGCGGCCGGACCAGCATGTGGCGTGGCGCGGCGACGAGTT
Source organism: Bradyrhizobium sp. (assembly GCA_041490045.1). Taxonomy (GTDB): domain Bacteria; phylum Pseudomonadota; class Alphaproteobacteria; order Rhizobiales; family Xanthobacteraceae; genus Bradyrhizobium. The sequence continues at coordinate 3,713 of JBGPSI010000218.1, forward strand.
GCCGGCGGATTCGCTCGCGCTGGTCGATCGTGTCCGCGGCGCTGCAAGCCAAGGTAGCGAGGCCTGGAGCGGCCACGCGCTCCCGGCGGCTTAATCCTCGTTCGCGGCGATCGATTCCATCAAGGACACCAGCTGACGCTGGACGGTCTGATCCTTGATCTTGCTATAGGCTCGCAGCAACCGCAGGCTGAACGCGCTGTCCAGAAACAGCAGGCTTTCGACTTCGCGCGCCTTGCCGTCGCCGTCGTAGAAGAATGTGACGGGCACATCGAGCGCGGTGGCGATTTGCTGAAGACGAGCGGCGCCGACGCGGTTGACGCCCTTCTCGTATTTCTGAACCTGCTGGAAGCTGACGCCAAGCTTGTCGCCAAGCTCAGCCTGCGAGATCTTTTGTTCGACCCGCCGCAGCCGAATTCGCTTGCCCAATTCAATGTCGGGTTTACCGGCACTGCGTTGCTTCATCTTCTTAGCCGCTGATTTGTTCATTCTGGTTCTACCGTCCTTCGGTCGACAACTCCCCGAGCCGATGGGTCAGGGATTCACTCTTATATACCGCTTTAAATTCCCGTGGATGGATGAATTCGTCCTTAAACCACGGGAATTTTGCAGGGTTAAAGGCTTCTATCAGCCAGTCGATCATATGCCGCACCCGGGGAATCCGGCCATTACCCGGATGATACGACAGCCAAATATCGAACGGCAGATGCAGTTCAACCTCTAGAGGTATTATTTTCCCGCCCAACGCGTGGGCATAGGTCGGAAACACCCCGATTCCGGCGCCATTGGCGACCGCCCAGTAATTGGCGCTGCTTACATTGGTTCTCATGACAAGCAGATCCCGCTGGGAATAGCCGGGAAACAGACTCTCGAAAGCCTCCTTGGCGGCAGTCTGATCGGCGACCTGCATCACCAGCCGGTGCTTGACCAGCTCGGCCGGCGTTTTCGGGGTGCCGTGGGTTTCAAGGTATTGCTCGCTGGCGAAGTACATCAGATGCATTCGGCCGAGCCGGACCAGTTTGACGTCAAGCGCGGCCGGTCGCGACAGATGGATCGCGACGTCGGCCTCGTGCCGCGACACGTCGGCGGAGCGCATCGCGCAGTGCAGGTCGACCAGAATATTGGGGTAGGCTTGCTGGAATTCGACCAGGCGAGGGGCCAGCCAGAAGGTCCCCAGACCCTCGGTGACGGCGACCCGGACTTCGCCCGAGAGCGTGTTGGCAACCGAATTGCCGGCGCGCAGCAGGTCGAACGACGCGGCCTCCATGCGTTCGACGGCGGAGACCACCAGCGAACCTTCATCGGTCAGGCGGGTGCCGTGGAAGTCGCGGGTGAACAGGGTGGCGCCGATTTGCCGCTCGAAATCGTCGATCCTGCGGCGGACGACGTTGATGGACAGGTCGAGCCGTTCAGCCGCGGAGCGGAAACTCCCGCAACGGACGACTTCCAGGAAAATCCTGGCCGCGTCCCAATCCGTGAGACTGCCGAGAGCGAGCTTTTGGCGTTCCTCCTGAGGAACGCCCCTTTCCAGCGCCTGACGCATACACAGCCCTTTCGTCGCGCTAAGCTTGGCAGAAGATCGAGCGAACCACAACCATGCCGGGTTGGGGCGGGTAATTCGACGCGTCTACCCCGGGGCTGGGGCCGGTATCCCGGAACGCCGGAAGGCGGCGGCCCTAGGACTTTACCGCCGCCGAACAGGGGATTCCGTGCCTTCAGTCGTAAGCCTCAGGACATCAGCGAATTCGTCGAGCGTTCCGATCGCCGTGTTCGTGGATGTGCAGCAGGAATGTCTGGCGAAGGCGCGGCTGCTCGCGATTTCACAGATCGATCGCGCGCTGGACAAATGCCGAAAGGTTCTGGATCATTCGCGCAGAATAGGTCTCCCGGTTGCCTTCGTCCGCATGATCAACGAGTCGGCTTTTTTCAACCGTGCTGCCCTCTTCGTCCGCTGGATCGAAGGTTTCGAGCCATATCGCAACGAAATGGTATTCGAACGACGCAGCCCATCGTGCTATTCTACGAAAATATCCGGTATTTATGCAGAAGTATTTGAAACAGACGATTGGATAGAACAGACTTTACCTCGCAATCTCGGTTATGGAAAAAACGCCGGTGGCTAATTCAGAAGAACGATTGCATGTGATTCTAGCGACACTCGAGCAGTGCCGGGCGGGTCTCATCGAAAGCTCCAGCCGGGAAACCGCCCAGTTGGTGTCGGTGGCGATTCTCGAGCTCCGGATGAAGCTCAATCGGATTACGGACCAGGAACTGAGGGCTTTGTGCGATGCGATGGTGCCGGACGATGCGGCCGCGGAAAGGTTGCAGGATCCGAAATCACCGCATGGGCCCCGCGGGCCTCGTCGCCGCCCGCTGCTGAAACTGGTCAAGTAGCAGCGCGGGTTTTTGGGTTCCGGACGGCCGATACCGTCCCGTCGCGACGGCGTCACCCGTTTGGGACGCTGTGATGCCGCATTGTTGATCGGAAAAACCGCCATCGTCGCCGGTTGGGGCGCCCCGCGCCGCGCCAGCTCTGTTGCGCATTCCTGGCCTTCCGGTACATCAAGCCGGATCGACCCGCGCTCCCACCCCTAGCCTGGCGAAGGGTTGCAAGCCGCAAATTGTCAATGATGGCGACGACTGAATGATAAGCGATGTCTCGATCCCTGCGGCGCTGATTGCCGGCCTGGTCAGCTTTCTGTCGCCGTGCGTGCTGCCGCTGGTGCCGCCGTATTTGATCTACCTCACCGGCGCGACCATCGAGCACATCGAAAACGAAGAGTCGGTGTCGTCGTCGCAGCGGGCGGTGATGATGTCGGCGGTGATGTTCGTGCTCGGATTTTCCACCGTGTTCGTGGCGCTCGGCGCCAGCGCCTCCCTGATCGGCAGCTTGATCCGCGCCTGGTCGGCGGAGCTTTCGATCGTCGCCGGCATCGTCATCATCGCCATGGGCCTGCATTTCCTCGGGCTGACGCGGATCGGCTTGCTGATGCGGGAAGGGCGGCTGCCCATCCCCAAGCCCGTCGGCCTGTTGGGTGCCTATGTGATGGGCCTCGCCTTCGCGTTCGGCTGGACGCCCTGCATCGGCCCGATCCTCGCCGCCATCCTGTCGGTGGCCGCGGCCGAGGCGACGGTGGCAAAGGGAGCGGGGCTGCTCGCGGTCTATTCCGCGGGTCTCGGCATCCCCTTTTTGATCGCGGCCTTGATGGTCGAACAGTTCTCCTCGCTGTTCTGGCGCATGAAGCGGCATCTCGCCAATGTCGAGCGGGCGATGGGCGTCTTGATGGTGATTACCGGCATCGGCTTTCTGACTGGCGCGATCTCTTCGGTCAGCATCTGGCTGCTGGAGACGTTTCCGAGCCTGCAGAATTTCGGGTAGGGCGCGATCGGCGAGTGGCAGCGGCGGTTTTCCCCGGCGATCATGCGCCAGCAAGGAATCTAGTCGTCGTCGTCTTCAAGCGCGCAGATCACGGTGTAGACCACGCCGCGGGGCAGAAAATCGACCGTGGCTTCGCCGCCGAGCTGGTCGCGGGCGCTGCGTTCGATCAGCCGCGATCCAAAACCGCGCTGCACCGGCGCCGTGACGGGAGGCCCGCCGGCCTCGGCCCAGACCAGCCGCAATTTCGGCTTCCCGTTTTCGGTGAGGGTTTCCCAATCGAGCCGCACGGTGCCGTTGTCGCTCGACAGCGCGCCGTACTTGGCGGCATTGGTGGCGATCTCGTGGATGATCATCGACAGCACCACGGCGAGCCGCGGTGACAGCGGAACCTTCGGTCCGGACATGCGCACCCGTTCCGGGCTGTTGAGCGAATAGGGCTGCAGCACGCGACCGACCACGTCCTGCAGTTCCGATCCCTGCCACTTCTCCCTGCTCAGGAGATTGTGCGCCTCGGCGAGCGCGCCGAGGCGGCCTTCGAATTTCTCGCGTTCGGTCCGGCTCGCGCTGCGGAAGGTTTGCGTGGCGATCGACTGCAGGATCGCCAGCGTATTCTTGACGCGGTGGTTGAGCTCCTCGATCAGGAGATCGTGCAGCATCTCGCCGCGGGCGATCGTGGTAGCCATCCGCACCGCGAAGGCAAGCCCGATCATCAGCGCCATGCCGCCGATCACGCTGGTGATCGCGAGGTTGCGCCATAGCGGGCCGACCAGCGAGCTTTCGGCGATGCCGGCAGCCACGGTCCAGCCGGTGACCGAGGACCGCGCGAAACTCGTGATCAGCGGCACGCCTTCGAGCGAGACCGTCTGCAGGGTTGCCTCCGGCCTGCGGAGCATCTCGGCATAGAGCGAGGG
>JBGPSI010000219.1:0-7980 GCA_041490045.1 Bradyrhizobium sp.
CCAAATCCCTCGCGCACCGCGATGCGTTCGGCATCGAGCGCGTCGGTAACGCGGCGGATCGAGGCCTGCGTGCCTTCCTTGTGGATGTCCCAGCGCTCGAAATGCTCGATCGGGCCGGCATTCATCACGATCAACGGCGGATGGATGATAGGCCCGGCATTCATCAGCGCGCCCGACAGCGCGTCGCCGCAGGGCTCGATCACACCGGGAAAGGCGCGTCCGATCACGGCGAGAGCGTGATCGGCATTTTTCAGCGGAAATACGCCGACCGGCAACCGCTTGGCGCGGATGGTGATGGCGACTTCGAACGGGCCGTGCTTGCGCGTCAGCCAGGGCAGCGTACCGGTCTCCGCGAAGGCGACCTTGGCGCGATTGCCGGCGTCGCGCGCGGCTTTGGCAAAAATCATCGAGCCGAACGTCGCCGGCGGCAGGAAGACCACTTGGCCGTCGCTGAGGTGGGGCGCCAGCAGCTTGGCGATATCCGGTTGTGCGAAGGCCGGGGCTGGGCACAGGATCAGTTCGACGTCCCGCGCGGCTTCGGCGATGTCGGTGGTGATCAGTGCCAGTCGCACGTCATGCGGGCCGTTGGAATCCTTGAGGACGATGCGGGAGCCCGCGGCGCGATGCTCCGCCACCGCGGCTGCATCACGCCGCCACAGACGTACCTCATGCCCCTGCAACGCAAAATCGGCCGCGGCCGCAAACGAGCCGTTGCCGCCGCCGAGTACCGTGATCTTCAAATGGCATCTCCTTGCGACGATTCCGGCGCATCAAGCTGTCTCAGCATGAAATGCTGGACCTTGCCCAGGGCCGTCCGCGGCAAATCGTCGACGAAAATGATATCGCGCGGCACCTTGAAGCGGGCAAGCTGCGTCAGCACATGCGCGCGCAGATCTTCCGCCTCGACGGCGCACCCGGAACGCTTGACGACATACGCCACCGGCACCTCATCCCATCTGGGATCGGGCCGGCCGATCACGCCGCATTCCCTGACGTCGGGATGCTCCAGCAGCACGCGCTCGACTTCCGCCGGATAGATGTTTTCGCCGCCGGAAATGATCAGGTTCTTCTTGCGGTCATGGACCCAGAAATAGCCGTCGGCGTCGCGCAGTCCGATGTCGCCGGTTCGGTACCAGCCGTCATGCAGCGCCTCGCGGGTTGCCTGCTCATTGCCCCAATATTCGTAGAACACGTTTGGGCCGCGCACCGCGATTTCTCCCGGCGTGCCCGGCGGCAGCTCATGGCCGTCATCATCGATAACAGTCGCCTCGCAGCACAGGCCTGGCAGGCCGGTCGAGCCGACCCGCGAGAGATCGCCGCCGAGCCGGGTGTAAACCGCGACCGGGCAGGTTTCGGTCGAGCCGTAGACCTGCAGTACCGGCACCCCGCGTGCGACGAAACGATCGATCAGATGCGGCGGCACGATGGTCGATCCGGTTGAGACTGCTTTCAGCGAGGACAGATCGGTCGTGGTCCATGCGGGATGGTCGGATACCGCCTGAATGGTCGCGGGTACCAGTACCGTCAGCGTCGGGCGGTCGCGCTCGATGGTGGCGAGCGTGGCGTCCGGTGTGAATCGCGAATGGATCGTCACGGTGGCGCCATGGTGCAGCGCAGGCGTGGTCTGAATGTTGAGGCCGCCAACATGGAAGAACGGTAGCACGGTCAGCACATGATCATCCGAGGTGAGGCCATGCATATGCTGGCTCATCACGCCGTTCCAAAGCAATGCCTCCTGCCGCAGTACCGCGCCCTTCGGCCTTCCCGTCGTGCCTGAGGTGTAGACGATCAGCAGAGGACAGGTGAGGTCCGTATGCGGATTGCGGCCGTCGCCCTGAGCCTGTGCCAACAGCGCGTCGATTGTGGTCCCGCGTGAAGGTGAAAAATCAAGCCCGACGATGGCTGTGTCAGGCAGGCTCTTCTCCAGCACGGGCAGAATGTCCGCGAACGCCTGTTCGAGCACCAGCACGCTTACGGAGGCGTCCGACAGGATGAATACTTGCTCGGCCACCGCCAGCCGCCAGCTCAGCGGCACCAGCATGGCGCCGAGCCGGGCGCAGGCATAAAGCAATGCCAGATAGTCCGGCCGGTTCAGGCTGAGGATCGCGACGCGGTCGCCGCGGCGGACGCCGAATTCGGATTTCAGCGCGCGTGCCGTCTGCGCAATGCGCGCATTGAATGCGGCGTAACTGAGTGTCCCGCCCTCGAAGATGGTCGCGGGCTTGTCCGGAGTGAACGCCGCGTTCCGTTCGATGAGATCGGAAAGGTCCATCTTCGAACTAGTCGTCCGTCTCGCCGGTTTCGTACAGCGCTTCGCGGCCGATGCGGTCGAGACAGAGTTCGGCGGTCCATGGCAGCATCAGCGAGCCGCAGCGGCTGTCGCGATAGATCCGCTCCAGCGGCAGCGATTTCAACATCGACTGGCCGCCGCAGGTGCGGATCGCCAGTGTCGCGAGTTCGTTGGCGCCTTCCATTGCGGAATATTGTGCGGCGTAAGCGCGCAGCACCTGCTCCTTGCTGGGATTGGCGCAGGCCTCGGTGACCGCCTGGAACCAGATCGCCTTGATCTGTTCGAGCTTGATCTGCATCTGCGCCACCGCGATCTGCTTGGTCGGATACATCCGCCGCTTGACCGGCGGGGTGCCCGGCACCTCGCCGCGCAGGTAGCGCACGGTGAAGTCGTAAGCGGCTTGCGCGAGGCCGATATAGGTCGGCGACAGCGTGAGGAACATATGTGGCCAGCGCATCGCCGCCTGGAAATAGACGCCGCGCGGCATCAGCGCCGCATCCTCCGGCACGAACACGTCCTTGAACAATAGTGTGCGCGATACCGTGCCGCGCATACCCAGCGGATCCCAGTCGCCGACCACGGAGACGCCGTCTGTCTTGGCCGGTATCGCAAGGTAAAGCGTGTTGCGCCGGGAGGCTTTTTCACCCTCCACGATTTCGGTGCAGAGCACGCCGTAATAATCGGCATGTCCCGCGAGCGAAGCAAATATCTTCTTGCCATTGACGATCCAGCCGCCGCTGACCGGCTTCGCCTCGGTGCCAAAGGCGACGCCGCCGGCCGCGGCCGCGCCGCCTTCCGAGAACGGCTGCGAATAGATCGCGCCATGGTCGACGATACGCTTGTAGTGCACCGCGCGCCGGCGTTCGTGCTCGGCGCGGGTGGCGACATCCATGTCGAGATCGTCGGCCAGCGGCCCGGACCACAGCGTCGAACAGACATGCATGTTCCAGGTCAGCGCGGTGGCGCCGCAATAGCGGCCGATCTCGGCGGCGGCCAGGGCATAGGTCTGATAGTCCGCGCCGAAGCCGCCATGCTGCCTCGGGATGGCGATGCCGAGCAGGCCTGAGCGATGCAGATCGCGGTAATTCTCGGTCGGGAATTTCGCCTCGCGGTCGTAACTGGCCGCACGGGCTGCGAACACGCTCTGGCCGAGTTCGCGCGCGCGCGCGATGATTCCAGCCTGTTCGTTGCCCAGCCGAAACGCGGCGGGATCGAAGATCGGTGCATCCAGATCGATCCTGTCGACCGCGGCTACGCTCTTGCTCGCTTGTACCGTCATTATGCCGTCACTTGGGTTGTAGCCGCATGGGCTTTCAGAAAGGAATCCAGCGCGGCATTGAACGCGGCTGGACGTTCGAGATTGACGAGATGGCCGGCGCCTTCGAGTTCAACGTAACTCGCCGATGGAATGTACGTCGCCATCTTCGCCATCATCGGCGCCGGCGCATTCTTGTCCCTGGAGCCCGACAACACCAGCGTCGGCACCGCGATATCCTTAAGCGCATTGCGCCGATCGAATCCCAGCAGTGCCAGCATGCTGGCGCGATAGCTCGCCTCCGGCACGGCGGCCATGCAGTCGCGCGCAAGCTCCATACCCCGGACATCGGCATTGTCGCCGACCAATTCCTTCACCAGGGTCGGTGCCAGCGAAGCCATGGTTTCGCCGCGGTCGAGCGGGCCGAGTCGCGCGCCGATGAATTCCTTCTGCCAGTCGCCGTCGGCCTTGCCGAACGCCGGGCTGGTTTGAGCGAGAATGACGGCGGCGGCGACGTCAGGATGCTTCGTCAGCCATTGCTGAACGATCATGCCGCCGATCGAATGTCCGACCAGGATAGGCCTGGTCGCGCCGACTTCTTTCAGGAAATCCTGTAGCGCATCGGCAAGCGTTGCAATGCTGACGCTGGGGAGGGGCGCCGAGCCGCCATAGCCCGGCATGTCCCAGGCCATGGCGCGATAGCGATCGCCGAAGGCCTCGATCTGAGCGCGCCACGCCCGGGCCGCGCCGCCGATCCCGTGCAGGAACACCAGCGGCGGCGAGGCAGGCTTGCCGGCGGCCTCGTAACCGAAACGGCCGTCGCGGGTCGTCATGGGTGCAGATGCTGGCACGCCGGGGGCTCCTGTCTTGCCGGACCTCGTGATGCTAACAGGACCCCGGCGTATGAAAAGCGATATTTTATATTTAAAGCAAGTGGCGTTTGCGGTCCGATTCCTGCCTGCCGGCAACGGCCGGGGGCAGAGGCTGCTCGGCCGCATTTCTTGCAAAAGCTTGAAGTCTAAAATATACGCAAGTCTCGCGTGGGGTGAATTTTTCGGGGAGATGGCGCATGTCCGGACTGCCGCGTTCCTCCCATGCCCTCGTCACCGGCGGCGGACGAGGCATCGGCCGCGCCGTTGCGGCTACGCTGGCGCGCGCAGGAGCCACCGTGACGGTGCTCGGGCGCAATCGTGCAACGCTGGATGAGGCAGTGGCCGCGGGCGACGCGCATTTCGCCGTCGTTGCCGATGTCGCCGATCAAGCCGCCGTCAATGCCGCGATCTCGGAAGCTGCGGGCCAACAGCCGATCGATATCCTGATCGCCAATGCCGGCATCGCGGAATCTGCTCCGTTCGCAAAATCCGATGCGGCGCTGTTCCGGCGCATGATGGACGTTGACTTCATGGGCGTCGTGCATGTCGTCCAGGCCGTGTTACCTGCCATGAAAGATCGGCCTTACGGCCGCATTGTCGCTGTTGCATCGACCGCGGGCCTCAAGGGCTATGCCTATGCCAGCGCCTATAGCGCGGCAAAGCACGCGGTGGTCGGCCTGGTGCGCTCGCTGGCGCTGGAATTGGCCAGCACGCGCGTGACCGTCAATGCGGTATGCCCTGGTTTCACCGATACCGATCTGCTCGCCGGCAGCATCGACAACATCATGAGGAAAACCGGCCGCAGCCATGAGCAGGCGGTGGCCGATCTTTCCCGGCACAATCCGCAAGGCCGCCTTGTCAGCCCCGCTGAAGTCGCCGACACCGTGTTATGGCTGTGCAGCGAGGGCGCGGGCGCGATCACCGGACAGGCCATCGCGGTGGCCGGCGGTGAGGTTTGAAAAGCACCTTGCGTGCAACAACAACGAACGACGACCCCGAGGGAGATCCCATGAGCATGCCCGCCAACCCTGTCACGCTGCCGCTTTCGCAATATTCGCCCAGGCATTTCCTGCTGGGAGTGGTGGATGGCGTGGCGACGGTGACGCTGAACCGCCCCGAGCGAAAGAATCCGCTGACGTTCGAGAGCTACCGTGAACTCACGGATTTCTTCCGAGCCTGCGCGATGGATGACGCGGTCAAGACCGTCGTGGTAACCGGCGCCGGCGGCAATTTTTCTTCCGGAGGCGATGTCTTCGAGATCATTGGCCCGCTGGTGAAGATGGACACCAAAGGTCTCACCGCCTTCACGCGCATGACCGGCGATCTCGTCAAGGCGATGCGGGCCTGCCCGCAGCCGATCGTCGCCGCCGTCGAGGGCATCTGCGCCGGCGCCGGCGCGATCGTCGCCATGGCGTCCGACCTGCGTCTGGCGGCGACCGGCGCCAAGGTCGCCTTCCTGTTCAACAAGGTCGGGCTTGCCGGCTGCGACATGGGGGCGTGCGCGATCCTGCCGCGCATCATCGGGCAGTCCCGCGCTTCGGAACTGCTCTATACCGGCCGCTTCATGACCGCGGAGGAGGGCGAGCGCTGGGGGTTCTTCAGCCGGATCGTCACGCCGGAGCAGGTGGTGCCGCAGGCGCAGTCGCTTGCGAGCGAGATCACCGCGGGGCCGACCTTTGCCAACACCATGACCAAGCGGATGCTGGCGATGGAATGGGCGATGTCGGTGGAGGAGGCGATCGAGGCGGAGGCGGTGGCGCAGGCGCTGTGCATGACCACGGCGGATTTCGCCAGGGCCTTCGAGGCGTTTTCCAGCAAGGCGAAGCCGGTCTTCCAGGGCAATTGAGCCGGCTTCGGGCTTGCCGGCAAATTGCTTTAGGTTTAAAATAATTCAAATGGTCCCGCTGCGCCGGAGGCTCTCATGAAGATCGCGATCATCGGCGGAGGACCGGCCGGTCTTTATTCCGCGATCCTGCTCAAGAAGCAGCGGCCGGAGGCCGAGATCACGGTCTATGAGCGCAATCGCGCCGACGACACCTTCGGCTTCGGCGTGGTGTTTTCCGATGCCACGCTGGACAATTTCGAGAAATACGACGCGCCGAGTTATCGCCGCATCACCGAGCAGTTCGCCTATTGGGACGATATCGCCGTCCACTTCCGCGGCACCGTGCATCGGGTCGGTGGCAACGGCTTCTGCGGCTGCTCGCGCCGTACGCTGCTTTTGATTCTGCAGGAACGGGCGCGCGAGCTTGGCGTCGCCCTGCTGTTCGAAGCCGACGTCGAGGACGAGGCCCGCTTTGCCGATGCCGATCTGGTGGTGCTGGCCGACGGCATCAACAGCCGTTTCCGCGACAAATATATCGGGCATTTCCAGCCCGAGGTCGATCTTCGCTCCAACAAGTTCGCCTGGATGGGCTCGACCCGGCCGCTCGATGCCTTCACCTTCATTTTCCAGGAAACCGAGTGGGGTCCGTTCATCGCCCACGCCTATCAATACGAAGTGGGACATTCGACCTGGATCTTCGAGACCGATCCCGAGACCTTCAAGCGTGCCGGTCTGGAAGGCCTGAACGAGCGGCAATCCGCCGACCGGATGGCCGAGATCTTCGACTGGTTCCTCGAAGGACATCCGCTTCTGATCAACCGCTCGATGTGGCGCAATTTCCCGATGATCCGCAGCAAGCGCTGGGTCAAGGACAACATGGTGCTGCTGGGCGACGCCAAGGCGACCGCGCATTTCTCGATCGGCTCCGGCACCAAGCTCGCGATGGAAGACGCGATTGCGCTGGCGGACGCCATGCATCGCGCGCCCACGGTCGAAGCAGCCTTGCAGCAATATGAGACCGGCCGCCGCGAGGAAGTGGAGAAGATCCAGCACGCCGCCGACGTGTCGCTGGTCTGGTTCGAGCATGTCGACCGCTTCTGGGATTTTGATCCGGTGCAGTTCGCCTTTGGCGTCATGACCCGCGCCAAAGCGATCACCTATGACAATCTCACATTGCGCGCGCCGGATTTTGTCAGCGAGGTCGACAAGGCGTTTGCCAGGCAGGTTCGCGCCAAGGGGTTCCACGTCGATGTCGAGAAGCCGGTGGCGCCGATGTTCCAGCCGCTGCGGCTGCGCGAGATGACGCTCGCCAATCGCGCGGTGGTGTCGCCGATGTGCATGTATTCCGCGAAAGAGGGCGTGCCGGGCGATTTCCATCTGGTGCATTACGGCTCGCGCGCCATCGGCGGCGCAGGCCTGATTTTCACCGAAATGGCCTGCGTCGGCCGCGACGCCCGCATCACGCCGGGCTGTGCCGGACTGTGGAACGACGAGCAGCAAGCCGCGTGGCGGCGCATCGTCGATTTCGTCCACGCCAATTCGGCGGCGAAGATCGCCCTGCAGCTCGGCCACGCCGGCCGCAAGGGCGCCACCAAATTGATGTGGGACGGCATGGATCGTCCATTGGAGCAGGGCGGTTGGGACGTGATCTCGGCGTCGCCGATTCCGTATTTTCCCGACAGCCAGGTGCCGCGCGAGATGGACCGCGCCGCGATGGACGCGGTGAAGGCGGCCTTCG
>JBGPSI010000220.1:0-7967 GCA_041490045.1 Bradyrhizobium sp.
AGTCCGACACCCACGGAAGTGCGAACAATATTGGAGTTGTCCATTTGCAGTCCCAAGCATGTTCCGGGCGCGGGAGCCTGCCTCAAATTGTTGGTCGGAGGGATACAGCCGGGTGTATTGACTTCGCCCGTCGCGGCCCAGGACGTCGGCCCCTGGTAATCATACAGCCCGCCCGCGTCGGCATAGACGGCGCCCTTCAAACCAATTTCCTTCGGCAGGAACCAGAACGGCATCTGCATTTCGAAAGACGCGCCCCAATATTTGGTGCCGCCGAGCGCATCCTGCGTGCCAAAGGGATTGAGGTCGCGCGGACCGATGCCGTTCGGCGCAAAGCCGCGGACAAGGTTCGGGCCCATCTGGAACTGATCGAGCATGCGAAGACCGGTGTTGCCGACCTTGTTGAGGATGCCGCCCTGGACGTGAATCAACCCGACGATATCGGAGACCAGCGGGGTGTAGTATTTCGCGTCGAACGCGCTCTTCAGATAGCTCACGTCGCCGCCGACGCCGGCGAAGTCCTGTTTGAAATCGACCAGCAGGCCGTCGGTCGGGTTCTTGTTGTTATCGAGCGTGTTGTAGTCCAGCGAGTAACCGATCGCGGAGGTCAGCGTGCTGCCGTTCTGGAGTTCCTTGCGGACCGGCAGCGAGGCCTCGCCATCGCTGTAGCACCACAGACCGGTCCCCGAGGCGTCGACCGCGCCATTGGCCAGCGCCTGCGCGACGCCGTTGCCGTTCACCCAGGCCGGTGACGGATTGAAGGCAAGCAACGAGTTCGTCGTGGTGTTGTTACAGTTCGCCAGATAGTTCGGCAGCGAGATCTTCTGCTGATAGATCGAATATCTCAACTGCAACGACAGGTCTTCGCGGAGCGCGAATCCAAGCCGCGGGCTGAAGCCAAGCGTCTGCGTGCCGTAGGAGATGAAATTGTTGGCGAGTTGCTGGCGCTGGTACAAATCGAGACCGAGCGCCACGCGATAGTCCAGCAGATAGGGTTCGACGAACGACAGCGCGTAGCCGCGCGCGTATTGACCATAGGTCACCGACGCCTTCGCGAACAGACCGCGTCCGAGGAAGTTACGCTCGGAAATACTGACCTCGGCCATCGCGCCGTCGGTGGTCGAATAGCCGCCCGATACCGAGAAGTCGCCGGTGGATTTCTCCTCGAGATCGACATTGAGAATCACCCGGTCGCTCGACGATCCCGGCTCGGTCGTTATCTTCACGCTCTTGAAGTAGTCCAGATTCTTCAGGCGGCGCTCGGCACGATCGACCAATGCGCGGTTGTAGGCGTCGCCTTCCGAAATATCGAATTCGCGGCGGATCACGTATTCCCGGGTGCGGGTATTGCCGCGCACATTGATGCGTTCGATGTAGGTCCGCGGACCCTCGTCGATCGCATAGGTGATCGAGACGGTGTGGCTCTCGAAATTACGATCGCCGCGCGGGCGCACGACCGCGAAGGCGTAGCCGCGGCGCGATGCCTCGATTTGCATCTCCTCGACCGACTTCTCCAGCGCCTCGGCGTTGTAGGTAGACCCGACGCTGACGCGGGAGTAGGAGCGAAGCGCATTTCCGTCGAAGTTCGGGATGCTGGATTCGAAATTGACAGCTGCCACCCGGTACTGCTGGCCCTCTTCGATCTTGAAGGTCACCAGGAAGCCCTTTTGCTGCGGATCGTATTCCGTCAGCGCGGCCACCACCTGCACGTCGGCAAAACCGTGTTTCAGGTAGAAGCGGCGAATCAGGTCGCGGTCGGCTTCCACCCGGTCGGGATCATAGACGTCGCCGCCACCGAGGAAGCTCAAGAGATTCGATTCGTGGGTCTTGATGATATCTTTCAGACGGTACGACGAATAAGCGTTGTTGCCGACGAACTCGACCGACCTGACCCCGGTCTTCGCGCCTTCGGTGATCTCGAAAACGAGATCGACCCGGTTGTTCGGCTGTTCGATGATCTGGGGATTAACGGTCACGTCATAGCGGCCGGAATGGCGGTAGATATCGGCGATGCGCTGCGCATCGGACTGCACCATCGGGCGCGACAGGGTGCCACGCGGCTTCGACTGCACTTCCGCCGAAAGCTGGTCGTCCTTGATCTTCTTGTTGCCCTCGAACGCGACGCGTCCGATCACCGGGTTTTCCACCACGGTCACCAGCAGATGGCCGCCGGTCTGGCTTATTCTCACGTCCTGGAACAGTCCGGTCTCGATCAGCGCCTTCAGGCCGTCATCGATTTGCGCCTGATCCAGGCGTCCGCCGGGACCCGGCTTGAAATAGGATCGGATGGTCTCGATCTCGACGCGCCGGTTACCCTCGACCTGGATGGAAGCCACGGTCTGGGCGGCAGCCGGCGACGCAAACACGCCGGCCAGCGTGGCGGCTGCCGGCGCAGCGAACATGATCAGGGCAGCGAACAAGCCCCCCCGGACTCGCATTCCAAAATTCATGCGCGATGCGCCCTTGTCATTCCAGTGCCGGACTGAACCCCACGAACCGGCAGATTCCCATCTGTTGCACTGCTTGTAGCCAACTTTGCCGGGCCGGCAAACGTCAGATCGCAGTGCAATTTCATTTTCATTCCAAGACGTTGCCTATTGGCCACGTCACAAAAAAGCCGTTTCAGGATGCCGCCAAGTGCAGGATATCGTTGTAGGTGGCGAATACCATCAGCATCAGCACCAAACCGAGACCGATTCGGAACCCCACTTCCTGCGCCCGATCCGACAAAGGGCGGCCCCGGACGGCTTCTACCGCATAGAACAAAAGATGACCGCCATCGAGCAGCGGTACCGGGAACAGGTTCAGTAGCCCGATCGATATCGACAGCACGGCCGCCAGATGCACCAGCGCGGCAAGGCCGATGGTGGCCACCTGCCCCGAGATCTGGGCGATTCGTAAGGGGCCGCCGACCTGGTCGGCCGCTTCGCGCCCGGTAAAGACGCCGCCGATATAGGCGAGCGTCCGATCGACCACGAACCAGGTTTCCTTGACGCCGAGCCACAGCGCGGTGGCCGGGTCGACGCGCTCGGTCGTGATATCGCCGGCCGCCGTCTTGCGGGTGATTCCCAGTACGCCCTGCTTATGGGCGTTACCGAACGGGTCTTTCACTTCCTTCAGCTGCGGGGTGCCATGCAATTCTACCGTGGCGTCGCCGCGCTTGACCGTGAACGTCATCGGTTCGCCGGCGCGAATGCTGACGATTCGCTGCATGTCGGAGAAACTGTCGATCTTGGAGCCGTCGATCGCGGTCACGACATCGCCGACCTGGAAGCCGGCGGTCGCTGCGGCGCTGCCTGCCTCCACCTGATCGACGCGCGCGCTCGTGCTCGGTTTGCCGAAGAACGTGAACAGGCAGGTGAAGATCACGATCGCCAGAATGAAATTGGCGATGGGGCCGGCGGCGACGATTGCCGCGCGGGGCCCGACTTTCTTGTGGTGGAAACTGCCCCGGCGCTCTTCTTCGGTCATGCTGGCGAGCGCTTCGGAGGCGGGCGTGGACGCCTCGGTGTCGTCACCGAAGAACTTGACGTAGCCGCCGAGCGGCACGGCCGAAATCTTCCAGCGGGTGCCATGGCGGTCGTTGAAACCGGCGAGTTCCGGCCCGAAGCCGAGCGAGAACGTCAACACCTTCACGCCCGCCCAGCGGGCCACCAGGAAATGCCCGAGTTCGTGGAAGAACACGACGATGGTCAGGACGAAGAGGAAGGGGATCACGTAGCCGATGAGCCCATGGCCCAACGTATTGAAACTATGCAGGAAAAACTCAGACATCCAATTCCCCTTAAGCAGAGCCGGAAGCCCTGTCCCCAACCATCTAGGATGCCTTTAAGGCAATTTGAGGCAAGAGGGTGGCAGCTCTATTTCGCGCGCTATGGTCAATGGCGATGGCGTCGTCGGCGGACGTCAGGGGCGCGAGATTACCGGAGCGAATCCAGTCCTCTATCGTGGCCTCGACGAGGCGCGCGATGGCGCCGAATCGGATCTGGCCGGCAATGAAGGCGGCCACCGCCACCTCGTTGGCGGCATTGAATACCGTCGTGGCGCCGCGGCCGGTCCGCAGCGCGTCGTAGGCCAGCCGCAAGCCCGGGAACCGCTCGAAATCCGGAGCCTCGAAGGTCAGTTGCCCGATCTTGGCGAGATCGAGCTTGGCGGCGGGCCCTATGATTCGATCCGGCCATCCCAGGCAATGGGCGATCGGCGTGCGCATGTCGGGAGAGCCCAATTGCGCCACCACCGACCGATCGGAGAATTCGACCATGCCGTGGATGATCGACTGCGGGTGCACGAGAACGTCGATCTCGTCGGGCGCCAGCGCGAACAGATAGGAGGCCTCGATGACCTCGAGCCCCTTGTTCATCATCGACGCCGAATCGATGGTGATCTTCTGCCCCATGCTCCAGTTCGGATGTTTCAGCGCCTGTGCCAGCGTCGCCTGCTCGATGTCGGTTGAGGACCAAGTCCGGAACGGGCCGCCGGATGCGGTGATGATGACGCGGACCAGTTCCTCGCGGTTTCCGGAGCCCAGCGCCTGGAACAGCGCATTGTGTTCGCTATCCGCCGGCAGGATGCAGGCCCCGGCCTTCGCCGCGCGCTGCATGAAGAAATCGCCGGCGCAAACCAGGCATTCCTTGTTGGCGAGTGCGACGGTCGCGCCGCGATCGACCGCAGCGAGCGCGGGTTTTAAGCCGGCTGCACCGCTGACGGCCGCCATCACCCAATCCGCGGGGCGCGCGGCCGCCTCGATCACGGCGCTTTCGCCGGCGCCGCATTCGGTGCGGGTACCGGCCAGCGCGTCTTTCAGTTCGGACAGACGCGCGGGATCGGCGATGGCGGCAAATCGTGCGCCGAATTCCTTCGCGAGTTTCGCCAGCCCCTGCACGTTGGCATTCGCGGTCAACGCCTCGACCCGATAGCGGTCGCGCGAGGCCCGTAGCAAATCCATGGTGCTGTCGCCGATCGAGCCGGTGGCGCCGAGGACGGTCACCGAACGCACGGCAGACGCCGCGGCTTTGTTGTTACGCAAGGGAACTGCGCTCATGTCTTCACCAAACCATAAGACTGCGACCGACGCCATCCACGCCGCCCCGCAAAAGACCAAAAATCGCGGCCACAACGACCGCGGCGACGAAGCCGTCGAGACGATCCATCAGCCCGCCATGGCCGGGAATCAGCTGGCTGGAGTCCTTGACGCCGAACCGCCGTTTCACCGCGGACTCGAAGAGATCGCCTAACTGCGAAACAATCGAAAGCATGGCGCCGACCAGCAGAATCGGCCCCATTTTGAGCGTCAAAGGCGGTTCCACCTTGCCGAAGCCTATTGCAACAAAACCCGCAGCAACCACAAGACTCACCGCAAAGCCGCCGACGGCCCCCGCCCATGTTTTCTTCGGACTGACCCGCGGCCAGAGCTTCGGTCCTCCAATACCGCGGCCCGCGAAAAAACCGCCGATATCGGTCACCCACACCACCAGCAAGATCAGGACCAGCGCGACGAAGCCCCAGACCCGATCGAGACGCACCAGGACCGACGCGACTTCGGCTGCAGACGCATAGAAGAAACCGGCCGCTGCCCACAGCCGCCGCTCCGGCGCGAGCCATGCCACGGCGGCACAGCCGAACGCCAGCACGACGAGCGAAGCATCGATCCGTCCCGATGCGAGACAGAGTCCCGAGATCGCCAGCGCGACACCGCCCGCGACGGCCACCCGCCGCTCGCGCGCTGCGCCCACGATCATCAGCCATTCCACATAGAGGCCGATCGAAGCCACCGTCACCAGCGCGGTCCACAGCCATCCGCCGGCATAGGCGATCGCAAGCGCCGCCGGTGCGAGCACCACAGCGACGACGACGCGCAAAAGCAGATTGCGCGAACCCTGCTCGGCCGTCGCCGCGGGCGCGGCTTCGTCTTCGCTCACGATCCGGTTTTCGCGGCCAGACCGCCGAAACGGCGCTCCCGTCTGGCGTATTCGGCGATCGCATCCGCAAGCGCGGCCTTGTCGAAATCGGGCCAGTGGACCGGCACGAATACCAGTTCGCTGTAGGCCGCCTGCCACATCAGGAAATTCGACAGCCGCTGCTCGCCGCTGGTGCGAATGATCAAATCGGGATCGGGGATGTCCGGCGCATCGAGATATCGGCCGAGCGTGTCGGCGTCGATCGAGCCGGCGTCGCGCTTGCCTTCGGCGACCTCGCGCGCGAGAAGCTGCGCCGCATGCGCGATTTCCTGCCGCGATCCGTAGTTGAAGGCCACCACGAGCGTGAGCTTGCTGTTGTTCCTGGTCAGCTCTTCGGCCTCGTTCAGGAGCGCGCAGATGTCACCCTCCAGCCCGTCGCGCTGGCCGATGACCCGAACCCGGACGCCGTCGCGGTGCAACGAGGCAAGGTCGTTGCGGATGAACCGCCGCAATAGGCCGAACAGATCGCCGATCTCGGTTGCCGGACGCGACCAGTTTTCCGAACTGAAGGAGAAGATCGTCAGATAGCGAATGCCGAGTTCGTGCGCGGCGCGAACGACCCGGCGCAGCGCCTCGACGCCGCGGCGATGGCCTTCGGCACGCGGCAGACCGCGCGCCGCCGCCCAGCGTCCGTTACCGTCCATGATGATCGCCACATGCGAGGGACCGTCGGTTCGATCCGGTCCTTCGGTCGCAGGGGCGGCGGCGTTCGACATCGGTCAATCCCAGGAAGCGCGTTCGAGCGAAGCGAAAACGCGTCAAAAAAGAGGGGCGCGCTAGACGGTGAGGATTTCTTTTTCCTTGGCCGCCAGCAACTGATCGATCTCCGAGATGATTCCGTCGGTCGCCTTCTGCACTTCGTTGGCCAGGCGCTCCTGATCGTCCTCGGAAATCTCGTGATTCTTCTCCATTTTCTTCACGGTATCGAGCCCGTCGCGGCGGACATGCCTGACCGCGACCTTCGCCGCCTCGGCATATTTATGCGCGACTTTCACGAGCTCCTTGCGGCGCTCTTCGTTTAGTTCGGGAATCCTCAGGCGCAGCACCTGCCCTTCGGTGGCGGGGCTCAGGCCCAGATTGGAATCGACGATCGCCTTTTCCACCGCCTTGACCATCGACTTGTCCCACACCTGCACGGAGAGCAGGCGCGGCTCGGGCACGCTGATGGTCGCGACCTGGTTCAGCGGCATGTGCGTGCCGTAGGCGTCGACCTGAACCGGTTCCAGCATCGAGGCCGCGGCGCGGCCGGTTCGCAAACCGCCCAGTTCGTGCTTGAGGGCTTGCGTTGCGCCTTGCATGCGGCGCTTCACTTCGTTGATGTCGAACTTACCCGTGGGCATAACGCTCTCCCCTCCTGAAAACACTTGGCCGAGGCCGCCCAACCCTGCGCGGTCCCATGCATTACACGCCTCAGCCGGCGACGATGGTGCCGTGGCCGGTGCCGCGCAGGATCGCGCCGATCGAACCCGGCTCGGCGATCGAGAACACGATGATAGGCAGCGACGTCTCGCGGGCAAGCGCGAATGCGGTCGCGTCCATGACCTTGTAGCCGCCTTCAATCGCCTGTGAATGGGTCAGGCGGTCGAATCGCTTGGCGGCCTTGTCCTTCTTGGGGTCGGCGCTGTAGACGCCATCGACATTGGTCGCTTTCAATACCGCCTGCGCGCCGATTTCGGCTGCCCGCAGTACCGCCGTGGTGTCAGTGGTGAAGAACGGATTGCCGGTTCCGCCGCCGAGCAGCACGATCCGGCCCTCGGCGAGATATTTGTGCGTTGCACCCCGGGTGTAGAGTTCGCAGACTTGCGGCATCACGAATGCCGAAAGCGCCCGCGCCGGTGCCCCGCGCCGCTCGATCGCCGCCTCCAGCGCCAGGCAGTTCATGACGGTGGCGAGCATGCCCATGGTGTCGCCGGTCGGCCGCGACACGCCGCGCGACGATACTTCGACGCCGCGGACGAGATTGCCGCCGCCGATGACGACGGCGACTTCGACGCCCAATTGCTTGGCCGCGAT
>JBGPSI010000221.1:0-7949 GCA_041490045.1 Bradyrhizobium sp.
GCACGCTGGGGGCCGCGATCATGACGCGGTTCACCGAACTGAAATGGGCCGCGCGCGACGCCACCCCCGGCAGCCGCGTCGTCAATTTCAGCCGCGCCGGCGAGAAGCGCTTCGCGGCGCTGTTCGGCGATCACGACTAGCGGCGCGGCCATCACGGGAGCTTGTCGTCATGGCGGGGCTTGTCCCGGCCATCCGATTTGATCGCTAAATTCATTCAGCACATCGGCAAAACCCCGCCTCGCGCGGGGTTTTGTTTGACGGGCTGCCTCAGGCATCATTTACAAGCATCATTTGCAACTTTCGCTGCCGCCGGTGATTTCCAGCACCTTGCCTCCGGTCGGGCGGAGACAGACGTACCAGCCCTTGCTGTTGGCCGGAATCGATTGCGTGCAGGAGATGGTCACCGGCCCCTGCGGCGAGGTGAACTGGCAATCGACCTTGCAGCTCACCGCGCGATCGGAAGCGTTGTCGGTCTTGACGATCACCGCGTCCTTTGCCGGCGACAGCGCGCAGCTATAGGCCAACGCCGGCAGCGGCGCTGCGACAAGCCCAACCATGCAGGCGAATGTTGCTACAGAGTGCATGGCGGACTTTCGGACGCTCAATGAAAACAAAGAGGGCGGGAATTCCCGCCCTCTCGCACATCCCTTGCCAGTTCCGGAAGCAGCGCCGGCCGAACGGGCCGGAATGCCAGCCGGGCGGGCCAATATATGGCAGGCCGATAGCGGAGAACCGTCACCGCCAGTGTCGGCGGTGCCAGCCCCAATGGCGGCGGCGCCAATGCCAACGGCGGTGCCAGTGGTGTCCCCAGTGCACCTGTTCCGGCCTGAGATTCTCAACCTCTGCCTCGCTCGTGACAGCGGGATGAATATCTCGATTTGCCGCCGGCAAATGTTCCTCTCCACCAGGCGGACGCGGCGACAGCGGCGCGGCCTGCGCGCCCGCCGCCAGCGCGGCCGTCCCGGCAGCAATTCCAACGGCAAGTTTCAGAAAGTGGCGACGTTCCATGACGTCTCCCTCCTCGTGTTTAGCGAGTGATGCGAAGGGAGTTTGGACGGTTCGAGATGAATAGCCGGTGAATTCCGCGTTCAGGTGTCTATCGTCGTCCCGGCGAACGCCGGACGACGCGTTAGCCATTCGCAATCAGGCCCCGAACTCCTCCGCCAGCACCAGCATCTCGCGCGTGCGCGTCACCTCGGGCCAGCAGCGGTCGAATTCGGCCACCAGCGTCTTCAGCGCCTCCGCGCTCATGGCGCGATCCAGCGCCGCCTGATCGGCGAACTCGTACATGGCGACATGCAGCGAGGGATCGGTAAGGCTCCAGAACCGCCGCGCCTTCTTCACGCCGAACGCCTTTGCGGCGTCCGGCAGATGCTCGTCTCGGTACCACGCGTCGAACGCCCTGCGTTTGGCGGCATCGGCAACGGTGGCGCGGACGACGAAATAGGCTAATGGCATTGGCGTTTCTCCCCTGTGAATTTTCTCTTTTGTCATTCCGGGGCAGCCCGCAGGGCTGAGCCCGGAAT
The DNA here is from genome assembly GCA_041490045.1 of Bradyrhizobium sp. Taxonomy (GTDB): domain Bacteria; phylum Pseudomonadota; class Alphaproteobacteria; order Rhizobiales; family Xanthobacteraceae; genus Bradyrhizobium. The sequence continues at coordinate 1,527 of JBGPSI010000221.1, forward strand.
CCATACTCCCGATCGTGGTTATGGATTCCGGGCTCGCGCTTCGCGCGCCCCGGAATGACGGAGCGAAATGGTATTCCAATGCGCCGCTCTACACCCATCCGCCGCGCGCCATGATCGCGGCGCAGAGCAGGATGATGACGATGGCAAACAGCTCGCCGTGAATGATTCCGGTCACCAGCCTCAATTTTTTGGCGCTGATCACGGGCACCCGCCCCGCCGTCAGCGCCTCGCCCCACGACAAAAACTCCATCGTCGGAATGATCGACAACAACCCGACCACGATGAAGAGCGCGAATTTCGTCAGGAAGGCGTGACTGTGGAAATAATAGCTCGCCCCCTTCTCGAACACAAACACCCGCAACAACCCGATCACCAGCAGCCCGCCCGCAGCCATGCCGAGCACGAGATCGGTCACCTGCAGCCGTCGCGCCGAGGACAGCGTCAGCTCGCAACGGATCAGTGCGAACTCGATGGCAAGGGCCGCCACCAGCGTGAAGGCCGCGACGTGGTGCAGGAAGGCGAACAGCGTGGTCATGGCGCGGGCTCACTTTGGTGCGGATTTTAGGCTATGAGGGCGCGGGTACAAGCTCGCAACCATATCACAGCCAAAGAGGCGCGCGAACCAGCGCCTCACGTCAGCTTCATCGGCGTGTCACAAACCAGGCGAAGGTCGATCGCGCCGATCAGTTGCGACCGGCGCGCCTCCGCGGCGGTGATGGCGCGGTCCGTCTGCTGCAACGTACTGACATTCGAGCCGAGCGAGACGATCCCGCCCAGCACCAGAGCGATCGATCCGAGGGCGGCGGCCTGACCTAAGCCGAAGAGCCCGAGGATCGTGACGAGCAGCAAGACGCCGCCACCGCCGATCGCTATCTTGGAAGCCAGAATGACCTTCCGGCAGCGTTCGGCGATTTCTGCAAGTGCCTCGATCCGCGCTTCGATCTCGGAAATCTCGTCGATAGGGGAGTCTTCAGTCATCGCTGCGCAAGTTTGAGTGCAAGTCCCAGCCGGCGCCGATCCGGCTTCGTGAGATGCCTGTGAAAATTCACGTACTCCTTAACATCTCTTTTTTCGAACAGGATCTCACCGCCGCTCAGATCACGCGGAATTTCAATATGAACGACTATCGCGCCGTCAACGAGGACATCGTACAAATCCTCCGCTTGTTCCGGAATCCAGCGAACAAAGTAGAGGTTCCGAGTGATCGACTGCAGTCGGTGCCGCAGGAGGGACAGTAGCCTCTGCGACGCCGGCTCCGAAAGCAACTGCTCGCGCCCCAAATCCAACTCGCGCACCATTTGCTTGTCGACCGGCGCTGCTGCGTCACTCCACTCCCCTGCTCTCAGCTCACAATGGCAAATTATCGTGCTTCTTCATCGGCATCTCGACATGCTTGTCTTTGAGCATGGCCAGCGCCCGGGCGATGCGCCGGCGCGTCGAATGCGGCATGATGACGTCGTCGATATAGCCGCGCTCGGCGGCGATGAATGGCGATAGAAACCGGTCTTCATATTCCCTGGTGCGGGCGGCGATCTTGTCGGCATCGCCGATATCGCTGCGGAAGATGATCTCGACCGCGCCCTTGGCGCCCATCACGGCGATCTGGGCGGTCGGCCAGGCGTAGTTCATGTCGGCGCCGATTTCCTTTGAAGCCATCACGTCGAACGCGCCGCCATAGGCTTTGCGCGTGATCACCGTCACCAGCGGGACCGTGCATTGCGAATAGGCGAACAACAGCTTCGCGCCATGTTTGATCAGGCCGCCGTATTCCTGGGCGGTGCCCGGCAGGAAGCCCGGCACGTCCACGAACGTGACGATCGGGATGTTGAAGGCATCGCAGAAGCGGACAAAACGCGCGGCCTTCCTTGACGCATCCGAGTCGAGCACGCCGGCGAGCACCATCGGCTGGTTGGCGACGAAGCCGACCGTGCGGCCGGCGATGCGGCCGAAGCCGGTGATGATGTTCCTGGCGAAGGCCTCCGAGATTTCGAAGAAGTCGCCTTCGTCGACGACCTTCAGGATCAATTCCTTCATGTCGTAGGGCTTGTTCGGATTGTCGGGGATCAGCGTGTCCAGCGACATGTCGACGCGCTCGATGTCGTCGAAGCTTGGCCATTGCGGCACGCCGTCGGTATTGTTGGACGGCAGGAAGTCGATCAGCCGGCGCATCTGCAGCAGCGTCTCGACGTCGTTCTCGAACGCGCCGTCGGCGATCGAGGAGCGCGTGGCGTGTACGCTGGCGCCGCCGAGTTCTTCCGCGGTGACGACCTCGTTGGTCACGGTCTTCACCACGTCGGGGCCGGTGACGAACATGTAGCTCGTGTTCTTCACCATGAAGATGAAGTCGGTCATCGCGGGCGAATAGACGTCGCCGCCGGCGCAGGGGCCCATGATGACGGAGATCTGCGGGATCACACCCGAGGCGACGACGTTGCGGCGGAACACGTAGGAATAGCCCGCCAAGGCAGCCACGCCTTCCTGGATGCGCGCGCCGCCGGCGTCATAGAGCCCGATGATCGGCGCCCTCGCCTTCATCGCCATGTCCTGGATTTTGACGATCTTTTGCGCGTGGGTCTCCGAAAGCGAGCCGCCGAACACCGTAAAATCCTTGGCGAAGACAAAGGTCTTGCGGCCGTTGACGGTGCCCCAGCCGGTGACGACGCCGTCGCCCGGCACCTTGGTCTTGTCCATGCCGAACTCGGTCGAGCGGTGCTCGACGAACATGTCGAATTCCTCGAAACTTCCCTTGTCGAGCAGAAGCTCGATGCGCTCCCGCGCGGTCAGCTTGCCGCGGGCGTGCTGCGCCTCGATGCGCTTTTCGCCGCCGCCCAGCCGCGCGCCGGCGCGCCGCTCTTCAAGGGTTTCCAGGATATCTTTCATTGGCTCCCGCCCATCATTTTGCCCAGGATTTGACCGGGTTCTAACACGGCATTTTCCGAACCGGAAACCGGCTTTCCGTCATTGAAGGCGGCCAAAATGGCGGCAAGGGCTGGTACAGTTACCGCGCTATTTCGGAAAGGACTGCCATGAACGGGACCACCGCAACCCTGATCACCGGCGCCGTCACGGGCGGCTGCCGGACCCTGCTCCGTCTGGAGGGGCTCACCCTTTTCGTGGGCATGACCATGCTCTACGCGGTCTGGGGCGGCTCCTGGTGGGTCTACGCGGTGCTCTTCCTGGTCCCGGACCTGAGCTTTGCCGGCTATCTCGCCGGGCCCCGCACCGGCGCCATCGTGTACAACGCCGCCCACAGCTACATGGCGCCGATGGTGCTGATGACAACCGGGTTCGGCCTCGCCTCGCCGCTGACGCTCTCGATCGCGATGATCTGGCTCGCGCATATCGGCATCGACCGCGCGCTCGGCTACGGGTTGAAATATTCGGCCGGATTCACGTTCACCCATCTCGGCCGGATCGGCAAGGATGCGAGCAAGGCAACCTAGGCCGAGACGAGCGAAATCGTCATTGCGAGCCAACGGGTCGGCGCGAAGCGCCGCCCGATGATAAACTCAGCGAAGCAATCCATGCCCGGCGCGCGGAAGAATGGGTTGTTTCGTCACTTGCGCTGCTCGCAATGACGGTACCGACGCAATTCCGAGCCACCTACTTCTCGCCGACCTTGAACGGCTCTTCCTTGCCGGCCGGCACGGCTTCTTCCGCCATCGCCAGCAGCATCGCGACCATGACGTAATTGCCGGCCACACCGGTCAGGTTCATGATTGGCTATCGGCGGATCAGAGCGCGCCGATATCAGCGAGGCATTGCTGGGTGATGGCCATGCGATCGGCGATATGCCGCGGCTCATGGCAATCCATGTTGAGCGCGAACACCGTCCGCGCCTCGCCCTTCTCGGCCCAGCCCACCATCCAGCCCAGCGACGGCTTGCCGATTTCGGCGCCGAGCAGACCGCTCTTGGCGCGGATGATGGTGTCGCCGGCCCTGGTGACCGGCAAGATGTCGCGCACCAGGTCCTGGCTGCGCTTCGACACCGGCAGGACGCCGCGCCGCAACCGGTCGACGAAATCGACCTGCTGGACGGGGTCGATGCGTAAGTTGCCGGTGAGCCAGAACTGGTCGATGCCGCCGCCGATGTCGCGGTTGCCGTAGTCGAACAAATCGACATATTTCTGCATTCTCGCCTCGCCGATGCGCCGGGCGATTTCCTGATAGACCGGCACCGCGGAGGCGGCGATCGCGCTGCGCAGGGTGTGGTCCTTGTTCCAGGCCTCGATGCTCCTGACGACGCCGTCCCACTTGAAGACGTCCTTGTCGGGATCGCCGACCACGCCGGTTTCAAGCGCGATGATCGAATTCGGGATCTTGAAGGTCGAGGCCGGCAGCTTCGCCTCACACGACCTGTTCTTGTCGCTGGCGATGACGAGATAATCATCGACCTTGTAGCCGACGAAGGTGCCGACCGTTCCCACATCGAGAAAATGCTTGGCCAGGCTTTCGCGGATTTCGCTGCGCTGGGGTGCTACGTCGGCAAAGCTTCGCGACGGCAACAGGCTCGCGGCGGCAAGCAGGCCGAGCGCATGACGGCGATGGATCATGGCAGTATCCGATGCAGGGAAAGACCGCGGCGACGATGCTGACGACATCGTGGTAAAACGATGGCATCAGGATAAAGCGGCTAGCGAATTGGCCCCGACAGCCGCAGCACGAAGATCAGCACCTCCGCCACCGCCTTGTAGAGCTCGGCCGGAATCTCATCGCCGATTTCGACGTTGGAGAGCGCGCCCGCCAGTACTTCGTTCTCCTCGATCGGGATATCATGGGCTCTGGCGATCTCGACGATCTTGGCGCCGATCGTGCCCTTGCCCTTGGCAATGACGCGCGGCGCACCGGTCTTGTCGTAATGCAGCGCGACGGCAAGCTGGTTCCGCGTCTCTACGCTCATAGCGCGCGATCCAGGAAATGCCCGGCGCGGGCCGGCGCCGGTTGCGGGGGCGCGCCTTCGCGGATCACGATATCGCCGGGGTGGAGTTCGGCCTTGCTGAGCGCCTGGCTCAATTGCGCCATGCCCGCGCGCAATTGCGCCGCGGTCGCGGGCCGCTCGGCCCACATCCGCACCGACGTCTTGTCGCCGACCAGCGACACCAGCGCATGAACCGGACCCGCCGGCTCGACGTCGAGCGAGAACCGCGCCCGCCATACCCGTTTGGCGGCTTCAACCTCATTGCCGCCGCCGTCGCGCGAAATCTCGAACTGCGCCATTGCGGTTCCCTGCGGCGTCGCAAACGGGATTTCGAAGTTCCAGCGCGGCGCGCTGGGATCGACGCGCGGGCCCGCGGTATCGACCTGATCCGGCAGCGAGGCCACTTGCAGCAAGGTCTGGCGCGCGATCGCGGCGTCGGTATCGGCGAGCAGATGGTGCGCCGTCGTTGACAGCGGGGCATTGGAGGCGATCGACGGCGCAGCCACCGGTTGCGCCGAGGGCAGCGCGCCGCGAAATGGCGGCGGTGGCGTGTTGGTATGGAAGGTGACGTTATCGCCGCGGCCGTTTGACGGCAGTGCCGCCGGCAACGCGGCGTTGCCGACGATCCGCGGCATCGGCTGCAGCGTTTCCTGCAACAGGTTCAGCGCCGCGCCGGCGGTCAGCGTACGAGCCCCGGCATTGAGCAGCGCTTCCGGGAGCACGATCCGGGCCGCGCTGCCGGGCTGAACCGAATCATCGGCCGCCGCTGCGCGCACCTGCGGCAACAGGATCTCACTCACTTCGACGTCCGCAGACAAGGACGGCACCAGCGTCGGTGACGACGCCACGGCGGATTGCGGAGCGGCGGATCCCGCAGCAGGAGCAGCGGCAGCGCCCGGCAGTGCGGTCGCAGGCGCGGTGGGATGTTCAGCCGCGCCGGCTGGGCCGAGCGAGGCCACCAGTGTCTGGCGCAGCACGATCAGCGCGGCCTTGAGATCAGGCACGCCGGAGGCTTGCGAAACCGATCCCGACGCCAGCGAGGCCTCGAGCAGGATCCCGGATTTCTCGAAGGCGTTTTGGACGGCGCTGCCGGTCAGGTTTTGATCGAGGCTGGTCTGCTGCGCCAGCACCTGCATCACGGCCTGCTGCAGTCTGGGCGGAAGACCGCTCGACCCGGCAACGGCGCCGAGATTGGCGAACAGCGGCGCCAGGCTGTCCTGCTGGCCGGCCGCGCTCTCGGCCGCAGCCGACACGGCGACGCGCTCCAGCGGTGTCAGGACATTCCGGACCGGCGCCGCGGTGGCCGAGGGAGCCGCGGCATCGGCCATCGCAGTGGGCGTAAGGGTGACGGTATCGCCGGATGCGGCGGCCGAGGCCCCCTGCCCGACCACGGCGAGCCTGACGCCGTCCGGCGTCTGCGATACCGCGAGCTGCAGCGCCTGGCCGGCGGCAAGCGGGACTTCCGACAGCACGTCGATCGAGACACTGGCGATAGCGATGCGCAC
>JBGPSI010000222.1:0-7914 GCA_041490045.1 Bradyrhizobium sp.
ATGCGTGCGCACCAGGCGGCGTCAAAGGCATCCAGCGCCCGCGAAAAATGCACCCGGCCTTTGGTGGTGGGCCCTTCCCCGGTGATGACGCCATCGCGGACCACGGTGAGAGCTTGGGCGGCGGTGTCGCGGCAGGAAATCGTGGAGGGTTCGAGCGCAGCGATTGCTTCGGGTAACTTCAAGGCAGCGGCGGACATAGGTCGGTACTACTTCTCGGTTTTGTTGCAGGCCAGCATTTCCATGCCGGACGTAAACGAGTGGTTAACGATTCGAAACTTGCTTCGCGGGTTTTTTAAATGGTTGCCGATTTGTCGCCATGACAGCCGTGGAAGTTCGGTACCCGAACCGGGGCCGGCGTGATGGGAGCGATAAGAGGCAATATCGGGGCACTCAGGACATTTGCCGCCGTAGTGGCCTTTTTGCCGCACAGGCGCGGAGCAAAAGAAGATGCTAGGAGTTCCCGTCGGCGGAGAAATATCTCACCTTTTTTTCCACGGCCATTCACTTAAACGCTTTCGCCCCCTATACTTAAGATGAAGAATTCCCCTGAAACTTGAAGGACATGAGGTCGAAAAATGGCTCTCCAGATAGGCTCTGTGGCCCCGGATTTCGAAGCCGAAACCACCGAAGGCAAAATCAAATTCCATGACTGGATCGGCAACAGCTGGGCGCTGTTGTTCTCGCATCCGAAGGATTTCACGCCAGTCTGCACCACCGAACTCGGCGCGCTGGCCAGGCTGAAGCCGGAATTCGACAAGCGCGGCGTCAAGTTGATGGGGCTTTCCGTCGACCCCGTCACCAACCACGCGAAATGGTCTGATGACATCAAGGAGACGCAGGGCGCGGCGCCGAATTATCCGATGATCGGCGACACCGACTACAACGTGTCCAAGCTCTACGACATGCTGCCGGCCGCCATCTCCGGCGATCCGTCCAAGCGCACCGCAGCCGACAACCAGACCGTCCGCAACGTCTTCATCATTGGGCCGGACAAGAAGATCAAACTGATCCTGGTCTATCCGATGACCACGGGCCGCAACTTCCAGGAAATACTGCGCGTGATCGATTCCCTGCAGATGACCGCCAAGCATCGCGTGGCGACGCCGGCCTACTGGAAGCCGGGCGAGGACGTCATCATCGCGGGCTCGGTCAGCGACGACGAGGCCAAGACCATCTATCCGCAGGGCTGGAAGGCGCCGAAGCCCTATCTGCGGATCGTGCCGCAGCCGAAATAGGCTCTCATCGCAGCCATTGCGAGCGAACTGTCAAAACTCGTCATGCCCGGCCTTGTGCCGGGCATCCACGTTCTAACGTCGCAGCAGTGGGAAAGAGGTGGATGGCCGGGACAAGCCCGGCCATGATGAAGGTTGGGTCTTGCCGCTCAGACCTCTGGCGTAAGCGAGTTGGCGATCATCAGCCCGAACGTGGACGATATTGCGGTCACGAACACGCCCCACGACACGTCCACCACGACCACCGTCCAGGTCCAGTGCTTGAGCAGCGACAGCGACGTCAGTTCGAACGTCGCGTAGCAAAACAGGCCGAACAGCGCGCCGTAGAGCAGCGTCGTTTGCCAGGTCGCTGCCGCCGGGCCGCTGACGAAAATCAGAATCCCCGCCACGTAAAGCAGATAAAACAGGATCGCGGGTGCGGGCCTGATCTCGCCCAGCATGTCGCCGACCTGCGCGGTGTAGAAGCCCTTGGCGACGAGGCCGAGAAACAGAAAATCGATCGGGATGAGAACGATCAGCGTCGCCAGATAGAGAACAACGTAGCGGTTCACGTGAAACCTCCAGCGCCCTTGCGCGTATCCCTTGGTAGTACGTATCGAGCCCGATAAAGTTGCAATGTCCGCATGCGGACCCTCGCTCCTTCCGAGTTGACCTCCACTGATGGCCGGCACATCCGCTTCCCCCTGCATCGTCTGGTTTCGCGACGATCTGCGCCTTTCCGACCATCCCGCTCTGCACGCGGCCGCCAAGACCGGGAGGCCCGTGCTTTGCCTCTACGTGTTCGACGAGGTGAGCGGGGCACTGCGCGCGCGGGGCTCCCGTCCGCTTGGCGGCGCGGCGCGCTGGTGGCTGGCGCAGTCGCTGCGGGCGCTGCAAATCCGCCTCGCCGCGCTCGGCGCATCACTGGTACTGCGCAAGGGACCCGCGGCCGGGACCATCGCCGATCTCGCGCGCGAGACCGGGGCCGGCTCGGTGTTCTGGAACGAGATCGCGCAAGCGCCGCATCAGGCGGTGGCCGCTCAGGTCGCTGCTGCGCTGGAAGCGACCGGCGTCGCGGCGCAGCGCTTCCCCGGCGACCTCCTGGCGGCCCCCGCCTCCATCCGCACCAAGGACGGCCGGGGGCTGCGGGTGTTCACGCCGTTCTGGCGACGGGTGCTGTCCCTGGGCGATCCGCCCGAACCGCTGCCTGCACCAAAGGCGTTGCGTCCGTTGCCGGGGCCTGCAGGCGACACCCTCGAAAGCTGGGGCCTCGAGCCCGCGCATCCGGATTGGGCCGGTGGCTTGCGGGACAGCTGGACGCCCGGCGAGATATCCGGTCAACAGCGGCTTGAGGAATTTCTTGCACGAGGCGTGGCCGGCTACGCCAGCGCGCGCGACCGGCCGGACCGCGAGGGCACGTCCCGGCTATCTCCGCACTTGCGCTTTGGCGAGATCAGCCCGCGGCAGGTCTGGCACGCCGCCCGCTTTGCCGCGGCCGAACGCCCTGCCCTGTCAGGCGATGTCGAAAAGTTCCTGAGCGAATTGGGCTGGCGCGAATTCTGCCGCCACCTGCTATTCGACGTGCCCGATCTGGCTGAACGCAATCTGCAGCCCGCCTTCGACGCCTTCCCTTGGCGGCGCGACCACGAGGCGCTCCGGGCATGGCAACGCGGCCGGACCGGCTATCCGATCGTCGATGCCGGGATGCGCGAACTCTGGCACACCGGGGTGATGCATAACCGGGTGCGGATGGTGGCAGCGTCGTTCCTGGTCAAGCACCTGTTGATCGATTGGCGCGAGGGTGAAAGATGGTTTTGGGACACCCTCATCGACGCCGACGCGGGCAGCAATCCCGCCAACTGGCAATGGGTGGCGGGTTCCGGCGCCGATGCCGCGCCCTATTTTCGGGTGTTCAATCCGATCCTGCAGGGAGAGAAGTTCGATCCTGACGGCGCCTATATCAGGCGTTGGGTGCCTGAACTTGCGCGAGTGCCGGCCACCCTGATCCACCAGCCCTGGCGCGCAACACCGCTTGAACTGAAGGCCGCGCAGGTGGAACTCGGCAAGAGCTATCGGGAGCCGATCATCGATCACAAGACGGGCCGTGAGCGCGCGCTGCAAGCCTATGCGACGGTCCGCGGAAGCTGAGCTAGCTGCATCTCTTTGACAGCTCTCAAAATGCCGCTATCGTTACCGCTACTATCAACCTTGGGGGACGATATGGACGACGATACACCCGTTGTAGAGCCGACAACAGACGAGACCAGCGTCGCCGCAGCGCCGATGCCGGCCGCCAAGCCGGCGGTCAAGAAGAAAAGAAAGGCCGCCAGGAAAGCCGTGAAAAAAGCGGCGCCGAAGAAAGCCAAGAAGGCTGCCAAGAAATCGGCGGCGAAAAAATCCGGCAGGAAGGCCGTGAAGAAGAAAGCCGCCAAGAAATCTGCGAAGAAAGCTTCCAAGAAGGCTGCAAAAAATAAGAAGGCCAGGAAGTCGAAGCGCTGATCTTCTCCGGCCGTCTCCTGCCGCGCATCAAAGCCTCAGGGGGCAATCCCCCTGAGGCTTTTTTGTGAGGCGCGGATCCGTTTTCAGTTCACGAGGCGAGACGGTGTTCGACGCGTTCACCACCGGCTGGATTTTCACGGAGCCATTTCGCCTTTTGTTGTTTGGTTGGCGCAACTATCCGCAGGCCCTCGCCTTCCGGCTTGCGGTATTCGCTGCGATGGCCGCACCGGTTCTCGTGAGCGAAGCGTTTCTCTTTTGCCTTCGATCCGAAAACCTCCTTCACCTTTCCCTTCTTCTTGATGATCATGTAACCGCCCTTGGTCATGGTGAAGGGTTTCTTCAGCAGCCCGAGGTGATCGAATTTGGTTCCCGGCGGATGTTTGAAAGGCTCGAACCATGAGGGATGCACGAAGTTCGACATCTGGATTCCGTCAACCAAAAACGTGTCTTCTTCCACCGGATCGCTCATTTCGTAAGCATATTCGGTGCCGTCGGACGCTTGCGCCCACAGATTTGCGATCGGATCGATCACCATCTCGAACAGTTCATGGCAAGCCGTGACGCCGACGAGTTGCTTGTCGGCCAGCGTGGTCTTGACGAAGATTTTCGAAACCGGCTGACCATTCTTCGTGAGGTCGTGATAGCCAAGCACGCCCGCCTGATCGGCGTTGTCGAAGTAGATGAACTGCCAATCCGAGGGCTTTGCCTCGGTCGTATTGTAAAGTTTCACCGGATAACCCCAGACCGGCAGGAAATGCTGGTCGAAGCACTTTTGCAGCACCGCTGTCAGCTTGTCGAAGGGGACCCCGAGATCAACCGTTGCCTTGTTGATGCAGGCGATTGTGACGGGGCCGCCCTTCCCGGCCTGAGCGCCATGAATGATGTTCATGAAATCCTCCATCAAAAACAAAACCAGTCGCACTCGCGAAGATAGCGTTTTCTCTGGAAACCCGCCATGGGTGTTTTGGAAGCACATTGCCGCAATCGGGCACGGCGGAAATCCGTGACAATCCGCGTCCCGGCCTGCCTATGCGCGCCGGTTGACCAGAAACACCGCGGCGGCGCACGCAACCATGCCCGTTATCGCGACGATATCGAGCCGTTCGCCGAACAGGACGTAAGCCATGGCGGCGGTCACCGCCGGCACCAGATAGAACAGGCTCGCGACCGAAGTCGCAGCCGAGCGCCGGATCAGCCAGTACAACAGCCCGATTGATCCGATCGAGAGCACCACCACGAGCCAGAGCAGCGCCAGCACGAACTCTCTCGTCCAGTGCACCACGTTGTTCTCGAACAGCCACGCGGCACCCGCGAAGAAAATGCCGACCGCGATGTACTGGATCAGATTGCCGGCGCGCCAGTCGATCTGGCCGCAATAGCGCCGCTGGTAAAGGGTCCCAAGCGTGATGCTGACCAGCGACACGCCAGAGGCGAGCCAGCCCCATCCCGCCTCGCCGCTCATCGGGCGATTGTGCAGGATCAGCACGACGCCGGCGAGCCCGAGCAGGAGCCCGGCCCATTGCAGCGGCGTGACACGCTCGCCGAGCCAGCGGTTCGCGAGCGTCGAGGTCAGGATCGGCTGCAGGCCCGGAATCAGCGCCGAGAGCCCGGCGGGAATCGAGTGCGCGATCGCGATCGCGGTGCCGCCGAGATAAAACCCGTGCACCAGGATGCCCGCGACGACGCTGTGGGCGATGCCGATCCGGTCGGGCCATTTCGGCCGCGCGATCGCGGCGATGACAGCCATCAGGCCGACTACCAGCGCCATGCGGATGGCGAGATAGGTCAGCGGCTCGGCATTGTGCACGACGTATTTGGTGGCGACGAAACCGGTACTCCAGAGCACGACAAAAATCGCCGGCGCCGCGCGCGCGGCAAATTTTTCAAAGTCATGATCCATTTGCCGCCCTGAGTGCCCGATCGCAGGCTTGGCGGCAATGCTATTTTGCGCAGGGCCACGCGCACGGCGCGAAGCTCACCACTCTTCCGGACAGGGATCGACGATCTTCCACAGATCCATGCCGTTCTTGATCTTCTTCATCTCGGTGGTGAGCCCGCCGTTGCGGCGGATCCAGTCCTTCACCGTATCGGGGTAATAGGACATCAGGTCCGATGTCCCTTCCGCGCTGGTGACCTTGATGCCGAAGGTGAAGGCCTTGTCGTAATAGGCCTGGTGGAAGCCGAGGCTGGCGCGCGGCGTCACGCAGATCTTGTTCATCGGCACGATGCCGAACACCAGCGTGCAGGCCGAATTGCAGATGCCGTCGATGATCACCCGCTCGTGGCGATCCCGGATGCGCTTGTACTTTTCCTTGTATTCCTCGACATAGCCGCCGTGGTCCCGCGTGATGTGCAGCTCGGCGCGCGCCGGCGCGGAGGCCAGCAGCGAGAGCAACAGCAGGGCAAAGGACGTGATGCGCATGGGTCGGTCGGAACAGACAGGCCTGGAAGACCCGGGAAAGCCGGGTCCGCGAACCGGACCAGACGTTAGAACTCTGGCCAGACTGTGTTGGAAATTCGTTAAGCATTCCGTTTGGGGCAAAATTTCCGGTTTTGTGACCAAAATGCCTTACTTTTTCGCCCATTCTCCCGCTGGATGGGAACCGCGGATCGCCTAAAATGTCTTGTCGAGGCCCCACCGCCGGAGAATCCAGATGACCCAACCGAGGCTTGCCGCCGCCCTCCTTGCCACCCTGGCCGCTGCCGTGCTCCTGGCCCCTGGCCTCGCGCAGGCGCGGACCCACCACCGCCACTACCACGCCTACCGCTACGGGCTGCCCTACGACATCAGCTACCTGCACAATTACGGGCCCGGACTCCAGCCCGGCACCTTCGCCTATTACGACGGCCCCGCGACCAATCACTGCGCGCAAGGTTCGGCGGTCTATATCGGCCAGGACCATCGCAGGTATCCCTGCTTCTGAGCGATCGCGCTGACGGAACCGCCGCAGGGGTGTTCTGGCTCGCGGCCGCGTCGGCATAGGGACGGCCCCTTCCATTCACTTGAACAATGCGCCTGCCATCATCGCGATGCAGGTGACAAATCCGGTTGCGGGGATCCAGATCGGAACGGTGACGTGCGGATTGTCCGACCGCGCGGTGCGATAGCGCAGCCGCAGCAAGGCAAGATTGACCAGCGCAAACACCGCCAGCGTCACCAGCGAGGTTGCCTCCGCAAGCGGCGTCAGCGGCACGAGCAGCGCCAGCGGAACGACGAGCGCGGCAATGCACGCGGTAGCGACCAGCGGCGTGCCGGTGCGACGATCCACCCGCGCGAAGATCGCCGGCAACTCGCGCACGCGCGCCAGCCCGTAGATGACCCGGGCCGCCATCGTCATCTGCGCAAGGATCGTGTTCAGCGTCGCCACGATCGCGATCGCGCTGATCGTCGCCGGACTGACGCCGGCGACTTCGCGAAAGACCAGGCTGAGGGGCGCCGACGAGGACGCTAGTCTTTCCACCGACACGGCACCGACGGCGACCGCGGCGACCAGGACATACAGCACCGTCGAGATGCCAAGGGTCAGCACCATGGCGCGGGGGATGTCGCGGTGCGGGACCTTTGCCTCCTCCACGACGTTGGCCAGACCCTCGAAGCCGATGAAGGCGAAGAAGGCAAGCAGGCTGCCGAAACCAATGCCGGACAAGGCTGCAGCGTTCAGCGGTGGCAAGCGGGTTATCGTCGCGGCAATGGGCAGGTCGGCGTGAATGCCGGCGAGGATGACGGTGACGAGGCCCCCGACCTCGATGAGCGTGAACAGGCTCGCCAGCACCACCGATTCCAGAATCCCCCACGCCGCCACCGCGGCCAGCAGGACGGTAACGACCACCACGATCAGGCCTTGCGGCAGATCGATGAATTGCCGGATATAGCCGGCCGATCCGACCGTCACGGCGGCGGAGGACACCACGCCGGTCACGACCGTCAACAGACCGACCGCGGTCGCAAGCGCGCGGGATTGGAACGCCGCCCTGACATAGGCGGCCTCGCCCGCGCTGACCGGAAAGCGCGTCGAGAGTTCGGCGTAAGAGGCAACTGTGAGGGCCATGACGGCGGCGGCAACCACGAATGATGTGGTGGACGACGCCCGCTCCCGGCATCGAATGTGCCAAAGGGTAATCGTTGAACAACGAATCACCGGAGGGGGGTCGTCCACATGCAGGTTAGCACCATCGGCGTTGATCTCGCCAAGAACGTGTTCCA
>JBGPSI010000223.1:0-7878 GCA_041490045.1 Bradyrhizobium sp.
ATGGCGGTCAATCCAACAGGGCTGCACACCGATATAGCGCAGATTTATGAAGGTGCGTTCAAGGCTGGCTTCAATCACAATGAAATAACAGTGGATCAGGCTTGGCCCTTAGCGACCGACACCCTTATGTCGATGGGCGAATACCATATCACTGGAAAAAACCAATCTGGCGCGCCTATCGAAGTGAAAGGCATATGGACTGGAATTGACGTTCGCGAGGGCGGCACTTGGAAAATTCGGCTGCTCACGGCCTTCCCGAAAGCGCCCCCTCCGAAGGATTAGCGTATCATCCTGCAAAGATAATCCCTTACCAAAGGAAGTCGCCATCGTCAGCGACTTCCTCTCTCTTACAGCGGCCGTATTTCCGCACGTGCAGTCCTCATCCTGAGGAGCCGCGCAGCGGCCTCTCGAAGGATGGCAGATTGCGTGTTGCCATCCTTCGAGACGCCATGCTGTGCGTGGCTCCTCAGGATGAGGTCCGAGTCTTGCTGCTCCCAGCCCGTGGATCGAAGCTGCCGGGCGGGGATTGCTTCGTCGCGTCGCTCCTCGCAATGACGCCAATCGGCGCGAAGCCGTGCGGCGGATGATGGCTAGGGACACGGATAAGTCTTTTTCAGAAGAAGAAGCAGCGGAATGACGATGATCGTGTCGTCTGGCAACTTCGTTTGCTGCTTGGCCCAGTCCGAGATCAACTGGGCCGCCTCCTCGTGGCTGACAAGGCCGTCTTTGCAAAACAGTTTGACGGGGGCTGCCATATTGTAGGCCGTCAGTGCGTCCATCGCGCCCGCCAGATATACTTCGTTCAAGATGCGGAACCTGTCGTTTTCCGGATTCAGATAATTTTTCAGCCGCAGGCTCTGTGCATTTGCCGCAAAAGACAGAAGCACTCCCAATACGATCACTGCCATGCGGACCATTAGCTAGCCTCCCGATTTTCGATCTGCGCGCATCTTTCCTGTTATGGATTGCTTCGTCGCTTCCGCCTTCGCTCGCTGAGCTACGGCGGACAAGTCGCTCCTCGCAATGACGCCAGTCTAGGCGTCGTCTGCTCAAGCCAATCGATCTAGCGGCTGCCTTCCATGGCGACCGCCAGCAGGGCCTGCGCCTGCTTGACGGCCTCGGCAAACGACGGCTGCGGCGGCGCGCGCTGGGTGAAGCAGCGCTTGTAGGCGTCTTCGCCCTGCTGGCGGAAATCGCCCAGCTTGTCGTAGGCCTTTTTGTCGATCTCCTTGAACCGGAACTTGTTGTCGGCGTCTTCCGCCTTCTTGTTGTAGTCGGCCCGGATCGCCAGGCAGGACGCGACCTCAACCTTGGGCGCGATCGATCCATACGCGATATAGACCTTGCCGTTGGCGAGCGCGGAGACGAACACCTCGTCGGCCGCGTCCGGGATTTCGGATTGGGTTCGCCCTGCCAGGAAACCATAGGCAGACGTGGCGGAGGGCGGCTTGGTAATCGGCAGCGAATTGAAGCTGATCACCGCGGAGTCCGTCGGAATCGCCTGGGTATAGAAGCTTTCGCTCCTGAGTGCCGAGCCGATCTGCTGCGGCACGTTCCTGATGTCCCTGTCCCACCAATCCTTGTGGGCGCGCAGCCAGCGCCCGAACAGGGTCTGCGTCGTCACGATGATATGCGCCCCCGGCTCGACATACTTGCCGTCGGCGCCGTTTTGACCGGCTTTCTCGCCGTTCGCCCCGAGCTCGGAATCGAAGCGCAGACCGTCGAGCGTGCCAAAGCCCTCGTCGCCCTTGTAGAAGGTCTCGATATTGAGCTTGGCCGGGCCGAAGCCCTTGCGGTCGGGTTCGCCCAGGATCGCGGCCATCTGTGCCCTCAGGTCGGCGAAGACGGCGTCCTCGGCTTTCGTGGTGGCATCGTCGGACTTGCCGGCGTCATAGATCGGGGAGAATTTTGCGATGGCCGCATCGCGCGTCGCGACGTAGCGGTTTTCGGGCGAAGGCTTCAACGGCGCGGCGCCTGAAAGGGTTGCGATGACGCCAGCCGCCGCGATGAACCTGCAAATGACGGAAAGGAGCTTTTGCATTGCTGGTGGTCGGCAGGACGGGCCAATAGGTTCAATCGCTCACGCAACGCCTGGAGCATATTGGGTCTTGGTTAAATCGATCGGGCTCCGGTCACCTCTCCCGTAGGGAGAGGTCGGCGCATCGCGCCGGGTGAGGGGTTACGGTCCCTCGTTAGAGTTGTGGCCCCTCACCCGATTTGCTGCGCAAATCGACCTCTCCCCAATGGGGAGAGGTGAAGGGAAACGAGCGGCCCGATTCATCCCGCGGATCAGCGCAGCTTGCTGAGCAGCGCCACCAGCGTCTCGCGCTCCTTTGCGTCCAGCGGCGCAAGAGTCTCCTTGGTGATCGCCAGCGCATTCGACACCGCTTTTTCCGCCAGTTGCTGGCCCGCGCGGGTGAGGCTGACCAGCAGGCGGCGGCCGTCCTCGGGGTCGGGGCTGGTCTCGGTCAGGCCGCGGGCGGTGAGCCGGTCGATCACGCCCTTGATGGTGGCGACATCCATCGCCGTCAGCCGCCCGAGCTGGTTCTGCGAGCACGGTCCGGTCTCGGTGAGCTTTGCCAGTGCCGCCCATTGCGTCGGCGTCAGATTGTTTCCGATTTCCCTCGCGAAGATCGTGGCGTGGCGCTGCCAGACCTGGCGCAGGATGAAGCCGACCTGATCTTCGAGAATATAGACCGGCCGCGAGGCCTTAAGGCTTCGTCTGGCCGAAAGGCTCCTGGTCATCTGCGTTCTCGCCCCCATTTTTTCCAACGCCGCTCTCACAGCGCCAGATGCGCGTCGCGGATGTCCGGACGCGCGTCAAGCTCGCTCATGGTGCCGCTGAAACAGATCCGCCCACGCTCGATGATATAGGCGCGGTCGCAGATCAGCCTAGCGAAATGCAGGTTCTGTTCGGAGACGATCATGCTGACGCCTTCCTTCTTCATGGTCAGGATCGCCTCGACCATCTGCTCCACGATCTTGGGCGACAATCCCTCGGATGGTTCGTCGAGCAGCACCAGCGACGGATTGCCCATCAGGGTCCGCGCGATCGTCAGCATCTGCTGTTCGCCGCCGCTCATGCGGCCGCCTGCCCGGCCGCGCATTTCGCCGAGGTTCGGAAACAGCGCGAACAATTTTTCCCGGGTCCAGTGCGGCGCGTTCGGCCGCACCGGCTGGCGGCCGACCTCCAGGTTCTCGTCGACCGTCAGGTCCGTGAAGATGCGCCGTTCTTCCGGCACATATCCGAGCCCGCGGCTCGCGATCACATGCGTCGGCTGATCCGAGACGTCCGTGCCTTCGAAGACGATGCGGCCGGTCCGTTGCTCGACGAGGCCAACGATGGAGCGAAAGGTCGTGGACTTGCCGGCGCCATTGCGTCCAAGCAGCGCCACCACCTCGCCGTCGCCGACCTCGAGCGCGACGTCGAACAGGATATGGGCGGGGCCGTAATGGCTGTTGAGCCCCTCGACCGAGAGCTTCATGTTGACGCTTCCTCGCGATGGCTGATGTCGTAGACCAGGCCCTCGCCCAGATAGATGGCGCGAACCTCGGGGTTGCGCCGCACCTCCTGAGGCGAGCCTTCCGCAATCAATGTGCCGCGATTGAGCACCAGGATGCGGTCGGCGTGCTCGAACACCACGTCCATGTCGTGTTCGGTGAAGAGAACGCCGATCGACCGTTCACGGGCAATGCGGGCGGTCAGCCGCATCAGTTCGATGCGTTCGCGCGGCGCCATGCCGGCGGTCGGTTCATCCATCAACAGGAGCTTCGGCTGGTTGGCGAGTGCCACGGCAAGTTCCAGCCGCTTGAGATCGCCATAGGCAATTTCACCGCAGGGACGATTCGCGAAGCCGTCCATGCCGACCAGCGCCAGCAGGGCATCGGCCTCTTCCGGGGCGAATTTTGGCGTCGAGGCCCAGAGATTGAAGATCTGCCGGTGATAGGAAACGAGCGCGACCTGGATGTTTTCGCGCACCGTCATGGTCGGGAATGTCGCCGTGATCTGGAACGTGCGTCCGACTCCCAGCCGCCAGATCGCGCGCGGTCTCTTGCCTGTGGTGTCGTAGCCAAGCAGATGGATTCGGCCGGCGCCGGGCATGGTTTGGCCGTTGAGCATGTCGAAGCAGGTGCTTTTTCCCGCGCCGTTCGGACCGATCAGCGCCAGGATCTCGCCGGCCTTCAGTTCGAAGGAAACGCCGCGCACGGCATGCACGCCGCCATAGGACTTGCTCAGGCCTTCGACCGACAGCAATGTGGGTGCGATGCTCATTCGGCGGTCTCGATTGGGGACGCGAGAATCGCGGTTGGCGATTGCGGCCGGCGGCGATGCCGGATGGTCTCCAGCACCCCGACGATGCCTTTCGGCAACGCGACCACAATCAGGACGATGACGCCGCCAAGCACGAGCTTGGACAGATCGGTCTGGCTCACCAGCCAGATGCTGAGCGCCTTGTAGACGATGGCGCCGACGATCGCGCCGGAGACTGTCTCGACACCGCCCAGCAGCACCATGACGAGCGCGTCGACCGAGAGCGAGATACCGAGGCTGTCGGGAAACACGCTGCCCTTGAGATAGGCGAACAGCGCACCGGCGACGCCTGCGGCGGTGCCGGCAATCACGAAGGCGGTCCACTGGATCTGTTTGCCGTTGATCCCGATCGCCTCGCTGCGCCTGATGGAGTCGCGCGTCGCCCGCAGCGCATAGCCGAACGGCGAGAATACGATGATCCTCAAGACCGCCACCGCAAGCGCGGCGACGCCGATCGAAAGCCAGTAGAAATGCGAGGGACTGGCCGCCCATTTCTCGGGCCAGACGCCGAGGATGCCGTTATCCCCGCCGGTCACCTCGACCCACTGGAATGCGATCGACCAGACGATCTGCGCGAATGCCAGCGTCAGCATCGCGAAATAGACGCCAGACAATTGAACCGCAAAAAAGCCGAACAACGCCGCTCCTGCGAGCCCGAGCAGCGGGCCGAGCAACAGGCAGGCGATCATCGGCAGGCCCGCCATCTTGGCGAGAAGTGCCACGCCATAGGCGCCGAGCCCGAAATAGGCGGCATGGCCAAACGAGGCGAGCCCGCCGATCGACATCAGGAAATGCAGGCTCGCGGCAAAGATCACGAAGATCGCGATTTCGGAGCCGACCGTGAGCGCATAATTGCCTGCGAATAGCGGCAGCGCCGCCGCCAGCACCAACACTGCGGCGGCCGCAAGGCGCTCGTTCGACGTCAGCGGCCGCCAGACATTGACGGTCAGCCCCGGCGTGCGGCGCGCCAGCGCTTCCGGCTTTCCGAACAGGCCCCACGGCCGCACGATCAGCACGGCGGCCATCACCAGGAACACCAGGATGATGGAAATCTTCGGAAAAATGAGAATGCCGAAGGCGTTGAGCTCCGACACCAGCACCGCCGCGACGAAGGCGCCGGTGATGCTGCCCAGCCCACCGATCACCACCACGACGAATACGTCGACGATGATCCGCAGGTCCATGGCGTGATGCACGGCGTCGCGCGGAATCTGCAACGCGCCGCCGAGCGCGGCGAGAAACACCCCGAGCGCGAACACGCTGGTGAACAGCCATTTTTGATTGACGCCGAGCGCCGCCACCATGTCGCGGTCCTGGGTCGCCGCCCGAACCAGCACGCCCCACCGCGTTCGCTGGAACATCAGCCACAACGCCGCGAGCACCACCGGACTGAGCCCGATCAGGAACAAATCGTAGCTCGGCACCTTCTGGCCGAAAAAATCGACCGCGCCCTTCAATCCCGGCGCGCGGCTGCCGAGGAGATCGCTGGGTCCCCAGATCAGCACCACGAGATCCTCGACCATCAGCGTCAGGCCGAAGGTCGCCAGCAGTTGAAACAATTCGGGCGCGTGATAGATCCGCCGCAGCAGCACCATTTCGACCAGCACGCCGACCATCGCGACGATCAGCGCCGCGGCGACGATGCCGCCCCAAAAACCGATCGCGCCGGAAAACCGTTCGGTCAGCGTGAACGCCACATAGGCACCGAGCATATAGAACGCGCCATGGGCAAAATTGACGATACGCGTCACGCCGAAGATGATCGACAGCCCCGACGCCACGAGGAACAGCGACGCCGCGCTCGCAAGACCGGTCAGGAACTGAACGAAGTAGAATGCCATTTGCAATCCGCGCTAGCGTTAGGTTCACCTCTCCCCGTTCGCGGAGAGAAGTCGGAATTCGCTCAGCGAATTTCGCGTGAGGGGCACTGGTCGCGCATTCGGTGCCCGCGGAGAGCCTCCCCCTCCCGCAGCGAACGCCGATTTCTCCCCTCCCCCCGCGCGCGCAGCGCGTGGCGGGGTCCGAGGCGAGCGAAGCTCGCTCTCGAGGTCGGGGGTGGGGGGTGCTTCAGCGTGCTCAACATCAGCATGGGTACCCGCGGAGCCACCCCCCACCCCCGACCCCTCCCCACCGCTGCGCGGAGGGAGGGGAGAAGAATGCTTCGTGGCAACGAACCTCACTCCTTCGGACGGAGCTTTGCGACTTCGGCGTCGCTCGGCAGATAATCGGCCCCCTTGCGATAGGACGTATCGACCATGATGCCCTTGCCGTCCTTCAGCGCGGTCTTGCCGACGAAGGCGCCGAGCGTCGACTGGTGATCGATCTTGCGGAAGGTGATCTCGCCGAACGGCGACGGCACCGACAACCCTTCCGCAGCGGCGATCAACTTGTCCGGATCGGTGGAGTTGGCCTTGGCGAGAATGGCTGCGGCCGATTTGATAGTCTGATAGCCGACGATCGAGCCGAGCCGCGGATAGTCGTTGTACTTCGCCTGATAGGCTTTCAGGAACGCATCGTGCTCCGGCGTCTTGATCGAGTACCAGGGATAGCCGGTGACGATCCACCCTGCCGGCGTTTCATCCTTCAGCGGATCGAGATATTCGGGCTCGCCGGTCAGGAAGCTCACCACCGTGCGGTCCTTGAACAGGCCGCGGGTATTGCCTTCGCGCACGAACTTCACGAGATCGGCGCCGAAGGTGACGTTGAGGATGGCTTCCGGATTGGCGGCGGCCAGAGCCTGCACGACCGGGCCGGCGTCGATCTTGCCGAACGGCGGCCACTGCTCGTCGACCCACACGATGTCGGGCCGCTTTTCCGACATCAGCTTCTTGAACACCGCAACTGCCGACTGGCCGTATTCATAATTCGGCGCGATCGTCGCCCAGCGCTTGGCCGGCAGTTTTGCGGCCTCTTCCGCCAGCATAGCCGCCTGCATGTAATTGGAAGGACGCAGCCGGAAAGTGTAGCGATTGCCCTTGGCCCAGGTGATCGCATCGGTCAGCGGCTCGGCCGCGAGGAAGAAGACTTTCTTCTGATTTGCAAAGTCGCTGACGGCAAGACCGATGTTCGACAGGAAGGTGCCTGCCAGCATCGCCACGTTCTCGCTCGACACCAGTTCGTTGGCGGCGGTCTGCGCGTCGGCCGGCTTGCCGCCGTCGTCCTTGGAGATGACCACGAGCTTCTTGCCGTTGATGCCGCCCGCGGCATTGATTTCCTCGACCGCGAGTTGCCAGCCCTTGCGATAGGGATCGGTAAAGGCGGGCAGCAGCGAATAGCTGTTGATTTCGCCGATCTTGATTTCGCTCTGCGCCATGGCGGAATGCGCCATGCCGCCGAGAATAATCGCAAACCCGGCACCCAAGAAATTATCGAAGAAACGTTTGCTTCGTTGCATCCCATACCTCCAGTGTTGAAGAAATTATCTCAAGCCGTCCTCGCCTTTGACTTCCGCGACCGTCAGCCCGCCGACCCGCGGCAGCGGCCGGCCGCTGTCGGTGACCGCGACCGCGACCATGATCTCGTTGGCGCGCGGCGCATCGTTGATCTGCACTTCCATGCCGTCGAAA
>JBGPSI010000224.1:0-7851 GCA_041490045.1 Bradyrhizobium sp.
AAGAACGACATGAAGGCGCAGCCCTGGATCAAGGCCTATGAGGACTGGAACGTCGATGTCGGCCTGATCGACGGCCTGCCCGGCCACGCCCAGATCGGCAAGGGCATGTGGGCCGCGCCCGACAAGATGGCGGACATGCTGGTGCAGAAGATCGGCCATCCGCAGGCCGGCGCCACCACCGCCTGGGTGCCATCGCCGACCGCCGCCACGCTGCACGCGCTGCACTATCACCAGGTCAACGTGCTGGCGCGGCAGCAGGAACTGGCCAAAGGCGGCCCGCGCGCGAAGCTGTCCGACATCCTCACCATCCCGGTGTCGCAATCGAACTGGGCGCCGGACGACGTGAAGCAGGAGATCGACAACAACTGCCAGGGCATCCTCGGCTATGTCGTGCGCTGGATCGACCAGGGCGTCGGCTGCTCCAAGGTGCCGGACATCCACGACGTCGGGCTGATGGAAGACCGCGCTACCCTGCGGATCTCGAGCCAGCATCTGGCGAACTGGCTGCACCAGGGCGTCATCACCAAGGAGCAGGTGATGGAATCGCTGAAACGCATGGCGATGGTGGTGGACGGCCAGAACAAGGGCGATTCGCTGTACCGGCCGATGGCGCCCTCGTTCGATGGCGTTGCGTTCAAGGCGGCCTGCGACCTCATCTTCAAGGGACGCGAGCAGCCAAACGGCTACACCGAGTTCATCCTCACCGCGCGGCGCCGGGAAGCCAAGGCGGCAGGCTAAAAGGCGGCGGGCTAAAATCCGGCGGCGGTCGCGATGCCGCATGCCTGTTCCGGGAACAATCGAATATCGCACCCGTTAAGTCGTGATCTCAACGCAGGAGGAGATGACGATGGATTGGAACCGGGTTGAAGGCAACTGGAAGCAGTTCAAGGGCGCCGCCAAGGAGAAGTGGGGCAAGCTCACCGACGACGATCTCAACGTGATCGAGGGCCGCCGCGAGCAGCTCGAAGGCAAGCTGCAGCAGCGCTACGGCTTCGCCAAGGACCAGATCCACAAGGACGTGGACGACTGGTTCAGGACGCTGAAATAGCTCTTAGACGATCAGCCAACCAAAAGCCCCGGCTTCCCGCCGGGGCTTTTGCATTTGGGGTACCCGTCAGCGCTAGAACACCGCGATGTATTTCAAGAGCGAGATCACGCCCAGGATGATGACGATGACGCGGATGATCTGCTTGGCGCGGCCGTCGAGCGGCAGCAGGTTGATCAGATACAGAATGAGAATGACGACGAGAAAGGTGACGAGTACGCTGACGAGCATCCGGAAATCCCCCTGAAACCGCGCGAAGTGAAATTAGCGGTCTGTTAACCCGCGAGGGACCCTTCGGTTCCCCCAAAGGAACCGCCGCGCAGGCTTATGCGGGCTTTGCTGTTGCGAGCCAGTACTAATACGGCAGCGGAACTGTCTAAATTTTTACCTATGTCGGTCCAAATACGCGCGAAATTGGGGGCTGCCATGCTGAATCGTCTCACCGTATCCGCGCTGCTGAAGACCGTTATCCTGGTCATGTCGTTCTGCGTCGTCGTCGGATTTTCGCTCGGCGCCTGGGACTCATGGACCCGGCTGCAGCTGACGAACCGGATCGCCGTCATCGCCGAAGCCTCGGCGAACGTGTTCAAGGCGATGCATAACCTGCGAACCGATCAGTCCACGACCTTCCGCCTGCTCAACGCCGACCAGCCCGTCGCGAGCGACATCGATAAGTACCTGCGGGAGATTCGCGATTCGGAAATGCCCGCGATGGCCAACGCGCTGGTGCTGTTGCCATCGATCGACTTTGCGCAGCAGAACGCGCTGGTGCCCGAGTTCGATCAGCTCTTCAAGAAGCTGACGGCAGAGCAAAAGGAATTCTGGGACGACGTCGCCAAGCCGAAGGCCTCGCGCCGTGCGACGCTGCCGCAGGAATATTTCGACACCACCGCCGCGCTGCTGAAGACACTCGACAAGCTGTCGGCAGCGCTTGCCGCCGCCGTCAATCACCAGGACGCCACCATCGATCAGTTGCTGGCGATCAAGCAGAGCGCCTGGCTGTTGCGCAATACCGCCGGCGAGGCATCGCTGATGATTTCGAAGGGCCTGGCCGCCGGCCGCATGGCGCCGGAATCGCGCCTGACCTATACGAGGTTGCTCGGCGGCACCGAGATCGCATTTACCGCAGTGGAAACGGCGGCGTCGGGCATGCAGTTGCCTCCGGCGCTTTCCGCCGCGATCGCCGCGACCAAGACCGCCTATTTCGAGCCCGACTATCTCGCTTTGCGCGATCGCCTGCTGAACACCCTGATCGCCGGCGAGAAGCCCGAATTGACCGCGAACCAATGGAGCCCGATCACGGTCGGCCGCATGGGCTCGGCGGTCACCGTCGCCGAACGCGCGCTCGAGGCCGCCAAGGACCACACCGCCGTGCAGCATTCCGAGGCGCTGCGCTCGCTGGTGATCCAGCTCGTGCTGCTGGCCGCGGCATTCGCCCTGATGTTCGGCGCCATGATGGCCGTCACCCGCCGGGTCATCCGGCCGCTGCACAACATGCGCGACGCCATGCTGAAGGTGGCCTCGGGCGACCTGACCGTCGATACCGGCTACACCGAGCGCCATGACGAGATCGGCGCGCTCGCGGGAGCGCTGGAAACCTTCAAGCAGCAGGCCCAGGACAAGCTCAGGATCGAGGCACAGGAGCGCGAGCGCAACGCGGGCGCAGCCTCGCGCCAGAAGGCGATCGAGGCCTATGTCGGCGAGTTCGAAAACATGGTGCGCCAGTCGCTGCAGCAGCTGGGCGACGCTTCCAGCCAGATGCGGACGACGTCTTCGGGCCTGACGGCGGTTTCCCGCCAGACCAACGAGCGCGTCCAGGTCGCCGAGAAGGCCTCCAGCGAGGCCTCGATGAGTGTCGAGAGCGTCGCTTCCGCTTCCGAGCAGTTGAGCGCCTCGATCAACGACATCAGCCAGCAGGCCGCCCATGCGGCCGGTATCGCCAGCCGCGCGGTCGGCCAGGCGCGCGAAACCGACGGCACCGTGCAGGGTCTCGCCAAATCGGCGGGCCGGATCGGCGAAGTGGTCGGGCTGATCAACACCATCGCCGCCCAGACCAACCTGCTCGCGCTGAACGCCACCATCGAGGCCGCGCGTGCCGGCGAGGCCGGGCGCGGCTTTGCGGTGGTGGCCTCCGAGGTCAAGTCGCTGGCCAGCCAGACCGCGAAGGCGACCGATGAAATTTCCGAGCAGATCGCCGACATCCAGAAGGTCGCGGGAGAAGCCATCGACGCCATCAAGGGCATCGGCAGCATCATCGGCGAGGTCAACGAAGTCGCGACCGCGATCGCCGCCGCGGTTCAGGAACAGGGCGCCGCCACCCAGGAAATCACCCGCAGCACCCAATTCGCCGCGCAGGGCACCAAGAACGTCTCCGACAACATCACCGGCGTCAAGGCCGATGCGGATGCTTCCGCCGCAGCCGCCGAGAACGTCAAGCACGCCTCCGAGACGCTGGAAACCCAGAGCCAGCAACTGGGCGGCCAGGTAACCCAGTTCCTCGGCAAGATCCGCGCGGCCTGATCAAGGCGGGCCGCTTCAAGCCAAGCGACGGCCCGATTACTCCTTCGCCACGACCGGCACGCGCTGATAGCGGGCCTGCACCGATTTCGAAGCAGGTGTAAAATTCAGCGAGGCGCCGCGCCGGTCGGCGCTGCGGCCGGCAACCATCAGCCCGTCGGCCCGAGCGACGAGGTCGCCCTTGCGGAGCGTCGGATCTTCCTCGACCTTGACCGGCGCCAGGCCGAACTGGTCCTTGCCGTTGCAGGTGCATCCGGCCACGATCTCGTTGCGATAGCGGAACGCGTTCGGCAGTTCGGAATAGGGTTTGCCGCTCGTGGTGGCGGCATTGTCGATAGCGCTGCCATACACCACCTCGGTGCTGCTCGCCGGGCAGAAACTGTTGCACGAAGCCGCGCGGCTTTCCTTGTCGGAGCCCTGCAGCGGGAAATAACGGCCGTCGCAGGTGCGCACGCAGTAGGCCTGGCCCCCGCCATAGGTGACGACCCGCGGTCCCGGCACGTCACCCTGTGGAGGGAAGTTTTGCGGACCGGCCGGCTCGCTTTCGTTGGCATAGGGCAAGCGGATGATCTCGGGCCCGCGGGAGTGGCCGCCCCCGAACGCGCCGAACAGCGCGGAGAGGAAGTCGTTTTCGGCTTGCGCCGCGGGCGCAAGTGCCAGCGCGCACAGCGCCACCGCCCCGCCCAGCGCTGCCTGCCTGATTGATTTCCTCAACATGGGCGGTCTCCGCAATGCGCTTTTCGTCAGTACAGCGACGACATTGAAACGTTCGTCGCGCGGCGGCCGCTCAAGCCCGCGGGCGCACCGGCACCCGGCGACACCACGGGGCGAACGGTGATCGTGCCCGCAGCCTGCGGCCCTGCGGGGCCGATCGCCCTCGCCGCGAGGTGCGGCCCGTTCTTCGGCAGCACCACGACCCGGGTGCCGACGTCGACCCGGCTGAAGAGATCGCGTACGTCTTCATTGGTCAGGCGGATGCAGCCGGAGGAGACGAACTTGCCGATGGTGGTGGGATCGTTGGTGCCGTGGATGCGATATTCGCTGGAGCCGAGATACATGGCCCGCGCGCCGAGCGGGTTGCCGGGGCCGCCGGCCATGAAGCGCGGCAGATAAGGCTGGCGCGCGATCATCTGCGCCGGCGGATGCCAGTCCGGCCATTCCGCCTTGCGGGTGATCGTCTGCACGCCGGCCCAGGTAAAGCCTTCGCGGCCGACGCCGACGCCGTAACGAATCGCGCGGCCCTGGCCGAGCACGTAATAGAGCGCGGTATTGCCGGTATCGATGATGACGGTGCCGGGCGCCTCGCGGGTGTCGAGCGCCACCACGGTCCGCCGCAGCCGCTCCGGCAGCACGCTGCCGTCGCCCTCGTCGGCGAGCGCCGGCTCATCCGGCGCGACCATGTTGTCCGACGGAAATGCGCTTTGTGGTGCGGCAGCGTAGCCGAGCACCTGCGCGCTCGCCGCGCTGGAGAAGACGACCGGCGCCAGCGCCATGGCTCCGGCGAGAACGAGCGCGTTCGTCACGCGCGGCGATAGCCTGCGAAACCCTGCGAATGTCTGTGTCATGATCTGCCCCGATGCGATGCGCATCACGCTGATGCTTCTGCCAGATCAAACGCGACCGAGGCCGCGCAGTTCCCTGCGACTCAAATAGAAGCCCCTCCTGTCAAGCCGGCCGTCCTCACGATTCCGCGATGGAACCTTTTGCGGGCCTTTCGTGTTGTGCCTGCCTGAGCCCGCTTCGTCGCCCGACGTCATCGTTGGACGGCCTGGGGCTTGCCATCTCTATCAGCCGCCAGCAGCGGGGAGAGCCAGTTGCGTGTCCTTCCCAACGAGCGTGCGCCTTCCCAGGAGGCGGCCGGTACGCCGCTGTCTGACAGCCGAAATGAACTGCCGCCGGTGATCCGGCGGGCCGAAGTGGTCGCGTTCGCGCTGGTCGCGCTTCTCGTCATTTGCATCGTCGCCGTTCTTTATTTTGCCAAGGCATTCTTTCTCCCGGTGGTGGCGGCTTTCGTGGTCGGTACCATGCTGTCCCCGGCCGCGAACTTTCTCGAGCGACGCCGCATTCCCCGCTCCGTGGCCGCAGTCCTGATCGTGGCGGCGGTGGGCGCGATCGCGACCTTCATCGTCGGCCTGATCTCCTCGCCCCTGATGGAATGGAGCCATCGCCTGCCGGAGCTGGGATCCATCCTGAAGGAGCGGCTGCATGTGTTCGACCGGCCCCTGGCGCTCTGGCAGGAGCTGCAGGGCATGGTCGGCGGCTCCGATCCCCTGAGTTCGTTCCAGATGCCGAAATTCGACTGGGTGCAGCCCGCGCTCGAATTCCTGTCCCCGACCTTCACCGAATTCCTGCTGTTCTTCGCAACCCTGATCCTGTTCATCGCGAGCTGGCGGGACCTGCGCCGCGCGCTGATCATGACCTTCGCCGGTCATGCCGAGCGGCTGCGCATGCTGCGGATTCTCAACGAGATCGAGGAGCATCTCGGCGGATACCTGCTGACGGTGACGATGATCAATGTCGGCGTCGGCATCGCGACCGGCATCGTGTGCGCCGTGACCGGCATGCCCAATCCGGCCGGACTCGGCGCGCTGGCCGCGACCTTGAACTTCCTGCCCATCATCGGCCCGGTCGTCATGTTCGTGATCCTCGCGGTGGTCGGCATCATCGCGTTTCCCACGATCACCGCGGGCCTGATCGCGCCGCTGGCCTTTGTCGGAATAACCTTCCTGGAGGGGCATTTCGTCACGCCGACCATCATCGGGCGCCGCCTCTCGCTGAACGCGCTCGCGGTGCTGCTGGCGCTGGCGTTCTGGACCTGGCTCTGGGGCCCGGTCGGCGGCTTCCTGTCGTCGCCGCTTCTGATCGTCGCGCTCATTCTCAAGGAACACCTGATGCCGGTCGATATGCCGCAACTGCCGCAGGACTGATCGGTTTCCTTTTCGGGAACTTAGCGCGCATCGAAACGTTTGTGCCGCAGATGATTTCAGTTTCCCGGGAGCATTCGATGTCCAGCACAGACGGCGAAATCGGCATGAAACACCTGTCGGACAAAGTCACCCAGGAACGCCTTGAAGAACGCCTCGAGAAGGATGTAGCAGCCGTGAAGAACGATATCGCAGCACTGACCGACCAGATCACCGACGCGCTCAACAGCTTCGCCGGCACCGCCAGGAAGCAGGCGCGCCGCGGCTACAAGCAGGCGCGCGAAAACGTCGATGCGACGGTCGACGACATGACCGAGCGCGGCAGCGCCATGATGGATGCAGCGCAGGACGCGGCCAGTTCGATCGAGGAGACGCTGGAGGACGTGATTACGCAGCGCCCGCTCGCGACAGTCGGCCTCGCGCTCGGCGTCGGCTTCCTGATCGGCGTGACGTGGCGCAGGTAGGGTGCGACAGCTTCATCCTTCGAGACGCATCGCTTTGCGATGCTCCTCAGGATGAGGCTCTTTAACCCTCATGGTGAGGAGCGCGGCGACGCCGCGCGTCTCGAACCCATGAGGCCACGATAGCCGGTATTTCGAACGGGGCTTTCAGATGTTTGCGCGCATGATCGATGATTTCAAGGAATCCACCGGCAGCGCCTTGCGGCTGACTTCGCTGGCGGCCGCCGCCGCGCTGGCCCTGTTCGTGACGACGTCGTTCCTGTGCGCCGCCGCGTTCGTCCTCGTGCTGGACAAATATGGGCTGCCGCAGGCCTGCCTTGCCGGCGCCGCCATCTTTTTCGTCGTCAGCCTGATCGCCGCCTTCAGCTACATCGCGCGCAAGAAGCAGATCGAGAAGGAAGCCAAGGCCCGTGCGGCGGAAGCCGCGAAATCCGCCATGCACAGCGCGCTCGCCGATCCCATGCTGGTGGCCGCGGGCCTCCAGGTGATCCGGGCCATCGGCGTCAAGCGGCTGATCCCGATCCTCGCCGTCGGCGGCATCGCGCTGGGATTTCTGGCCAGCCGCAACGCGGCTACAGGCGACGAAGCGCCGGCGGAGTAGTCTCCGCTCTCACAACGTCATTGCGAGGAGCGGAAGCGACGAAGCAATTCATGCCCAAAGCATGGATTGCTTCGCGGAGCCTGTCATCGGGCGGCGCTTTGCGCCGACCCGTTGGCTCGCAATCACGAAAATTCGAATTTCAAACAGCCCGCGTTTGCAAACACGCCTTCGCGGTCTCGCCGCATGTATCGCGCGAGTCTTGGCCTGCTCGTTCCGCCCCCTTTGAAAAGAGGGCGCAGGGAATGCCGGGCGCCCGATGCGCCCGATAGCCGCGTGTGCAGAGATGGTGGTAGAGAGCACACG
>JBGPSI010000225.1:0-7782 GCA_041490045.1 Bradyrhizobium sp.
AATGTCAGCGATTGCATGTCACGCCTGACCGGAGGCGGGCCACGGTTGCGGCCATATCATGGCGAAGGTGTGCTCTCCGGCCCGGCGTTCACCGTGAAGACGCGGCCGGGCGACAATCTGATGGTGCACAAGGCGCTGGACATTGCCTCGCCGGGCGATGTGGTCGTGGTCGATGCCGGCGGCGATCTCACCAACTCGATCATCGGCGAGATCATGGTCAGTTACGCCATCAATCGCGGACTCGCCGGAATCGTGATCAACGGCTCGATCAGGGATTCCGATGCGCTGCGGCGCTTAAGCTTTCCGGTCTATGCGGCCGGCGTGACCCATCGCGGTCCGCTGAAGTCGGGGCCCGGGGAAATCGGCAAGGCGATCGCCTTCGACGGCATGGTGATCGAGCCCGGCGACCTCATCATTGGTGACGGCGATGGCGTGCTTTGCATTCCCTTCGACGAAGTCGAGCAGGTGTACCAGGCGGCCGCGGCCAAGAAGAAGTCGGAAGACAAGATCCTGGCCGACCTGAAGGCGGGAGGTTCGATGGACCGCGGCTGGGTCGACGCCACGCTCGAGCAGTTGGGATGCGAATTGCCGGGGTGACATGCAACGGTTTGGGCAAGGAACGCGTTGAACGGCGGGTCAAGAGCTGGTGATCGGGGCTCTTGAGCCCCGGACATGCGTTAGCAATTGCTTGCGACTTCGGCGCGGTCGGCGACTTGGCCTGCGCCGGTACTTCCTCTGCCTGGCGCTTGCGATCCTCAGCCGGCGCGCCGAACACGCCGGCCATATAGGTCGCGATGGCGCGGACATCGGGGGAACGTGGGCACCCATCCGGCGTAACGGGATCGCCCGAGCCGGACTCACGCGGAACCGGCGGCCGGGCCGCAAAATCGCCTTCAAATGCGCTGACTCAGGGCGGCCAAATCGGTATCCTGCGGTCCGGCCTCGCCGGGAGGGGCCCATGCAGGTCCGGGGCACACTTCAGGAAGGTTCAATTCACATGCTTCTCGCGCGCCGGTTGGCTGCTGCTGCGACCGCATTGTTGCCGATCGCAGGTGGTTTTTACATCTTGCTCGCCGCAGCAGCGGTGTCACCGGCCGAAGCGGCAGCCGATACCTGCAGCGACGCGGCCGAGCTAACGGTGTTGCCGTCGCCGGTCGCGCCCTGGAAGGGTGCGCCGCTGCGAGTGATGGTGGTTTCCGAGAAGCCCGTCGAAGGCGTGCTGTCGCTGATCGCGCCCGACGGCAGCGTCGCGGCCAAATCGGCCGACCGGCACGGCGCGTCGCCTTATTCCTGGTTCGCCGAAGTCGCCACGCCGGCCGCGGGAACCTGGCACGCGACACTGGCACGGGACGGAGCCCCTGCGCAATGCGCGCACGAGATCGTCGTCAGCGCACGCAAGCCGGAGCCGGTGCGCACGCCGTCGGGCAGCTTCTGGCAGGTGCGCAATAGCTGGAACAGCACCAACGAAGCCTTGTTCTCGGCATGGATCGAGAAGCTGTTCGACGCGCCGCCCGACCAGGATCTGTCCTGGAAGGTGTGGCATGAAGTGCTGCGTGACCGTTCCCGCAATTTCCTGTTCAACTATCTCGGGCGCGACGAAGACAGTGTGAAGAACGGCCTTCGCCCCGACTGCGCTGACTTCGTCTACTTCCTGCGCGCCTATTTCGCCTACAAGATGGGGCTGCCGTTCGGCTATTCGAACTGCTCGCGCGGCTTCGCCGGCAAGCCGCCGAAGTGCTACCAGTGGTTCGACATCGAGCATCCCGAGGTCACGCGTCCGGCCCCGCCGCCCGAGCAGGAGGTTGTTGCGTCGGTTACCCCCGCTGCCGCCACGCCGCCGGCGCCGAGGCCCGGTCTGCTGGGGTTGTTTTCCCGTTCCCAGCCGCCGCACGAGGCCAGCGCGGATCCGGCGGCCATTCCGCCTGCGAGCCCGCCGCCGAAGCCGAAGCGACCGGCCAATTTCAGCGAATATTTGCGTGACGTCGGCGACGTCGTCCACACCGGCGCCGTGCGGGTGTCGGCGAACGACGACAACACGGATTTCTATACCGTTCCGCTGACCAAACAGGCGCTGCGCCCCGGAACGGTGTACGCCGACCCCTATGGCCACGTGCTGATGCTGGTGCATCTCGTGCCGGAGGCGAACGGCATGCCGGGCGTCTTCCTCGCCGTCGACGCCGAGCCCGACGGATCGATCACGCGCAAGCGGTTCTGGCGCGGCAATTTCCTGTTCGTGCACGAGGCCTCGCTCGGCAGCCCCGGCTTCAAGCATTTCCGCCCCATCGTGCGCGACAAGGGCGGCGCATTGCGGCGGCTGAGCAACGCGGAAATCGGCAAGAATCCAAACTACGGCGATTTTTCGCTCGAGCAGTCGCAGATGAGCGCCGAGGATTTCTACGATCGCATGGACGACGTGATGTCGCCCGAGCCGCTCGATCCGGTGAAGGCGATGACCGACGCCATCACGAGCCTCAACGAGCAGGTGAAGACGCGCGTCACCTCGGTCGAAAACGGGCGGAAATATCAGGAGAAGACGAGCGGCGACACTGCGATGCCGGACGGCGCCTCGATCTTCGAGACCACCGGCGCCTGGGAAGACTACTCC
The DNA here is from genome assembly GCA_041490045.1 of Bradyrhizobium sp. Taxonomy (GTDB): domain Bacteria; phylum Pseudomonadota; class Alphaproteobacteria; order Rhizobiales; family Xanthobacteraceae; genus Bradyrhizobium. Next base: position 2,606 of record JBGPSI010000225.1, read on the forward strand.
ACGCCGGCACGCGATTTCCGCCTGTTGATCGCGATCGACGTGGTGCGGGGGTATCCCGATCATGTCGCACGGCGGTCGCAGCGATACGCGATCCCAACCGGCAAGAGCGCAGCCGACATCAAGAGCGAATTGCAGGGCGTGCTCGCCTCCGAACTCGCCACGCGCAAATTGTCCTATACCCGCAGCGACGGGTCGCAGTGGACGCTGTCGCTCAAGGACGTCATCGATCGGACGGCGAATTTCGAGATGGCCTATAACCCGAACGACTGCGTCGAGCTGCGCTGGGGCGCTGCCGATAACAGCGAAGAGGCCTCGACCTGCAAGCGCCATGCGCCGGCGGCGCAGCGCGCCAAGATGTCGGACTACCGCACCTGGTTCCGCGAGCGGCACTGGCCGACGCACGCCTAAAGCGTTTTCAAGCGAAGTGGATACCGGTTCGCGTAAAGAAAACGCGTCAAGACAAGAATCTAGAGCATGATCGGTTCTGATTTAATCAGAACCGATCATGCTCTAGCGGCCGGGATCGATCCTCACGAGGCCGATTGAAGGCGTCGTGCCTGGAGCAACCAGGCGTGGACGACCTGCCACTTGTCCCGGCCCCTCGTCTGAAAATCCAGCAGCGCGGATCGCGCGTCCTGCAGCTCCAGGAAGAACTTCAGCGAATCCCGGCCAGTTGGCCCGCCGGAATCGATGCGCTGCGTTTGGACCCAGCGGTCCCACTCCCGGATGATCAGACGCTTCGCTTCTTCCTGTTTCATTCAATCCGAACCGCGCAGAAAAGGAACGCCGGACCTGCGGTAGCGGTCGAATGATTACGAAACCGCTTTTCCCGGTGAGGAAAGACGGCCATAACTCACGAGATTCGCGGGAGACCGCCCCGCAAAAAGACCGCCCCGAAAGGCGGTCTCTCTGCAGACTGATAGAGTGATCCAATCAGGCTACGAACGCGCCGCTCCTCCGCCGATCATGACCCAGCCGCCCCGAGGTTACTGTATGCGGCGCCGGCGGGCTCTGTGGAGTCAAAAAGCATGTTGGCCGTGAAGAAACCGGACGAGCGTTGCCGATGTGACACGGGTGCCGAACCGTCGCTGGGCTTGGCAAACGGGATGACCGACGTGACCTTCGAGAAGATCGGCGAGATCCACAGGATGGGCGCCGCGATCCTCTTGGTCGAGCGGAATGTCAGCCGCGCGCTGTCGCTGGTCGCACGCGCCTAAGTGCTGGAAAGCGGCAACGTGACCATGCACGGAACGAGCGACGAACTCGCCAACAACAAGCAGGTCCAGGCCGCGTATCCCGGGATCTAGCCGAGCGGCCAGGCAACGCGCTCCAAAGCGGATGTTGGCGATGCCTTCGTCGCCATCGAAAAGAGAGCTCGCCGATTGGCGGGCGAAGTTTCGAAAAAATAGATTGCACGGGCTCAGAGCCCGAGGATGAGTGTTCGCAAACACTGTAGCTGAATATCCATTCAAGAAAGTTCCGTAGCAGTTCCGGGAACGTCGTTGTGTCCCGCCCGTTTTCTCCCAGCGCAACAACGATAGGAGAAGGATATGAAGAAGGTTTCATTGGTCCTGGCCGCGTTAGCGAGTATCGCGGTTGCGGCGCCTACAGTCGCAAGCGCCGAAGGTTTCAGTTTCCGCATCGGCGGCGGCCCGGATTATTACTATCGCGATCAGGACTATCGCGCCCCTCGCGTGGAGTTCTACGGACATGACCGCGGCTGGCATCGCGGGTGGTATCATGACGGCGACCGCGTAATCATCAGGCGGCACCATTACTGGGACGACTAGTCAACCAAAAGAGAATGGCCCCCAACCGGGGGTCATTTTTTCGTAATCCAGCCATCCAACGTGCCCTTTGATGGCCCGGCCATAATCCGCAACTGATTGGAATTGAGCAATGCGATGCATTTGGAGATTTAGCGGAACGCGGTTCTAGCGTCCGCATTGGGGTTTGTCGGCGTTCTTGCCGGCGAACTGGAGAGGAGAATAGACCATGAACAAGATCGGTCTTGCCGCGATTACCGGCGCCGCGCTTGTGGCAGTCGCCGGGATAGCAAATGCACAGGGAACCGGAACAAGCTCCGGATCGAGTGGCACGGCTTCCAATTTTTGCTGGGACGTAAGCAGCAATATGGTTCGCGATAAGAACCAAACGAACGCTAGCGGAGCGTCGAACACTAGCGGAACATCGTCAGCAAATGCCAGCAGCACGACCGGCTCGGTCTCATCAAAGCGGGCCGCAGGCACCGGCACCGCGCGTCCAGCCGGAATGCCGGACTGCTAAATGAAAGAAAGGGCACCCGAAACGCGGGTGCCCTTTACGTTATTGACGGTTCCACTGGCCGCAGCGCGGCGGTCTTATCGATACCGGCAATACTCGTCGCCATCTTCGTATTCGACGCAGATTTTCACTCTGCGTCGAGGCCTGTCTTCGTCGTAATAGCCCCTGTCATCGCGATCTCTGTCGGCGCGGTCATCATCGGGGCGCATTCGCCAATTGCGACCGACCGTATGATGATCCTCGTCCATATCGCGCATCATCCTGTCCCGCATCCGCCCCATGCCGTTCTGGCCCATGTGCTCCATATGCTCGTCGTCGCCATGATGGGCTCTCCAATCGCGATCTACCCGAGTATCCTCGGCGCGCTGCCGATCTGGCGCCCGAGATTGCTCTGATTGCTGGGGCGTGCGCTCCGGTTGCACCGGGGTAGTTTGGGGCTGGCTTGGTGCCGGAGACTTTGCCTCGTCCTGCTGGGCGAATGCGGGAACGAGGCTAGAGGATAAAAACAACACCGTCGTTAGCGCTAGCAAACGCATGATCGTTTCCTCCGGTTAGGGTTCGCCTCCCTAACGGATTGCCCATCGTTAAGTTCATGGGCATGGAACCTGTTTTTTGCGGTGCGCTGCAATAAGGCCGGGACGCAACCCCGGCGTGGTCGAAGCTGACTCGGTTGAGTATCGCTCGGCCAGACTTCGAACGCGCCATTCGTCTGAGTCCGCTCGACCCGACGCTTTGATACTCACACCGGGGTAGCGGGTATCACCGTTTGCAGTGGGGAGGCGGAACTTCTGGTGGCTTTCCGCGTAATTCGAATTTGGCTTGGAGCGGTATCATGAGTAAGCGCGAACCGCAGGCGACCGGCGATCGCGACCTCGACGCCAAGGCAAGGTCCACGCTTAAGGAGACGCAGAAGTTGGCGCCCGGCCCAGAGCGCGACGAGGTTCTTAAAAAGGCCACCATGCTTCGTAACGCCGAAGAGACGTACAACTATCTTTTTTCCAGAGAACTTGAACCACCCAAATAGCATTGCCTGGTTGACCTCGGCGCCCTGGCTGACGTCCGCTGCTACATCCAGGCTGGGCGTCGACACTTAACAGGACACAATCAGCCCGACGGGCAAATCACCGGGCTGTTTTGCAAGGGGCGTGTCCAGCCCCTCTAGCAAAAATATTTTGGTTCTCATTTCACCCAAATCACTTCTTTATCCCTCGCTGTCCTGTCCCGGAGGAGGGGCGTTGGCCATCGTCACGAACGTTGGGGCGGGATGCGGTGGACGCGGCGGCGCTTTTGACGAACAGCGCTCATGCGGACGGAGAAGTCGTGTGGTCCTGACGCCTCGACGCTGGCGTCAAGCTGGCAGCTAAGGCGCTGCCGGCGACGGTGACAAAAAAGCCGATCGCCGGGGAGATCACGAAGGAAGCCGTTAAAACCATTGCGTGCGGGGATGCCGGGTGATTTCCGGTGCGACCGCTGTGAATACTCGTGTGCATTCTGCACTACCATTTCGCACACGAGGCTGCGGGTGCACTGGGCACCCGGCATTCCCCACGCCCTCCCGGGCGGAAGGTTCAAGCAAACCCCGGGCATATCGCGCCGCGGGATCGCGCAGTCGTGTCCGGCAACGACCATGCCGGCCTAAGGCTGTTCCTTGCCGCGCAACGGGCGCCTGTTGTAATCATGGCTGCCGGGCGGACCGGCCCCGCCGCTCTTTTTATGTCCCCCGCGATTTCGCCGATTGTCGTCTCACAAGGAGTAAATCCATGACGCATGCCATCCGCTTTCACAAAACCGGCGGCCCCGAAGTTCTGGTCTGGGAAGAGGTCAATCTCGGCAAGCCCGGCCCCGGCGAGGCCCGCATCCGCCACACCGCGGTGGGGCTGAACTTCGTCGACATCTATAACCGCTCCGGGCTTTACCCGGCGCAACTGCCGAGCGGGCTCGGCGGCGAGGCGGCTGGCGTGGTCGAGGAAGTCGGCGCCGGCGTCACCGACCTGAAGCCCGGCGACCGCATCGCCTACGGCGCGGCACCGATCGGCGCCTATGCTGAAGCCCGTCTGATTCCGGCCGATCGTCTGTTGAAACTGCCCGACGGCATCGACGACAAGACCGCCGCCGCGATGATGCTCAAGGGCCTGACCACGCAATACCTGATCCGGCAAACCTATCGCGTGAAGGCCGGCGACACCATCTTGCTGCATGCCGCCGCCGGCGGCGTCGGCCTGATCCTGAGCCAATGGGCAAAACATCTCGGCGCTACCGTGATCGGTACCGTCGGCAGCGATGAAAAGGCAAAACTCGCCAAGGCCCATGGCTGCGCCCACACCATTGTTTATACGCGCGAGGATTTCGTCAAACGCGTCGACGAGATCACCGGCGGCAAGAAGGTGCCGGTGGTTTACGATTCCGTCGGCAAGGACACTTTTTTGAAATCGCTCGACTGCCTGGCGCCGCTCGGCGTCGCCGCCTTGTTCGGGCAGTCTTCCGGCAGCGTCGAGCCGCTCAACCTCGGCCTGCTGGCGCAGAAGGGCTCGCTCTACGTCACCCGCCCGACGCTCAACACCTACGCCGCCAAGCGCGAGAACCTCGTCGCCATGGCGAACGAGCTGTTCGACGTGGTGAAATCCGGCGCGGTCAAGATCGAGGTGCACCAGACCTATCCGCTGAAGGACGCGGCGAAAGCCCACGCCGATCTTGCCGCGCGCAAGACCACGGGCTCGACGGTGCTGACGGTCTGAGGTTGGATGCGTTTTACGATACGGAGAGGGGCGGGCGGGGTTTACCCGTCTCTCTCGCATTTATCCCTTGAAACTCAACAGCCGCCGGATCATCCGCAAATTGGCATAGTCCACCATCTTGCCGTCGACGGTGACGGCGGCCTGTCCGTTGCGTTCGGC
>JBGPSI010000226.1:0-7775 GCA_041490045.1 Bradyrhizobium sp.
CAAGGCAGGCGTCCTGGAAGACGGGATCGTGACGGTCAGTGACAAGGGGACCGGGCAGGGATCGGTGATCTCACCGCTTCTGGCCAATCTCTACCTACACTACGTCTTCGATCTCTGGGCTGAGCGCTGGCGACGGCGTGAGGCTGCGGGCAATATGATCATCGTGCGCTACGCCGACGACCTCATTGTCGGCTTCGAGCACGAGACTGACGCCCGTCGCTTCCTCGACGAGATGCGTAAGCGGTTACAGGAGTTTGCACTGTCGCTTCATTCGGAGAAGACCCGGCTGATCGAGTTTGGACGCTTCGCGGCGAAAAACCGCGAGCGGCGCGGGCTCGGCAAACCGGAGACCTTCACCTTCTTGGGCTTCACCTTTATCTGCAGCAAAACTCGTCGGGGCAAATTCCAAATCAAACGGAAGTCACGGCGAGACCGCATGCAGGCAAAGTTGCAAGCCATCAAACAGGAACTGCGACGGAGCATGCATCAGCCGATTCCCCAGCAGGGAAGATGGTTGCAGCAAGTCGTCACCGGCTACTTCAACTACCACGCGGTGCCGACAAACAGTTCGACACTGACCGCCTTCTTATTCCACGTCACCAATCTCTGGCGGCGCACGCTACGGCAGCGGAGCCAGAGAGACTGGACGACCTGGGAGCGGATCAAGCGGTTGGCCGACGACTGGCTCCCGAAACCGCGAATCCTCCATCCGTGGCCAGAGAGTCGCTTCGCCGTTAGACATCCAAGGTGGGAGCCGTATGCCCGAATCGGGCCCGTACGGATCTGTGCGGGGGGCGCGAGGTAACTCGCGTCCCTACCGCGAAAAACATCTGCTCGTGCTGAGTATTTCGCAGTTTGACCCATAGGCGACCTCGAGTTCAACGCTTGCACAATCTCACTTCAGTCAACAGTATTGTCCTTTCTTGCGAGTGCCGTGCCTCGAGCGTCGAACTGCTCAGCTAGTTCAAAACAATCTGATACTAAGGACGCGCAGCCCGACCGCGATTCCCGACTGTACCAAATCCGATCTTTCTGTAGTGTTGCCCCCAATGAAAAGAAGCGGGCAATCAGCCCCGGACATCAACTCACGGAGGAGCAGCATGACAGGGTCGGCAACCAATCACCTGACGAACCGGCGGGGCTTTCTCAAGATCGCGGCCGCGGGCACCGCGGCGGCGTTGAGCCGGCCCCTGCCGGCGGGCGCTGCAGAGAAGACCATCACCATCCTGCACGAAAGCTCGTTCATCAAGCCGTTCGACGAATATGTCGCGAACACGCTCGCCCCGGCCTACGAGAAAGAGACCGGCATCAAGGTCGTCTACGAAGTGACCAGTGTCGGCAGCCTGCCGACGCGGATCAGCACGATTGCCGAGACCGGCTCGGGCGCCGACATCACGATGAACGGCCTGCTGCAGGTGATCCAGTTCAGCAACAAATATCTCGACGTCGGCGACATCGCCGACGAGGTCGGCAAGGCGCAAGGCGGCTGGTACGACGCCGGCAAGGAGGCCGTTGTCGTCGAGGGCAAATGGAAGGCGATCCCCTTCGCCAATATCGGTCAATTGATGAACTGGCGCACCGACTGGTTCGCCGAGGTCGGCGTCAAGAAGTTCCCGGAGACCTGGGAAGAGCTCTACGAAGTCGGCAAGAAGCTGAAGGCCAAAGACCATCCTTTCGGCTTCGAGCTCGGCCACGGCTTCGGCGACAACCACGGCTGGCTCTATCCCTTGTTGTGGTCGTATGGCGGCTCCGAGGTGGCAGCCGACGGCAAGACCGTGGTCATCGATTCCGACGAGACCGCGCGCGCCGTCGATTTCTGCCGCAAGTTCTTCAAGGACACCATGCTCGACGACGTCCTCGGCTGGACCGACGTCAGCAACAACAAGGCATGGATGGCGGAGCAGATCTCGTGCACCAACAATGCCGAAAGCATCCTGTGGTTCGCCAAGCGCGAGTTTCCCGAAATCGGCAAGGTCACCGACCAGGCGATGAACCCGGCGGGGCCGAAGGGGCGCTTCCACCTGCTCAACTCGATCAGCCATTCGATCTTCGATTTCTCGCCGGTCCGGCAGGAGGCCCAGGCCTTCATGCGCTGGCTGATGCAGCCGAAGCAGTTGGGCGGCTGGTACGCGGTCGCGGATTCCTATTACCAGCCCCTGGTGCACGGCTATGAAAATGCGCCGATGTGGAACGTCGAGCCGCGCAACCTGCCGTTCCGCGATGCGCTCGCAAACGCCCATCTGCCGGGGTGGCCCGCTCCGGCGAGCCGGCAACTGGCCGAAGTAGTCGCCAAATATGTCGTCATCGACATGTTCGCCAAGGCCTGCGCCGGCGCGTCGACCAAGGACGTCATCAAGGACGCCGCGGGCCAATTGAAGGACATCTATCGCTCGGCCTGACACATGACGATAGCATCCGAGCGTCTACTCGTACCTGCCCGTGCGGCGCGCAAGCGTGCGTCGCTCGCGGTGGTGCTCGACCGCGAAAGCGTCTTCAGCTGGCTGATGATGGCGCTGCCGCTCGCCTTCCTGGCGGCGCTTGTCGGCTATCCGTTCTGCTACGGCATCCTCCTCAGCCTGCAAGACCGGCCGGTCGCGCACACCGGCACCTTCGTCGGGCTGAAGAATTTCATCACCGACGCACACGATCCGGTGTTCTGGCGGGTGGCGATCAACACCTTCATCTATACCGGCGTCGCGACGCTCTTGAAGATGATCGGCGGGCTCGGCCTGGCGCTGGCCATGAACCAGCACTTCCGCATGAAGAACCTGGTGCGGGCGCTGCTGCTGCTGCCGTTTATCGTTCCAACCGTGCTCAGCACCGTCGCCTGGCTGTGGATGCTCGACCCGGCTTTCAGCGTCGTCAACCGGCTCATGGTGGCGCTGGGCTGGCCGAAGCCCGGCCCATCGTGGCTCGGCGATCCGACGCTTGCGATGGTCTCGATCATCATCATCAACACCTGGCGCGGGCTGCCGTTCTATGGAATCACCCTGCTCGCCGGCCTGCAGACGGTGCCTTCCGAGCTGTATGAAGCAGCCTCCATCGACGGCGCCGGCGGATGGGAGCGGTTTCGCTTCATCACCTTGCCGCTGCTGCGGCCGATCATCCTGATCGTCACCCTGTTCTCGGTCATCTTCACCTTCGCCGACTTCCAGCTCATCTACGTTCTGACCCATGGCGGGCCGGCCAACGCCACGCAGCTGTTTGCGACCTACGCGTTCGATATCGCGATGGGCGCGGGCCAACTCGGGCTCGGAGCCTCGATCGCGCTGGCGATGCTGCCGGCGCTGGCGTTGCTGATCGTGGCGCTGACCATCTACTTGCGGAGGGAATGATGGTCAGCGGCGAAGGACGCATCCGTCAGGCGTTGCGGGTATGGCTGCCGGTCGGCTTCTTTCTCGTGCTGGCGTTGTTTCCGTTCTACTGGATGGCGATCACGTCGATCAAACCCAACGCCGAGCTCTACAACAAGAATGTAATGCCGCTGATCGTGCATGCGCCGACGCTCAAGCACTATGTCGACCTTCTGACCAAGTCGAGCTTCCTGTTGTGGACGTGGAACACGATGCTGGTGGCGGTGGTGGCAACCGCAATCTCGCTGATCCTCGGCACCATGCTCGCCTATCCGCTGGCGCGCATGCGCTTTGCCGGATCGTCGCTGATTGCAATGACGATTGCGGCGATCTACCTCGTGCCGCAGCCGCTGCTGTTCATACCGCTTGCGGACGTGATCAACCACCTCCACCTCGGCAATACGCTCACCTCGGTGATACTGACCTACCCGACGATGCTGGTGCCGTTCTGCGCTTGGTTGCTGCTCGGTTATTTCAAGACCGTTCCGAAGGAGCTCGAGGAGGCGGCGCGGATCGACGGCGCCAGCCGGCTCCAGACAATGTGGACGATCTTCCTGCCGCTGTGCACGCCGGGGTTCATATCCGCCGGTATCTTCGCCTTCACGCTGTCGCAGAACGAGTTTCTCTATGCCTTGATCTTCCTGACCAAGAGCTCGGTGCGCACCGTGCCGGTCGGCGTCATCTCCGAACTGATCCGCGGCGACGTGTTCTATTGGGGCCAGCTAATGGCCGGGGCGCTCCTCGGGTCGATCCCGGTGGCGATCATCTACTCGTTCTTCGTCGAGCATTATGTCGCCGGCCTCACCGCGGGTTCAGTCAAGGCATGAACCGGCAAATCTGATTGCTGAGTCAAATCTTATCTGAAGCAGCCCATCGTTCGTTGAGCGTGCAGAAGCAGTTGCTCCGTTGCGTTGTGAGGTCCGCAATTGGCACGCTTGAGACGTGCCAACCGGCTTTGAGGATGTCTGTTTATCGGGGTACAGCGGAAGTCATCGGCAGACGGTCAAACCGGCGCTTTTGACCCGGATTAGCGGACATTTGCCTCGGACCGACATCTGAGGTCGCTTGTTGGCTATTCTCGCGTGCAGATCAGGCCCTTCGCCCCCGGGCCGCAAACGCCGCGCCCGACCAATGGCTTTACCTCAACCTTTGATCCATTGATGATCGCCTGATCCAAGCTCTGCCAAGCCCTAACTGTCTAGCGGTTTGTCCTTCGCCTCTTCATCGGCGAGCAGCCGCAGCAGCATTTTGTGCCGATCCTCGTCTCGTGACGGATCACGCTCCGATGCAATTATCAGCTTCTGAAAAATCGCGAGCTTTTCGTTATGACGGAAACGCAGCATATCGACCTCCTAAAGGGTCGTGAGCGCGAAAACGCTGCGCCCAATAGGCGATGATGTCGAGCATCCGCTAACGGTCAACCATCACGAATTGGTGTCGGCAGGCTGGTCGCGGACACCACGGCTGCGACAAAGCGCACCTTGGCGGTCCGAGCGGGCGTGCTAGGACAACCAGTCATCCGCCCACATCCCCCAAGTAGTGCTTTGAATGGTTGAGGTTCTGCCGCTAAGAACCTCGCAAGTGTGGCCTGCGATACAAGGCGGCGGCACAGCACCACGAACTCGCGGCAGACCTCGCGGATGGCCTCGCCATTGTCCTTCCGGAAGTGATCTCGGGATAGTTCTCCCGCCCGCATCCTGCCCTGCCTTCTGACGGACGCTCCGTCTTGGGGAGGTTAGCATGGCTGGAGGGCTGTTCGGAGAAGACTCGGCTGAGCACCCCGTTGCGCACTTGGGCACGTCGCAATACCTCAAGGATGAAGCGCAGCTTACCTAAGACGCGGAAGGTTTTTGCGTTAAACAACGCTGTAAATGATGCCGCTAATCATTACGGCAAAAAGAACGGTCAGAATTGCCGAGCCTAATACTAAATCGAGTCTCTGCATGTTGGCTAACGCCACACGTGAGTTAATGTTCCACGATACAATTGAAGAGAACAGCCCTTCGTTCGAACCCTGCCGCACAATACCGAGCGGCGTCCCATCAGAAACAAAGTCACGGGTCGCGCGGCAATTTTTTAACGAATGCACTTAAAGATCATCGGCCGCAGCCGGTGCGGCAAGACCTCTCTATCGCTCGCTCACACGAACCATGTCTGTTCTTGGCACGAAACGGACGAGCCGACTGCGCCGCATCATGTCTGCAATCAGGGGCAAAGCGGAAAACATCTGCTCGACGCGAGTATTTCGCCTTTTGACCCGAACCGGACATCCCGCTACCTAAAATGACAGCGAGACGGGATAGCGAGCGACATCAGTCAAAGATACGGCAGCAGAAGCCGCGTGGCCGCGTCGCGCAATTGGGTCCATCGGGGCCGGGAGGTGAGTTCGTCCGGGCTGAGCTTGCGGCCTTGTGAAATTTTCTGCTCGATCAGAGCATCGACATTCGCAGTCACCGCGCTATCGTAGCATTCCAGGTCGAACTCGAAATTGAGCCGTAAGCTCCGCGTGTCCCAGTTTGAGCTTCCGATTAAGGACCATTGCCCGTCCACCGTCATCAGCTTGGCATGGTTGAAGGGCGATGGTGTGAAATAGACAGTGGCGAGCACATCCTTGAAAAAGCGCAGATGCGCCAGCATCGCCCAATCCATGAAGAAGTAGTCGCATCGCTGCGGAATCAGAATCTCGAGGGAAACCCCGCGCAGACCTGCCTGTGCGATGGCGAACTGGAGACGCTGGTCAGGAAGAAAATAGGGTGTGACGATACGAACCCTATTTTGTGCCTGGGCAAGGGCCGCGCCGAGGATCGCCTCCAGCTTGTACATATCCGCATCCGGTCCCGAATGGATGCCCCGGGCGGCGACCGATCCTACGGAGTCGATAGGGGGCCACCAAGCATCCTTGTCCAGCACCTCATCCGTCGTAAACGACCAGTCACGCGCAAAGGTGTCCATGAGCTGTCGAGTAACCGGTCCCTCCACCCGGACCTGCACACCGTCGACATAGTCTTTCGGTGCGCGCCGGCGTGAGTGGTCCGCGCCGATGTTCAATCCGCCGGTGAATCCCACCGTTCCGTCGACGATCAGGAGCTTCTTATGGTTGCGCATATTGAGGAAAGGCATGCGCCAGGGCACCCAAGTGTGGAGGAAACGAGCGGTAGGGATCCCGGCTGCTTCCAGATCGCGCAGCGGTGATGAGAGAATATAGCCGCTGCCGATACCGTCGATTAGCACTCGCACCTCAACGCCGCGATTGTGTGCGTCGATCAGTGCACCGATGAAGGAGCGTCCGACCGAGTCATCGCGGAAGATGTAAGAGCCGAGTGCGACGCTGTGACGAGCATTGCGGATGGCGGCCAGCATCGACGGATATGCTTCATCGCCGCCCCGTAAGACCGAAACGGCATTGCCGGCGATGAGCGGGCTTCCGGTCACGCGCTGGGCGATGGCGGAAAGGGCGGCGATGTTCGGCGGCACCGGCGGCCACGCACCGGGACCGGTAGCGCTTCCACGCTCGTGCTCGAGCTTCGCAAAATGCAAGGCCCGGCGCGTCACGCGATTGATGCCAAAGACGAAATAGAGTAGCGCGCCGAAAACCGGAGACAACCAGGCGACCGCGGTCCAGCCCAAGGCGGCGCGGACGTCGCTCTTCGTCAGCAGCACGTGGACCGTGACGGTGCCCGCGAGGAGCACATAGATCACTATAAGCAGAAACTGCATCAATCGGATGCCCGTTTGATGGCCACTCGGCATTATTCCAGCTCGGTGTGCCGGTTGCCCAAACCCTCGCTAGAGAGGGGCAAGGTATGATATTCTAGCGCCGACCTTGGCAGGTGTCGCGTATGCGGATGGATTCTTTCGTCTCTGACGGTGTTGAATCGCTCGTCCGTCTCATTAAATATCGCCCAGATTTCCCCCTTTTCGAGCGACTCCAGTCTTGCTTGGCGTCAGTGGGCCGCTGCGGCACAACGCGACTTCGAGTGTCATTCGGGATATTTGGGAACTGAAGAACGCCAGCCGGGAATAGAAACTTGAAAGTCATAAGCTGGAACTTGTTGCGCTTGACTGGCGCGGGGGTAGAGGATGTAGCCGCTCTCGTCGAGCGACATCATCCCGACCTTCTCTTCTTGCAGGAAGCGATTGAGGAAATGGCGGATCTACCGGCCCTGGTCGGCGGATATTTTTTCCGCGAACCACTGGAAGGCCGCATTTATGGTCTGGCTGTGTGGAGCCCGCATCCATTGCTGCGGCCCTATGCGCTGCGCCTGCCGGTTTCCCAGGTGCCCGGTCGGGTGCCGCCTCGCGTCGCACAAATCGTGCACCTAGGTGACGTGGCTTTCGCCAACGTGCATCTTTCGCACGGCCAGTTCCTGAACCGGTGGCAACTGGTGCACATCGCAAATGCCCTCGATGGTCCGGCGGCCA
>JBGPSI010000227.1:0-7756 GCA_041490045.1 Bradyrhizobium sp.
CTGATTGCTTTTGGATGGGTGTTCTGAAGGATGGGCCGGATTTAAGAGGTGCACAGGGATTTAGTCAATCAATCAATTAACTCTTGAGTGGCGCGCTGGCATCGGCTTATCTGCGCCCCGCGGATTTCCCGACAGGCAGGTCATGGCATCACAGTTGAATACCAGCGTACCGACCAGGCTTCCGGCGAGCAAAAATACTACCGCCGAAAAGCTGCTCGTCGCAGCGAGCGGACTGATGATCGAGCGCTCCTCGATCGAGGTATCCCTGAGCGACATCGCGCAGAAATCCGGCGTCAACGCCGCGCTGGTGAAATATCATTTCGGCAACAAGGACGGCCTGCTGCTGGCGCTGCTGGCGCGCGACGCCGCCACCGAAGTGGCGAACCTCCAATATCTGCTGGCGCAGCCGATCACGCCGACCGCGAAGCTGAAGCTGCATATCGGCGGCATCATCCGCGCTTATCACCAGTTCCCCTATATGAACCGGCTGATCCATTATCTGCTGCACGAGAGCACGCCGGAGGCCGCCGACGAGGTCTCGAAATTCTTTGTGGCGCCGCTGTTGGAATTTCATCGCCGCCTGCTCGCGGAGGGCATCAGGTGCGGCGAGTTCCGCGATATCGATCCGGTGCTGTTCTACACGAGCCTGATCGGCGCCTGCGATCATCTGTTCTTCGGGCGGCACGCGATGTCGCGCGCAACCGGAGTGGGGCCGGTCACCGAAGAGGTCTGCCGCCAGTATATCCGGCACATGGAAGCACTGATTTGCGGCGGCATGCTGACGAACACGGAAACGGCTGCTGCGGCGGCCGGATGAATCTGCTTCACGACCACCAAGCCTAGAGAAGAAACGCCCAAGGAAAGGTTCTATCATGCAGTTGAAAGACGTTGCCGTTCTCATCACCGGAGGTGGCTCGGGCCTCGGCGCCGCCACCGCGCGCGCCATGGCCGCCAAGGGCGCCAAGATCGGTATCATCGACCAAAGCAAGGAAAATGCCGAGAAGGTCGCGACCGAAGTGAAGGGCATTGCCCTCCACGCCGACGTCACCGACGAGGAGGCGATCAAGGCGGCGATCGCCAAGGCCGAGGCCGCCCACGGCGTCGCGCGCGTGCTGATGAACTGCGCCGGCATCGGCGGCTCGCAGCGCATCGTCGGCAAGGATGGCGTCTATCCCTTGGCGAAGTTCGCTCGCATCATCAATGTCAACCTGATCGGCACCTTCAACGTGCTGCGGCTGTTCGCCGAACGCCTCGTCACGGCGGAGCCGATCGGCGAAGAGCGCGGCGTCATCATCAACACCGCGAGCGTCGCGGCCTATGAAGGCCAGATCGGCCAGATCGCCTACTCCGCCTCGAAGGGCGGCGTGGTCGGTCTCACGTTGCCGGCCGCGCGCGACCTCGCGAGCCAGAAGATCCGCGTCAACACCATCGCGCCCGGCCTGTTCCTGACGCCGCTGCTGATGGGTCTCAACGAGGAAGCGCGCAAGAGCCTTGGAGCGCAGGTGCCGCACCCGGCGCGGCTCGGCGATGCCTCCGAATACGGCAACCTCGCCGTCCACATCGTGGAGAATCCGATGCTGAACGGCGAAACCATCCGCCTCGACGGCGCCATCCGCATGGCGCCAAGGTAGTTGCGCGCGGGCAGACCCGCCGCGAGTCGTCCCGGCGAAAGTCGGGGCCCATACTCCGCGGCGGTTCAGTGAGGCAACGTGGCCGACGCCTCTCGTACTAACGAAGGCCGGTGGTTATGGGTCCCGGCTTTTGCCGGGACGACGGTGAGAGGGAGCGCCCGTGACAAAGCCGCTGCTGATCGAACATGACGACGGGGTCGATTGGGTGACGCTCAATCGCCCGGAGAGTCTCAACGCGCTCGATTCCTCGCTGATCGACGCGCTCAATGCCTATTTCGAAAGCCTGCAGCGCAATCGTTCGACCCGCGTGGTGGTGCTGAAAGGGGCCGGCGCCTCGTTCTGCGCCGGTCTCGACCTCAAGCAGGCGATGGCGCGGCGCGCGGGGCAGCAGGAGCCGCCCGGCGTCACCGAGTCGCTGGACCAGCAGCGCCGGATCGCCGACATTGTGATGCTGATGCGGCGCTGTCCGCAGCCGATCATCGCGCTGGTGCAGGGCGCGGCGGCCGGCGGCGGCTTTGCGCTGGCGCTCGCGGCCGACATCCGCATCGCCACCAGATCCGCCCGGATGAACTGCGCATTTATAAAACTCGGGCTCGGCGGCTGCGACATCGGCACCAGCTATTTCCTGCCGCGGCTGGTCGGCGTGTCAGTGGCCTCCGAACTGATCCTCACCGGACGGTTCATCCATGCCGAGCGCGCGCTGGCGGTCGGTCTGGTCTCGGAAGTCGTCGAGGAAGGCGGGCTTGATGCCGCAGCCGCCCCTTATATCGATGCGATGCTGACGGCCTCACCGGTGGGGCTGCGGCTGTCGAAGGAATGCCTCAACATGAGCGTCGACGCCGGCTCGATCGAGGCTGTGATTGCGATGGAAGACCGCAATCAGGTGCTGTGCAGCCGCTCGGAAGATTTCAACGAGGGCATCAGGGCCTTTCTTGAGAAGCGAAAGCCTGTCTATATCAGGCGATAAAGACGGATCCGAAAACGGACCGATATTTCGGGAGACGCAATATGAGTGGGAATGCGGCCGCCGCGGTCCTGACCAAGCCGGCCTTTCGCAAGATCGAATGGCTGAAGCGCGATATCGCGGTCGAGCGGAGGCCCGACGGCGTCATCGTGCTGAAGTCGCGGATTCCCCTCCAGGCCTACGAGAAGCATATCCCGGCCTCGCTGGCGAAATGGGCGAGCGAAGCGCCGAACCGCATCTGGCTGGCGCAGCGCACCGGCACCGAGCGGCAATGGCGCAAGGTCTCCTACGGCGAGGCCAAGCGCACGGTGGATGCGCTGACGCAAGCGCTTCTCAACCTCAAGCTCGCAGCCGGCAGCCCGGTCGCGATCCTCTCCGGCAATTCGATCGAGCATGCGCTGATGACGCAGGCGGCGATGCAGGCGCGCCTTCCGGCAGCCCCGGTGTCGCCGGCCTATTCGCTGATGAGCCACGACCACGTCAAACTGAAATACCTGTTCGACCTGATCAAGCCGAAGGTGGTGATGGTGCAGGACGGCCCGGCTTTCGAGAAGGCGCTGAAGGCGCTTCCGCTCGACGGCGTCACGGTTGTTCACGTCGCGCGCCCCTGCGAGGGCATCGCGAGCACAGCCTTTGCCGATCTGGCGGCAACGCCGGTGACGAAGGCCGTCGAGGAATCGATCGCGGCGGTTACGCCGGACATCGTGGGAAAGCTGCTGTTCACCTCCGGCTCGACCGGGATGCCCAAGGCCGTCATCAACACCCAGCAGATGATGTGCGCCAATGCCGCGATGATGATGCAGGTGCGACCGCGCGACGCCGGCGCGACGTTGCCGACCGTGCTGGACTGGATGCCATGGAACCACACCATGGGCGGCAACGCGGCGTTCCATCCGGTGCTGGTCGACGGCGGCACGCTCTATATCGACGACGGCCGGCCGATGCCGGGCATGATCGAAGAAACGCTGAAAAACCTGCGCGAGATCTCGCCGACCTATTACGCCAACGTGCCGGCGGGCTACGCGGCACTTGCGGCAGCGATGGAAAAGGACGATGCGCTGTGCCGTAGCTTCTTCAGGAATCTTTCGGTCATGGCCTATGGCGGCGCGCGGCTGCCCGACGATCTCTATGAGCGGATGCAGGCGCTGGCGGTGCGCGCCACCGGCGAGCGCATCGTGTTCTATACCGGCTGGGGTTCGACCGAGACCGCGCCGACCTCGACCGGCACCTATTGGGACACCGAGCGGGTGGGGCTGATCGGGCTGCCGTTCCCCGGCGTCGAACTGAAGATGGTGCCGGTCGGCTCGAAATATGAATTGCGGCTGCGCGGCGTCAACGTCACGCCCGGCTATTTCGGAAGGCCTGATCTCACCAAGGCCGCGTTCGACGAGGAAGGCTTTTACTGCATCGGCGACGCCGGCGTGTTCGTCGATCCCGCCGATCCCGTGCAGGGCATCATCTTTGCCGGCCGCGTGGTCGAGGACTTCAAGCTCACCACCGGCACCTTCGTCCATGTCGGCTCGCTGCGCACCGACGCCATCGCGGCCGCGACGCCGGTGGTGCAGGATGCGCTGGTGGCGGGGCAGGACCGGCCCTTCGTCGGTCTCCTGGCCTGGCCCAATCTCCACGCCTGCCGCCAGATCGTCGGCAATGCGGATGCGAGCTACGAGGACGTGGTCAGGCATCCCGAGGTGCTGGCGTGCCTGAAGCGCGGGCTCGAGACGCACAACAGATCATGCGAAGGCGCCAGCAGCATGCGGGTCGCCCGTGCCATGCTGATGGTCGAGCCGGCCTCGATCGACGGCAATGAACTCACCGACAAGGGCTACATCAACCAGCGCGCCGGCCTCGAGCGCCGCGCGGCGCTGGTGGAGCGGCTCTATGCCGAGCATCCGGGAGAGGAAGTGATTATTTTGAACTGATCGTAGGATGGGTAGAGCGCAGCGAAACCCATCCGCCGCAACAAATGACCTTTGATGGGTATCGCTGCGCTCCACCCATCCTACGGAACCGTCAATCACACAACAGAGTGCCCGCCATGAATTTCGATTTCTCCGACGAACAGAAGCAGATGCGCGACGCGGCGAGGAAATTTCTCGCCGAAAAATGCCCGCCGAAAGCGGTACGCACGGTGCTGGACGGCAACGCGCCTTACGACAAGGAATTGTGGAAGGGTCTCGCCGAGATGGGCTTTCTAGGTGTCGCGATTCCCGAGGAATTCGGCGGCGCGGGCGCGGGTCATCTCGAACTCTGCGTGATTGCCGAAGAAATGGGCCGCGCGCTGGCGCCGGTACCGTTCTCGTCGACGGTCTATCTCGCCGCGGAGGCGATCCTGCTGGCCGGCTCCGACGCGCAGAAGCAAAAATGGTTGCCGAAAATCGCCTCGGGCGAAGCGATCGGCACGCTGGCGCTGTTCGAAGGCAAGGGCAACCCTTCGCCGCAAGCAATAAAACTGACCGCGTCCGGCAACAGCCTCAACGGCGTCAAGAAGCCGGTGCCGGACGGGGCGATCGCCGATTTTGCCGTCGTCGCCGCGCGCACCGGTTCAACGGGACGTGATAGCGATATCTCGCTGTTTCTGGTCGACATAAAAGGCGGCGGGGTCGAGGCCAAGGCATTGACAAATGTCGATCCGTCGCGTGGCCAGGCCGAACTCACCTTTGGGAACACCAAGGCCGAACCGCTCGGGCGCGCCGGTGAAGGCTGGGGCGTGATCTCGCAGGTGCTCGACCGCGCCGCGGTGCTGATGGCGTTCGAGCAGGTCGGCGGCGCCGACCGCGCGCTGGAGATGGGCCGCGACTATGCGCTCGATCGTATCGCCTTCGGCCGGCCGATCGGCTCGTTCCAGGCGGTCAAGCATATGCTGGCCGACATGTACGTCTCGGCGACCCTGGCGCGCTCGAACTGCTATTACGGCGCCTGGGCGCTCTCGACCAACGCCTCGGAACTGCCGGAAGCGGCAGCCGCCGCGCGCATCAGCGCGACGCAGGCATTCCAGCATTGTTCCAAGAACAACATCCAGGTCCATGGCGGCATGGGTTTCACCTGGGAGTTCGATTGCCATCTATATTACCGGCGATCGAATGCGATGGCGCTGTCGCTAGGCTCGCTGTCTTACTGGGAAGACGCGCTGATCGATCGTATGCGCAAACGGAATGCGGCCTAGTTCGAACGTCATTCCGGGGCGATGCGCAGCATCGAACCCGGAATCTCCTGATGAATGACTTCCAGATTCCGGGTCTGGTCCTTCGGACCATCCCGGAATGACGAGCAAGGATCACGCGAATGAATTTCGATGACACCCCGCAGGAAGCCGCGTTCCGCGCCGAGGCAAAAGCCTGGATCGCCGCCAACGCGCCGAAGCAGTACGAAGAGGAGCTGCGCAAATCCTCGCTCGGCCGCACCCAGCTCAAGGGCGCCAATATCCTTGAAGTGGCAAAAGCCTGGCAGAAGAAGAAGGCCGATGCCGGCTGGGCCTGCCTGCACTGGCCGAAGGAATATGGCGGCCGCGGCGCAACACCCATCGAGCGCGTGATCTGGCAGCAGGAAGAAGGCCCGTTCGGCAAGCTGAGCGGCATGTTCATCATCGGTCACGGCATGTGCGGGCCGACCATGATGGCGTTCGCCAATGAAGAGCATAAGCGGCGCTATCTGCCGCCGCTGGCGTCCGGCGAAAACGTCTGGTGCCAGCTGTTTTCCGAACCCGCCGGCGGCTCCGACGTCGCCGGCCTGCGCACCCGGGCGGAAAAGAAGGGCGACGACTGGATCATCAACGGCCAGAAGATCTGGACCTCGGGCGCGCATTATTCCGACTATGGCATCCTGCTGACGCGCACCGATCCCAACGTCGCCAAGCACAAGGGCCTCACCATGTTCTTCCTCGACATGAAGAGCCCGGGCGTCGAGGTCAAGCCGATCAAGCAGGCGAGCGGCCAGTCCGACTTCAACGAGGTGTTCTTCACCGACGTGAAGATCCCGGATTCGCAGCGGCTTGGCGCCGTCAATGACGGCTGGAACGTGTCGCTGACCACGCTGATGAACGAGCGCATGTCGATCGGCGCCGGCGTCTCCACCGGTTTCCCGGAACTGTTCGAGTTCTGCAGCAATCTGATGCTGGAAGAGGGGCTCGCGATCGACGACCGTAACGTGCGCTCCAAGCTTGCCAACTGGGCGGTGAAGGCCAGCGGGCTGAAATACACCAGCATGCGCGCGATCTCGGCGCTGTCGAAGGGCGAGCGCCCCGGACCGGAGAACTCGATCGGGAAACTGGTCGCGGGCTCGATGGTGCAGGATGTCGCGATGTACGCGCTCGATCTGCAGGGCGCCGCCGGCGTGCTGAGCGGACCTGAGGACGCCGAGGTCGCCGGGAAATTCCAGGCGATGCTCCTGCGCGCGCCCGGCACCCGGGTCGAAGGCGGCACCGACGAGATCATGCGCAACATCATCGCCGAGCGCGTGCTCGGGCTGCCCGGCGATATCCGCGTCGACAAGGACGTGCCGTTCAACAAGATTCCGACCAAGGGACGGGCTTAGCTAATCGTCATTCCGGGATGCGCCTTCAGGCGCAGACCCGGAATCCAGCAGTTATCGATCGAGATTCCGGGTTCGCGCTATGCGCGCCCCGGAATGACAGGAAAGGGAGCCGCCATGAATTTCGATGATACCCCGCAGGAGGCCGCGTTCCGCGCCGAGGCCCGCAAATGGATCGACGCCAACGCGCCCAGGGAATTCGAGGAAGAGCTCTCCAAATCCTCGCTCGGCCGCATCAAGCTGAAGAAGCATGACATCGTCGAGGTCGCAAAAGCCTGGCAGAAGAAGAAGGCCGAAGGCGGCTGGGTTTGCCTGCACTGGCCGAAGGAATATGGCGGCCGCGGCGCGACGCCGGTCGAGCGGGTGATCTGGCAGCAGGAAGAGGGTGTCTATTTCAAGCTGACGAGCCCGTTCCAGATCGGCGAGGGCATGTGCGGGCCGACGGTGATGGCCTATGGCAGCGAAGCCGACAAACGGCGCTATTTGCCGAAGATCGCCTCCGGCGAGGAAATCTGGTGCCAGCTGTTCTCCGAGCCCGCCGGCGGATCCGACGTCGCGGGCCTGCGCACCCGCGCCGAGCGCGACGGCGATCACTGGATCATCAACGGCCAGAAGATCTGGACCTCGGGCA
>JBGPSI010000228.1:0-7749 GCA_041490045.1 Bradyrhizobium sp.
CCCCTGCACACGCGGCCATCGGGCGCATCGGGCGCCCGGCATTCCCTGCGCCCTCCGATGAAGAGGGCGGAACGAGCAGGCCATACCTCGCGCGATAGACGCGGCGAGATCGCGAAGGTGTGGCTATCGTTGTTTGAGACTTGAATCGGCGGCCCTCATCCACATGACCTCGTCATTCCGGGGCGCGCGCAGCGCGAGCCCGGAATCCATACTCCCGATCGTGGCTATGGATTCCGGGCTCATCGCTTCGCGATGCCCCGGAATGACGGCAAGAGAACTATCCCGCCCTACTTCCCCGCCTGCGTCGCCTTCTCGATCCGCCGTTGCAGCACCGACCAGTAGGTGCCGGGGCGCAGGCGCTGCAGGAGGTCCATGAAGCGGGCGTCGTTGCCGATCAGGATGCGCGGCTGGTTCTTCTCGATGCCTTCGATGATGCGCAGCGCCGCGGCGGCCGGCGTGGTTTTGGCCACCACGTCGAAGCGTTCGATCGATTGCGCGCGGCGGGCGTTGTCGGTCATGCCGACCCCGGTGCGCGAGTTGCGGGCGATGTTGGTGGCGACGCCGCCGGGATGCACCACCGAGAGTTTTATCGGGCTTTTCGCCATCGCCAGTTCATGGCGCAGGCTTTCGGAAAAGCCGCGCACCGCGAATTTCGCCGCAGCATAAGCCGATTGCCCGGGAGGGGCGATGATGCCGAAGATCGAGGAGAGGTTGACGATATGGGCCTCGGGCTTCTGCGCCAGGTGCGGCAGGAAAGCGCGGGTGGAGCGCACCACGCCCCAGAAATTGATGTTGAACAGCCACTCCATCTGCGCCTGGTCGATCTCGCCGAACTGGCCGAGCAGCGCGACGCCGGCATTGTTGACGACGATGTTGAGGCCGGGATGGGCGGCGACCGCGCTTTGCGCGAAGGCCTCGATCTCGTTTGCCTCGGCGACGTCGACGCGGTGGACGCTGACCTTGCGCGAGTCCGACTTGCCCGAACCCGCTTTGGCGATCTCCGCGGCGACCGCCTGCAGCCCCGCCTCGTCGCAGTCGGCCAGCGCCAGATCGGCGCCGCGCGCGGAAAGCTCCAGCGCCAGCGCCCGGCCGATGCCACTGGCCGCGCCGGTCAAGGCCACGGCGGCTCCACGGATCGCAGTCATGTGTCGCAAGCTCCATGTCGGGAAAAATCGCGCGGCAACCCTTATACGGCTGACCGGCTTTGGCAACGGCGGGGCGTTCGTCCGGGCTGGAGCAAGTCGGGTGCCTGTGAGGGGCTCGGAAGCCAGGTCGTCACGGCCGGACACAAGGCCAGGCATGACGACGAAACGGATCATTCGCGATGTCGTCGCGAGCCCCCAAAATGAAAAAGCGGGCACAAGGCCCGCCGTCTCCGAAAATCATTTTACGCTGGCCGGATGCCCGGGCGGAGCTCAGGCCCCACCCGGGCTTGAAGGTTACTTCTTGGACTTCTTCGCCTTCTTCGCCTTCTTCGCCTTTTTCGCCTTCTTCGCTTTCTTAGCCATAGTATCCTCTCAGGGTTTAATGGATGGAAACGCGACACGAGGCATGCTCGGCGGAGGGCCAGCCTCGCAACATCCTCGATTGCAATCCCAACAGATTCGCGGGCCGCTGCCCCGCGCTGTCACGGCGCTGTCATTGCGTTATCCACAGCTGTTATGCGTTTTTCGATGCTTTTCGCGACGATTTTCACCTTCGTGCCCGCGCTTGACGACGGCATCCATCGATTTGCAAGAAAAGATCGATGACGGGATCTTGTCGGCGGTGACAGTGAAGAGTTCGATCGCGCACCTCCCGCCGCCCTCAGGGTTAACGATGGACCAATGCGCAGACGCATTCTGCATCGATCCGGAACAGCGGCCGCGCGCGATCGGCAAGAGCGAAACCGCTTCTGCCGCGGGGCGCGCTCCAACGATCAAAAGGCGCAGGATCCTACCGCCAGACCGCTCACACGACTGCGGATCAGGCGCATCTTCATCATTTCAAAACCACACCGCGGATTGCCCGGCTGCGGGTGAGAGTCCGTTAAGCGGCAAAGCCGCATGACTTTCAACAAGGACGGTCACGGGTGGGCTGTTCGACAACAGGGGAGGCAGGCCGCGCGCGGCCTGCATTCATTGGATGCTAAGCGTTCCGACGCTGTGGACGGTGTTCGTCATCAATTTTCTCGCGCTGGGCCTGATCTGGGCCTATGTCGCGCGCAGTTACCCCAAGCTGGAAGCCGCCCGTTTCTGGACCGGCTCGGCGTTCGCCGCAGCACTTGGCGCAAGCGCCGCCGTCGTGAGCCGGGAGTTCGGCTGGATCGTGCCCTTGCTCTGCGGCGGCGCGGTCATCCTTTTTGCGATCTGCCTCGCCGCGATGGGCGTCCAGCGGTTTTACGGCCGCCCGGTGTCCTGGCGCGGCGCCGTGCTGCTCACGGCGACAACCTTTGCCGCAATGGCGGTCTTCACCTTCGTCCACGAAGATGTGCGGATGCGGATGCTGATCTATTCGCTCGCCGAGGCGGCTCCGTTCCTGTACGTGCTCAGGCTGCTGTTCTCGTCGAAGGACGGCCGCGCCCATCCGGGAGCCCGGCTTGCCGGCATCGTCGCGGTGCTGATCCTGGTGATGTTCGCAGTGCGGCCGCTCGGCCTGTTGGCCGGCGTCGATCTCGCGTTCGCTCATTCGGGCCCCGCGTTGTCGGTGACCGTGCTTTTGATGATGTTCCTGTCGATGTCGATCAATTTCGGCTTCCTGCTGATGGCGGTGGACCGGCTGCGCAGCGAGGTCGCCGATCTCGCGCTGCTCGACGACCTCACCGGCGTCGGCAACCGGCGGCATTTGCTGCAGCGGCTGACCGAGGAATGCGCGCGGTCGGAACGCAGCGGCGAGCCGTTCGCGCTGCTGGTGATCGATCTCGACGGCTTCAAGCTGATCAACGACACCCACGGCCATGCCGCGGGCGACGCCTGTCTGCAGCATTTCACCCTGATGGCGCAGACGCGGCTCAGGCCCAGCGACATGCTGGCGCGCACCGGCGGCGACGAGTTCTGCGTCGTGCTGCCCGCCTCCACGCTGCGCGAGGGCGCGATGGTCGCGCGCCGTATCCTCGATGTATGCCGCGCCGATGCCGAGGCCTGCGTCGGCGATGAAATCCCGATTTCGCTCTCGATCGGGGTCGCGCAATGGAACCGGGAGATGGGCCTCCACCCGGACCGGCTGATGGCCGCCGCCGACCACGCGCTCTATGCCGCCAAGAAGGACGGCAAGAACCGCCACGCCGTTTACGATCCGGCGCCGCCGCTGGCGCCTTCGCACGAGCCGGCGCCGCAAGCCACGTTGCGCAAGCTCGCCTGAAGCGTGCTATCCAGCGCGTATTCCGCAAGAGTGGGTACCGGTTTTGCGATCAGAATTCGCGCAACTTAAAATGAACCTCCGCATGCTCATGACGGCGCTCTGCGCCATCGCGATGTCAGTCCCGGCCGCCGCGCAGACGCCGGACCTGGGCAAGCTGGCGCGCTCCTCGGGTACGCCTGAAATTCCGGGGCTGAAGATGGTCTGGCTGTCGCCGTGGGGCGACCTGGCAAATGCCCATCCCTGGCGCAACATCATCGTGCACCAGACCGAGGGGCCGGCCGGCTCCGCGCGCTATGGCGCGCAAGAGCAATCGAAAAACCCGACACGGCGCGGCGTCACCGTCTGGGTCGAAACCGACGGCACGGTGTACTGGGCGGTCGCGGAAAATCTGGTGCCGACCCATGGCGACGGCGCCAACCGCAACGACAACAAATACATCGACAATGGCCCGACCTATCACCAGGTCGTCGGCAATGTCTCGATCGGCGTGGAATTCGCCGGCAATTATCCCGACGTGACGAGGCCCGCCACCGAAGCGCAGATCGCCGCATGGCGGATCCTGGTAAAGGTGCTGCGCGCGCGTTACGGCATTCCGTTCGATCGGGTCTACGCCCACAACTGGATCGACTTCAAGGACGCGCGCTACTGCGAAGGCTGCGCGCTGGCAACGCTGGCGAGGCAGTGGGGAGAGTGATTTGTCATTCCGGGGCGCGCGTCAGCGCGAACCCGGAATCTCGCGCGGACAACTGCTGGATTCCGGGTTCGCGAGTTTCACTCGCGCCCCGGAATGACGGCGGTTGGTTCAGACCGGTTGCGCCATCCAGCGGAAGATGCGCCGGATCAGGCCCGGGCGCGGTCGGCGTTGCTCCGCGTCCTGCGTGGTCTCGTCCTCCGCGATGCAGCGATCGTAGAAATATTCCAGGAAGATGATGTCGTTCGGCTCCGTCACCGTAAAACTGTCGTCGTCGACGAACACCGTGTAATCGTAGAAAAACGGCCCGATGAAAGGCACCGAGGGCGGCGTGGCGCGGTCCTTCGAGATCACGAATTGCGAGGGCTCCAGCCCGTGCGCGATCATGGCCTGCTCGAGCGCCGGGACCTTGCGCATGAACTCGGCGGAAAACCCGCCGACGGTTGATTGCAGCGTGATCGACATCGCAATTCCACGAGGGAACGTCCCGCCTGTGTTGGTCGGCGGAGCCCGCCACCGGGTTCAAGCAGCCCGGGGATCAGCCCCTTGGCGCGTCGCTCGCGCCAGCCGAGCCGAGCCACTGCGCATTGCAAGACCCAGGCGAGCGCGCTGCTGTATGGCGATCCCTATGATTGGGACAATCTCGACGAACCCGACAGCCTCGCGGAATATTTGCGGGATTATTATTGAGGATGCCGGGGTAGCTCTTGCCCCCAACAAAAAAGCCGGCGTTGCCGCCGGCTTTTGTCTCGTTGTTCAATTCGCCTTATCAGTGCGCGGCTTCGAGCGCCGCCGCTTCCTGCCTGGCGATGGTGCCCTTCACGGCCGACTGCACCTTCTCGAAGGCGCGGACTTCGATCTGCCGCACGCGCTCGCGCGACACGCCGAATTCGGCGGCGAGGTCTTCCAGCGTCATCGGCTCTTCCGCCAGACGCCGCGCCTCGAAGATGCGCCGTTCCCGCGGGTTGAGCACGCCGATGGCACCATTCAGCGCCTGCCGGCGATGATCGAACTCCTCGTGCTCGGCCATGATGGCTTCCTGGTTGGGCGAGTTATCGACCAGCCAGTCCTGCCATTCGCCGGCTTCGCCGTCGTCGCGGATTGGTGCGTTGAGCGAGGCATCGCCGCCGAGCCGGCGGTTCATGTCGATCACGTCCTGATCCGTGACGCCGAGGCGCTTGGCAATCAGCTTCACCTGGTCGGGGTGCAAATCACCCTCGTCCAGCGCGGAGATCTTGCTCTTCGCCTTGCGCAGGTTGAAGAACAGCTTCTTCTGGTTCGCGGTGGTGCCCATCTTCACGAGCGACCAGGAACGCAGGATGTACTCTTGTATCGAGGCCTTGATCCACCACATGGCGTAGGTGGCGAGTCGGAACCCTTTATCGGGCTCGAACCGCTTCACCGCCTGCATCAGGCCGACATTGCCTTCCGAGACGACCTCGGAAATCGGCAAGCCGTAGCCGCGATAGCCCATTGCGATCTTGGCCACGAGCCGGAGATGGCTGGTTACAAGGTGATGTGCCGCGTCGCGATCGTCATGCTCGCGCCAGCGTTTGGCGAGCATGTATTCCTGCTGGGGTTCCAGCATCGGAAACTTGCGGATCTCGGCGAGGTAACGGGATAGGCCGGATTCTCCATTGAGAATCGGCAGGGTAGCTGTACGGGCCATTTAGCGCCCTCCAGTGGTTCAGGCCCCCGATAGCGGCGGGCTAGGCAGACGGCCGCTTTGTTAAAGCCAGTCGCGCTGCGATGTTCCGCGTTGGATATTCAACGCACGTGCAACATACACTATTTCGGGGACCATTTGGAAGGATCGCGGGGGTCACGTCTCCGTGGGGCAGACATAACATATTGTCATATCAAGGCTTTTCTGGGCGGCCTGCGTCATAGCGCCGCTCGCAGGCAATCCCTTAGTAGGCTGAGATCGTCGGGCAAATCCGAAATCCACTCCAGAATCTCCCCGCTTTTGGGGTGCTCCAATACCAATAGGTATGCGTGCAGCGCTTGGCGGTCGAGGGCGGCCAAGGCCGCCCGGCTTTGAGGGCCGAGATGGCTGGCCTTGGTCTTGAAGTGCTGGCCATAGACGCCGTCCCCCATCAGGGGATGCCCGATATGGCTTAGATGTACCCGGATCTGATGGGTTCGCCCGGTCTCGAGCTGGCAGGCAAGCAGCGCCGCGACTGGTTTGCCGTCACGCCCGTTGAAGGCCTCCTGGACCTCCCAATGGGTGACGGCCTCGCGGCCGCCCTCACGCACCGCCATTTTTTCCCTGGCATGCGGATGCCTGTCGATCGGCGCATCCACCGTGCCGCGCTGCCGGTTGGGCACGCCCCAGACGAAAGCCATGTAGCCGCGCCGCATCTCCCCGGTGCGGCCGTGGTCGGCGAATTGCGCGGTCAGCGACTGGTGCGCCCGGTCGTTCTTCGCCGCCACCATCAGCCCGGTGGTATCCTTGTCGAGCCGGTGCACGATGCCCGGGCGTCTGACGCCGCCAATGCCGGAAAGGCTTGCACCGCAATGGGCGATCAGCGCGTTGACGAGGGTTCCGGTCTCGTGGCCGGCGGCGGGATGCACCACCAGGCCCCTGGGCTTGTCGATCACGATGATGTCGTCGTCCTCGTAGACGATATCCAGCGCGATATCCTCTCCGGCGGGTTCGGCGGGGACGGCTTCCGGCACGTCGATTGTGATCGTATCGCCTCCCGCGACATGATAAGCGGGGTCGCGGATGGGCGCGTTCCTGATCGTGATGCGGCCGGCAAGGATCAGCGCCTTCAGCCGCGAACGCGACAGCTCCGGCACGCGTGCCGCCAGCACGCGGTCGAGCCGGGGCGAGCCCTCGTCGCCGGCGACGGTGACTTCCAGCCTTTGACCGTCGCGCGAAGCTGGTTCCAACGAAGAGCCGATTCCCGAAGCGTTCTGCCCTGAAGAGTTCTGCATGACCGAGACTGTTGCGCCCGAACCGACCCCCGAGCAAGCCGCGCTGTTCGCGCGGGTGCGGCGGATGATGCTGATCGCGGGCCTGACCACGGCGCTGGCGGTAGCGGCCGTTCTGATCGCCATCGGCTACCGTCTTTTCCGCACCGATGGAAGCGTGACGGCCGCCGCCACCGACGTCACCGCCAGCCTGCCGAAGGGCGCCCGCATCGTCGCCACGGGGGTCGCCGGCGACCGCCTCGTGGTGACGCTGGATGTGGGCGGGGCGACCGAAATCCGCACCTTCGATGCCCGGACGCTGAAACCGGCCGGCCGGCTGAAATTCGTCAGCGAACCCTGACCCTCATCCTTAACGTGCGCAAAGCGCGGCTTGGCACGCGATCTGGCCCTCCTAATTTGGCCTCAGCTGTCTTGCGGCAAGCCGATTTCAAGGCTATTGCCTCAGGCCATACGCTCCCTTCGTCTAGCGGTTAGGACGCGGCCCTCTCAAGGCTGAAACAGGGGTTCGATTCCCCTAGGGAGCGCCAGCAAACTCAGGCACTTAGGTAGCCAACAGCCGCGTTCGTTGAATAATGGTTGAATAAGACGCTGGTGAACAGCGGCGAACGCTTGCGGAATTTGCTGCCAACATTCGCCAAATAGCCTCGGCGCGATGCCTCACTGTGGCTGGCGCATTCTCGAAAAATTTCCGCGTCGCCTCTTGGTGTCCGGAAATATTCAAACTGCCGCTGACGTGCGCTGTCGTACGCGAGCGCCCTCGGATGTTCGCATTGACGTTGCTC
>JBGPSI010000229.1:0-7710 GCA_041490045.1 Bradyrhizobium sp.
GACGCCATCCGCAAGGCGATCGCACAAGCGCGTTCCGCCGGCGGCCACGACCTCGTGATTGTCGACGGACCGGCGATGCCCTGGTCCGCCGCCGACCGCAAGCTGATCGGCGCCGCCGACGGCCTGCTCGCAATCCTGCCGGCCAATCTCGATATCAACGACTGCATGGAAGACATCATCGCCGGCCTCGGCAGCGCTGAACGCAAGCTGGTCGGCGTCGTCCTCAACGAGCTCAAACCCGCGACCGTCGACCGCCAGCGAGGCAAGCAATATGCTTGAGCGTCGCGCCAATCCGGTCGGAAGGGCCGCCACCGCCAACATTCCCAGAATCTCGCTGGGAGGCTTGCGGCTCGCCGTGCTCGGCATCGAGCAGACCGCGAATTTCATGATCGACGCGGTGTTCCCGCAACGTCGGGCCGATCGTCCGCTGTATCTCACCTCGGCCAACGGCGAGGTGCTGGCGCGCTGTTCGACCGAGCCGATGACGGGCCGCCTGTTCCGCGCCGCCGATCTCATCAACGCCGACGGACAGCCGCTGGTGGCGGTTTCCAAGCTGCAATCAAGGACGCCGCTGCCGGAACGGGTCGCCACCACCGACCTGTTCCACGTCGTCGCCCGGAAGGCGCAAGCCGCGGGCCTGACCTTCTATATGTTCGGCGCCGACGAAGCGGAGAATACTGCAGCCGTTGCCAACGTCCAGAACATGTATCCCGGCTTGCGGATCGTCGGATACAGCCACGGCTATCTGAGGGGACAGGCGCTGCGCGACAAGGTCGACGAAATCAACGCGCTGGCGCCCGACTATCTGTGGGTGGCGCTCGGCGTTCCCTACGAACAGGCTTTTGTCGATGAATTCACGCCCCAGCTTGCCAATGTCGGCGTCATCAAGACGTCGGGCGGGCTGTTCAACTTCCTGTCGGGAAGCCGCGTCCGCGCGCCGCTCTGGATGCAGAGGGTTGGACTAGAATGGGCCTGGCGGATTTGGCTGGAGCCGCGCCGATTGTTCTGGCGTTATTTCACCACCAACCCGCGCGCGCTCTTCCTGCTGTTCAACAGGGGCCGCAACACCGACCCTGCCGCACGAGGCTGAAACGCGAGTGGCGTTGACCGGCGGCACCGTGAACTTCCGCACGTAGCCTTCGCCCGGCACGACGCAACCATTCCGGCAATGGCGCGTTCCCTTGTCTCAACCTTTTCCGGGGGAGACGAGACATGACGGCTACCTCGCTGATCAAAGAGCATATGGACGTGATATCGTCGGATCGAAAAACCGTCGGAAAGGTCGACCGCCTCGAAGGCGTCGACAGGATCAAGCTGACCAAGCAGAGCTCACCCGACGGCAAGCACCATCACTTCATCCCGGTATCATGGGTCGACCACGTCGACCAGCATGTGCACCTCAACAGAACGGGCGCCGACATCACCTTGCACTGGCAACACGGCCGGCAGTAGTCGACGGATGGGCGTTGGCTCGCACCGAAAGACGTGTATCATCGGGGCCTGAGGGAAATCCGATGCATCCGGCCGCCAACGTACAATTCGAACGCTCCGTACGCGAATTCGCGAGGTGGCGCGCGGTCCCCGAGCATGACAGATCGGCGGCCCCGGCATGGTGGTGGGGACCGGCACTTGAGGCACGCGACGCGCGGCAACCGATGCCGGCCGACTGGTGCGCCCGCCTGGAATTGCCCCAAGGCTCCACGCTCGCCGACGGCGCGGAGGTTTTTCTGAAATGCCTCGCCGGCCAGACTTCGCTGCCCTGGCCCGGCAATTTTCCCGGCCATGTGACGCCTTCAAATCCCGCGTAGCGGAACGGCCTGCGCGGGAAGCCGCCTCGGCCGCGGCGATTTCGATCCTTTGCCACTTGCTCTTCCGCCGTCGCTTTGAGACCATGCCGGCGACAACAAGCAAGACCCGCTCCCCGCGCGGGCTTAAAGCCTTGAGGAAACCCCATGCCGCTGGTGCAGGCCGACCGTCTCACGCGCATCGGCGCGGCGCTGCTTCGGGCGGCGGGCGCTTCGGAAGAGGAAGCAAACGCGGTCGCTGTCGGCTGCGTCAACGCCAACCTCGCCGGCCATGATTCGCACGGGGTGATCGCGATCCCGACCTATATCGACCGCATCAAGGTCGGGCATATCGTGCCCGGAGCGAAGTGGACCATCGTGCAGGAATCCCCGACCACGACCGTGATCGACGGCCACTGGGGTTTCGGGTTCCATGTCAACGCCAGGGCGATGGCGCTGACGATCGAGAAGGCGAAGACCGCAAACGTCGCCGCCTGCACGGTGTTCCGCCAGAGCCATGTCGGCCGGCTCGCCGCCTATCCCATGATGGCGATGCGCGAGGGCATGATCGGGATTGCGACGGCCGATTCCGGCCGTTCGCCGAAGCATGTCGCGCCGTTCGGCGGCCGCGAGGCGCGGCTCGGCACCAATCCGATCTCGATCGCGGTGCCGTCGGATCTCGAGGCGCCGTTCTATCTGGACATGGCCACTTCCGCAGTGGCGGCCGGAAAGATCCAGCTCGCAGCCGCGCGCGGTGAGGAAATTCCGCAGGGGTGGATCGTCGACAGCGAAGGACGCCAGACCACCGACCCCAGGCAATTCCGCAAAGGCGGCGCGCTGCTGCCGCTCGGCGGCACCGAGGGCTACAAGGGAAGCGGCCTCGCCGCGATGGTCGAGGTGCTGTGCGGGCTGCTCACCGGCCTCGGCTTCGGTGTCGAGCCGACCGGCCGGCACAATGACGGATGCTTCATGGCGGTGTTCAACGTCGCCGCGTTCCGGCCCTTGAAGGATTTCAAGAAAGAGGTCGCCGAATTCGCGCGCTATCTCAAGGCGACGCCGCCGTCGGAGGGCTCGACCGGCGTGTTCTATCCGGGCGAGGTCGAATATCTGCGGGAGCAGCAGCGCAAGGCGTCCGGCATCGATATCGAGGACGCGACCTGGGACAAATTGCGCGCGCTCGCGGGCGAACACAAATTGACCGGCGAACTCGGTCTGACCTGACCTCGCATTCGGCCGGCACAGGGAGAGCAGCATGACACGGCAAATGGTGATGGTCGGCTTCCTGCAGGCGCAGAACTGCACCAACCTGCCAAGCTCCTGGCGCCATCCGGAATCGCGCGACGATTCGATGTCGGCGGATTACTATCAGGAGATCGGTCGGATCCTGGAGTCCGGCAAATTCCACATGGCGTTCTTCGACGACCGGCTGGCGATGCCGGATCGCTACGGCGACGACCACGCCCATACCGTCGAATACGGCATCCGCTGTGTGAAGATGGATCCCGTCATCGTACTGACAACGATGGGGATGGCGACCGAAAAGCTCGGCCTCGCCTCGACCTGCTCCACCACCTATTACGAACCGTTCGACGTCGCCCGCCGCTTCGCCACGCTCGATCTGATGACTGGCGGCCGCGCCGCCTGGAACGTGGTGACATCGGTCAATGACGGCGAAGCCCACAACATGGGCAAGGACGCGCATCTCGATCATGATTTCCGCTACGACCGCGCCGACGAATTCATGGAAGTGGTGCTCGGCCACTGGGATTCCTGGGAAGACGGTTCGCTACTGATCGACAAGAAGAGCGGCCGGTTCGCCGATCCGACCAAGGTCAAGCGCCTCGACCATAGCGGCCAGTTCTACAAGTCGCGCGGGCCGTTCACGGTGCCGCGCTCACAACAGGGCCATCCCGTCATCATCCAGGCCGGCGCCAGCGGCCGCGGCCAGCGTTTTGCCGGGCGTTGGGGCGAGGTGATTTTCACCGCGGCGCGCAATCTGGCAGGCGCCAAGCAGGGCTATGAAGCCGTGCGCAACGAAGCCGCCAAGGCGGGTCGCGATCCCGACCAGATGTTTCTCTGCAACCTGACCACGCCGGTGTGCGGCGCGACCAAGTCGGAGGCCGAGGACAAGATGGCGCTGATCGAAAAGCTGCCGCTGGAGATCGACGCGCTGTCGCTGCTGTCGGAGGGGCTGAACTACGATTTTGCCTCCAAGGGCATCGACGAGCCGCTGACCACGGCGGAACTCGAAAGCATGCAGGGCATCATCGGCATCCGCGACGGCGTGCTGAAGACCTCGGGCAAGACCAACCCCAGCGCGCGCGATTTTGTCACCTTCTCCGGCCGAGGCCAGACCGCGGACGCGATCGTCGGAGGACCCAAGGAGATCGCCGACAAGCTTGAGGAAATGTTCGTCGGCCGCGGCTGCGACGGTTTTGTCATTGCGGCGACCTATGTGCCGGGCTCGTACGCGGATTTCGTCCGTCATGTCGTTCCGGAATTGCAGCGCCGCGGGCTGTTTCACAGGGATTACGCCGGCAAGACCTTGCGCGAAAATCTCGGCTTGTCGCGCCCGGCCGCCGGCGCATGGAAAACCCGGCCGCAGGCCGCGGCGGAATAGAAGGAACAAAGCATGCGCTGGCTTCAATTTACCGCGGACGGAAAGACCTCGTGGGGAACGGTCGAAGGCGACCGCGTGATCGCGGTGAGCGGCGATCCCTTCGGAGAATGGCAGCGCACGCAACGCACGCACGCCCTGAAAGACGTCAAGATCGAACTGCCGGTGATGCCGCGCACCTTCTATTGCGTCGGCCTCAATTACCTCAAGCATCTCAAGGAAGCCGCCGACAAGGCTGGCACGGTCCCGAACGTTCCCGACCGGCCCGAGATCGGCTATCGCGCGCAGAACGCGCTGATCGCGCATGACGAAGACGTGGTCATTCCCGCAACCGCCACCGAGAAGATCCACTATGAGGGCGAACTGGTGGTCGTGATCGGCAAGAAGGCCAAGCACCTCACCGACGCCAATGCGATGTCCTGCGTGTTCGGCTACACCATCGGCAATGACGTCAGCGAGCGCTCCTGGCAGAAGGCCGATCGCGGATTGTGGCGATCCAAGAATGCCGACACCTTCAAGCCGATGGGACCATGGATCGAAACCGAAGTCGATCTCGACAGAATGGAAACAATCATCAAGGTCAACGGCAAGGAGACGGGCCGCTTCCACACCAACGACATGATCTTCGGCATCAAGCCGTTCATCGTCGAACTGACGAAATATTTCACGCTGCGGCCGGGCGACGTGATCTGGATGGGGACCGATGGCGCCTCTCCCGACCTGAAGGCCGGTGACGTCGTGGAGATCGAAATCACCGGCATCGGCACCTTGCGCAACCGGTTCGTCAAGGAAACCATGCCGGCAGGCCAATAGGCCCGCCTGGCGCCGCGCGCGGTGTTCGCACCCGCGGCGCCGGCCAAGGGTCCGGCGCTAACAGCGTTTTCGGGCGAAGTGGGTACCGGTTCGCGTGAAGAAAACGCGTGAAAACAAAAATCTAGAGCTTCCGTCCTGATTCAATCAGAACCGAAGCTCCCGCGCCGGGCCGAAAACGTCGGGCTATTTCACGACCTCGGCGCCGACCTTGCAAGTCGCGGCGTCCTGATCGCCGGTGCCGCCGCTGCAGCCCACCGCGCCGATCACCTTGCCGCCTTCGATCAGCGGAAATCCGCCGGGACTTGCGATCAGCGTAGGATCGAGCGTGGAGACATAGGGATGGCCGGATTCATAGACGTTGTAGAACACGCGGGATTCCCTGCGGAAACGCGCCGCGGTGCGGGCCTTGCCGATCGAAATCGTGCCGGATGCGATCTGCGCGCCTTCCATCCGCTCGAACTGGACCAGTTCGCCATTGGTATCGACGACGGCGATGTTCATCTTCCAGTTCCGGCGCTTGGCTTCGGCTTCGGCCGCGGCCATGACCTGCTTGGCGCGCTCGAGCCCGATCGACATGCCGTAGGGAATATCGAAGGGCACCGCATCGGGCGTGCCGCCCGCGGAGGGTGGTGCCGGCGGCGCCGCGGGCGTCGGGTTTTGGGCAAATGTGGGTGAACTCACCACTGCCATGGCGCAGGCGGCCAAGGTCATGCAAACGATCGAACGCATTATTTTCTCCCGGTTGGTGCTTGTTTTCGTTGGACTAGTCTGTCGACAATGGCTGCAACCCCCTCGCTTGGCAAATATTCCTGCGAAAAGCGCTATTCGGCCGTGATGCCGGCATCCCGGATCACCTTGCGCCAGCGCTCCTCCTCGCCGCGGAAATAGCGGTCGAGCTCATCCGGCGGCGCCGCCACCATCACGAGCCCCTCGTTGACGCCGAGCTTCCTGAACGCCTCGGATTGCACGGCGATGGCGGCGGATTTGTTGAGGCGGTCGATGACGTCCCGGGGCGTTTTGGCCGGTGCGAACAGACCATACCAGCTCTCCGCGGAGTAGCCGGGAACGCCGGCCTCGGCGACCGTCGGCACGTCGGGAAATGCCGGCGAGCGCTGCACGGAGGTCACCGCGAGCGCACGCAGCTGGCCGCCCTGGATCAGCGAAGCGGCGCTGGCAACGGTGGTGAACATCACCTGGATCTGGCCGCCGATCAGGTCGGTGATGGCGGGCGCGGCGCCCTTGTAGGGCCTCTCGACGCTCTATGGCGCTCCATGCTATACTACGCCACACTGCCAAGCGATTGAGTTTACGTGTAATATCTCCACTGGGGTGCACTGGACTCCATACCCATCTATACCCATGGCGGAGACACTTCCGGGACACTCTGGGGGATGCCATGGCTCGCAGCACTCGTTCGACCAAGCTGGAAAATCGCACTTCACGCCTGAAGCTGGCGGGGCGGAAGAAACCGTACTTTGTCCAGATCGCGCCCAGGATCGCGCTCGGATACCGGCGCAACCAAGGTGCGGGTGCATGGGTGGTCCGCGCCGCTGACGGTCACGGCAGCAACTGGACCAAAGGTTTTGCCATCGCTGACGATTATGAGGAGGCGAATGGCGAATCGGTGATGACCTATTGGCAGGCGCAGGACAAAGCCCGCGCCCTCGCGCGCGGCGGTGAAGGCTCCGGCGACCGCCCGGCCACTGTCGGCGAGTCTATCGATAACTATGAAAGCGACCTAAGCGCGCGTGGCGCGGACAAGCGTAACGCCACGATGGTTCGCTTCAATCTGCCTTATACGCTTAAAGCTAAAGCGGTCGCACTGCTCGCCGAGAAAGAGTTACGGACATGGCGTAATGGCCTCGTTAAGCGCGGCCTGACACCGGCCACCGCTGATCGGGTTGGGCGCAGCCTGAAGGCGGCCCTGAATCTCGCGGCTGCCGACGACCCGCGCATCGTCAACGTCAAGGCGTGGACGAATGGATTGAAGCGATTGCCCGATAGCGAGACCGCGCGCAACGTGATCTTACCGGATGCTACCGTGTGCACGGTGGTCCGCACCTCATATGAAGTCGACCACGAACTCGGCGTGTTTATCGAAACCTTGGCCGCTACCGGTGCTCGTGAATCGCAGCTATTGCGGCTGGAGGTCCATGATTTGCAGGATGATCCGGTCGCGCCTCGACTAATGATGCCTAGCAGTCGCAAGGGTCGGAACCGGAGCATTGAGCGACGACCACTATCGATTTCGCTCAGCTTGGCCTCGACTTTGCGTCAGGCGGCAGTCGGTCGCGCTCTAACTACGCCGCTGCTTGACAGGATTCCCCGGCTAGATCTCCGCTTTCGCGCCGTCGCCAAGAGCATTGGACTTGATCCCGAGGTGACGCCCTACGCGCTCCGGCACTCCAGTATCGTGCGCATGCTGCTCGGCGGCGTTCCGGTGCGCGTGGTCGCTGCACATCATGACACCAGTGTAGCAATGATTGAGAAGACCTA
>JBGPSI010000230.1:0-7643 GCA_041490045.1 Bradyrhizobium sp.
CAACGCCGTTTCAAAGAACCCGGCCGCGTCTCGCATCCCCTCCTGGGCAATCTCCATCCGCCGCTGCGGCGCCGTCGCCAAGTGCGCAGCCCAATCGATAAAGGCGAGCGAAAGCGCTACCGGCGAAATGCCGCCGGTCAGGCGCGCCGCCAGCGCGTGAAGCGCGCGGTCGCCCTCAAATGTTTCCGGCTGCCGCGGTTTGTGAGCTTCGGGCACCGGCTCGGCGCGCGGCTCGACCGGGACGGCGGCGCGACCGTCTGCATAGCCCGGGGCATGCGCGGGACATGGTAACCTCGGCGTTTCAGGCTTCGGCGGCAAGGTCGACATCGATTTCCTGGAATCCATCTCTTCCACTTCCGGGCCGATTAGCCTTCAAATTCATGACAGACCAAAGACAGATCAGTCCTGCGGCCTGAACAGCTTCGACGCGGTCTCCAGCATCCGTTCACCGTGCTTGAAAAGCCGCTCACTGTCGCGGCGGACGAAGTCGATCTGGTGCCGGCCGCATTCCTCGCACATCGTCTTCAGGTCCTTGACCGAATGCGATCCGGCCATCTTCGAGACGAATTCGGAGAACAGGTGTGTTTCTGTTCGCGCCCGCTCGAGCATCTCATTGCCGGCGAACACCATCTCCTCAAGCAGTATTTTCTGCGCGCCCGCCATGAAGTCCAGAGCGTGCTTGTTCGCCTTGGTTAATTGCGTGGCGGCATCGGCGGCCGGTTGCTCAAGAATCTCGGCGCGGGGTACGGAGAACTCCATCATGACAACCTCCACATTTTACATCCTTTTTTCAGGATAAGCCCCTGATCCTGGATGACATTGAGCTGCATCAAGTGAGGGGAAGCTACCTGCCCCGCCTTTGACCTGCGTCAAATCGGAGCGCCCCGGCTGGCCTAACTTGCCCTCTATCGGTTTTAATCTCGAACTTGCGGAGCCTCCCATGCGCGCCCACCAGATCATGACCCGGCCGGTCATATCGGTCACACCAGACACCAAGGTCGCCGATGCGGCGAATACCATGCTGCAGAAGCACATCAGCGGGCTTCCGGTCGTCGACACCGACGGCAAGCTCGTCGGCATCGTTTCGGAAGGGGATTTCATCCGCCGCAGCGAAATCGGCACCCAGCGCAAGCGCGGCCGGTTCCTGAAATTCATTCTTGGTCCGGGCAAGGCGGCGGCCGATTTCGTTCACGAGCACGGCAGCAAGATCTCCGAGATCATGACGTCGCAGCCGCTGACGGTCACAGAAGACACGCCGCTGGAGACGATCGTGGAGCTGATGGAGAAGAACAACATCAAGCGCCTGCCGGTGATGCGCGCCGACAAGATCGTCGGCATCGTGTCGCGTTCCAACCTGTTGCAGGCGGTCGCGAGCCTCGCCAAGGAAATTCCGGATCCGACGGCCGACGATGACCACATTCGCAACCGTGTCATCGATGCGATCGAGAAGAACGACTGGTGCCCGTTCGGCCTCAGCGTGATCGTGCGCGACGGCATCGTCCATCTGAGCGGCGTCATCACCGAAGAGCGTGCGCGGAAGGCCGCAGTCGTCGCCGCGGAGAACGTTACCGGCGTGGTCAAGGTTCACGACCATCTGTGCTGGGTCGACACCATGTCCGGGATGTATTTGAACTCCCCGGAAGATGACGACCTGGCCAAAGCAAGCTGATCGGCGGGGGCCGCGAGAGCCCCGGTTCTGATTGCACCAGAATCGAGGCTCTGTCTCGTCTTTTCTCCAGTGCCGATTTCCTGGGTCTAGACGCGCTCGATGATGATCGCCGGCGCCATTCCGCCGGCGGCGCACATGGTCACCAGGCCGCGCTTGAGGTCCCGCCGCTCCAACTCGTCGAGAAGCGTGCCGATCAGGATAGCGCCAGTCGCGCCGATGGGATGACCGAGCGCAATCGATCCGCCGTTGACATTGACCTTGTCGCGGTCGAGGTCGAGATCCCTGATGAACTTTTCGGCCACCACCGCGAAAGCCTCGTTGATCTCGAACAGGTCGATATCGTCGAGCCTGAGCCCGGCCTTGGCCAACACCTTATGCGCGGCCGGCACCGGTGCGTTCAGCATCAGCGTCGGTGAATCACCCATATTCGCCATCGCCACCACGCGTGCGCGCGGCTTCAGGCCGTGCGCCTTGGCGTAACCGGGCGAAGCCAGCAGAAGTGCTGCCGAGCCATCGACAACCCCCGACGAATTGCCGGCGTGGTGCACGAAATTGATGTCGAGCTCGGGAAATTTCTGCAGGATCAGGTTGCGGTAGGTCGTGCCCTTGTCGTCCAGCGGATAATCCGCCACCGCGGTGAAGGCGGGCTTGAGACCCGCCAGCCCTTCCAGTGTGGTCTGCGGCCGCGGATATTCCTCCCGGTCGAGCGCCAGGCTGCCATCCTCGCGATAAACGGGA
Source organism: Bradyrhizobium sp. (assembly GCA_041490045.1). Taxonomy (GTDB): domain Bacteria; phylum Pseudomonadota; class Alphaproteobacteria; order Rhizobiales; family Xanthobacteraceae; genus Bradyrhizobium. The sequence continues at coordinate 2,408 of JBGPSI010000230.1, forward strand.
ACGAGGCTCTTGGCGAAATGACCTGCCCTGATGGCGTTGGCCGCCCGCTGCTGGCTCTCGAAACCGAGCCCGTCGACATCCTCCCGCGTAATGCCTTCCAGCGTCGCGACGGCATCGGCGCAGACGCCCTGATGCGACTGCGGATGGAGCGCGCGCAAATGAAGGTTGCCATTGTCCATCATGAACGGGCCCTCGCCGCGGCGGCCTTCCATCGACATCATCTCGGTGCCGCCGGCGATGACGAGATCCTCGGAGCCCGACATGATCGAGGCCGCCGCCATGTTGACGCTGGTGATGCCGGAGCCGCAGAACCGATCGAGTGTGACGCCTGAGGCGCGAACATCGTAGCCGGCGTCGAGCGCCGACATCCGGCCGAGATCCCCGCTCTGCGGTCCCCTCTGCGAACTGGTGCCCCAGATGATGTCGTCGACGTCGGCCGTATCGATCCCGGTACGATCGGCCAGCGCCCGCAGCACCGTGGCGCCCAGCAGCTGCGGATGAATGCCCGACAGCGCGCCCTTGCCCGCCTTGCCAATGCCCCGCGGCGTCCTGCATGCATCGATAATCAGCGCGTCAACCATGGTGTTTCCTTTGGGATTTTGTTGCCGGCATCTGGATTACGAAATCCACTCCCTCAAAGCAACTTCCCGTCCGGCCCGAAAAACGGGTGCGGCCCGTCGAAATGGCCGATCGGAACCTGGTGGGTAACGACGTTGCCAAAACCCTCGCCGGGAAACCAGCTGTGGAGATGAAAAGCCGGCGGCTCGACCTTGAAGGAGGGCTCGCGCAGCTCGGCCAGATCGAGGTCGACGGCGTGATTGGGCGCCGGGCAGATCGTGGTCGCGACGCCGGCGAACGTCGTCAGCGCCGCGCGGTGGACGTGGCCGGTGGCGATGCGTTGCACGCGCGGGTGACGGCTGACGACGGCGGCGAACTCGCCGGCGTTGAACAGATTCTGGCGGTCCATGTGCCAGATGCCGGTCTTGAACGGCGGATGATGCAAAAACACCAGCGCCGGTTTGTCCGGCGAGGCGGCAAGCGTTGCCTCGAGCCATTGGAGGGTCGGCGCGTCGAGTTCGCCATGCGGCTTGCCCGGCACGCTCGAATCCAGCAGCAGCAGATCGAGCCCGGCGATCTCGACGCGTTGGTTGATCCGCCCGGATGGAAACGCATAGGCCGCCGACGGGAACGCGGCGCGCATCAGTTCGCGGGAACCGTGATTGCCGGGAATGCCGGCGAAGGGCAACTCCAGCGGCATCAGCAGGCGCTTGAGATACTGATATTCCTCGGCCGCCGGCGTATCCGCCAGATCGCCCGAGATCACCACGAAGTCGGGCCGTGGCCTGAATGCGTTCAAGGCCGCCACGCAGCGTTCCAGTGCGGCCGCGGTATCGACCCGGCCGTAGGCGAGCGATCCCGGCGGCTTGATGTGCAGGTCGGAAATCTGGGCGATGTGAACTGGTTTTTCCGGCATCGGACTTCTTCACTTCTCCGGGGGCAGCAGACGGATGGCATCCGGTGCGATCGACAGGCCGACCCGTTCGCCTGCCTGGGCCTTGATGGTGTTCGGCGCGTCGACCGTGAGAGGCTTGCCCGACGCGCCGCTGACGACCATGCGTTGGCGGTCGCCGATAAAGCTGACGCTGTCGACGGTGCCCGACAGCGGCGCACTTCCTGCTTCGACCACGCGGATGGTTTCGGGGCGGATCATGGCGAGCGCGGCGGGCAGACTCGCATCGCCGCCGATCGGTTGCCGCCCACCCGGCAGCACGAGATGGCCGTTCTCGAGAGGCGACTCGATGATGTTCGCCGCGCCGATGAATTCCGCCACGAAACGATCTTTGGGCAGGAAATAGATCTCGCGCGGGGTACCGATCTGGGCGATCGTTCCCTTCTGCATGACAACGATGCGATCGCCGAGCTCCATGGCCTCGGACTGGTCGTGCGTCACGTAGATCGTCGTGATGCCCAGCGCGCGCAGCAGGCGATTGAGTTCGCCGCGCAGCCGGTCGCGAAGTGCTGCGTCGAGCGCGGTCAGGGGCTCGTCGAGCAGCAGGATGCCCGGCCGGATCGCAACCGCGCGCGCCAGCGCCACGCGCTGGCGCTGGCCGCCGGAGAGCTGGTCGATGCGGCGGCCTTCGAGGCCGGTGATGTTGGTCAGCGCCACCAGTTCGGCGACGCGCACGGCGCGTTCCTTGCCGCCCATGCCGCGGATCTTCAGGCCATAGCCGATATTGTCGGCGACGCTCATGTTGGGGAACAGCGCGTAGGACTGAAACACCATGCCGACATTGCGCTTCTCGATCGGCACCGACGTCATGTCGCGGCCGTCGAACAGCACCCGGCCCCCGGGATCCGGCAATTCGAGGCCGGCGATGATGCGCAGCATGGTGGTCTTGCCGCAGCCGGAGGGACCGAGCAGCACCAGCGTTTCGCCGCGCGCGATGTCGAGCGTTGCGGGCTCGAGCGCGCGCGTGCCGTCGGCAAAGGTCTTGCCGCAAGCCTCGACGCGCACCGAAGCGCCGTGTCCCGCCGCCACGTTCATCTTGCCTGCTCCTTGTCGGCGAACACCTGCATCGCGACCAGGAGCGGGATGATCATGATAAAGAAGATCAGCGTATAGGCCGAAGCCACTTCCAGCCGCATCGAGGCGTAGCTGTCGGCAAGCCCGATGGGGAGTGTCTTGGTCAGCGGCGTGTGCAGCATCCAGGTCAGGTTGAACTCGCCGAGCGAGAGCGTCACCACCATCAGGCTGCCGGCCAGAATCCCCGGCACCGCATTCGGAACGATCACATCGCGAAAGCGCCGCCATGGCGATGCGCCCAGCGACGCCGCGCCTTCGTCCAGCGTCTTGATGTTGACGGTCGCGAACACCGCCATCACGGATCGCACCATGAACGGCATGGTGAAGATGACATGGCCGGTGAGAATGAACAGCCAGGAACGGCGAAACTCGCTGAAGCCCTGATAGGTGAACAGCAGGGCCAGCGCGATCGCGAGCCCGGGAATCGCCAGCGGCAAAGTGATGATTTCCTCGACGATCCGCGACAGCCGCCCTCCCCGGACATGCAGCGCGTAGGCGGCGGGAATGCCGGCCACCAGTGTCACGGCAAGGGTCGCAAAGGCGATCACGAAGGACAGCAGGATGGTGCCCGCATAGAGATCCCAGACCTGGAACACCCATTGCAGGGTCAGGCCAGAGGATATCCCGCGGAAGTAATTCACGGTGACGCCGGCGGTGATCGACTGGATCGCGGGAACGACCAGGAAGGCGGCAACAATCAGCGTAAAGACGAGTTGGCCGGCGAAGATCAGGCGATCGCGCATCATCTCATCCGGCCGCCGCAACGGCGCTGCCGCTGAACGAGCGGGCCAGCGCCAGGATCGCCCAGGCGATGATCCCGAGCCCGACCGACAGCGCCGCGGAAGTCGCAAAATTCGCGGCCAGCGTGAACTCGGTATAGATCAGCATCGGCAGCACATCGATATTGGTGGCGAGCGTGAACGCCGTGCCGAATGCGCCCATTGCGGTGGCAAAGGCGATGGCGCCCGAGGCCACGAAGGCCGGCCCCAGCGCCGGCAGCACGACGTCGCGCTGCACGGCCCAGGGGCTCGCGCCGAGCGAGCGCGCGGCCTCTTCCAGGCCGACGTCAAGCTTCTGCACCGCTGCCATGATCGTAAGAATGACCCGCGGGATCGAGAAATAGAGATAACCGAGGAACAGCCCGTAGATCGAATAGGCAAACACCAGCTTCTGGCCGAACAGGCGCCCGGTGATGTCGCCGATCAGGCCTTGGCGGCCGGCGAGCAGGATGATCAGGAAGCCGACGACCACGCCGGGAAACGCCAGCGGAAACGTCAGCATCGCAATCAGGACGGCACGGCCGGGAAAGCGATGGCGCTGCAGGAACATTCCCGCAATCGTGGCAATGACCAACGTAGCGACCGTGGTCGCGGTGGCCAGAACGACGGTGTTGATCAGGGTGGCGCGGTAGCGCGGCTCGGTCAGGATGGCCAGATATCCCGCCAGCCCCTGCGGGCCTTCGGCGCCCGTCACCACCAGCCGCGCCATCGGCAGCACAAAGAACGCCACCGTCACCACGGCGAGTGGCAACAGGCATAGCCAGACGAAGGATTTATGCGATATCAAAGGATAGTGCCCCAGCGCAATTCCAGGTCGGTGGCTTCATCCTTCGAGACGGCGCTTCGCGCCTCCTCAGGATGAGGTCTTAGACCCTCATGGTGAGGAGCGCGGCAACGCCGCGCGTCTCGAACCATGTGGCCCTGGGGGCGCGGTCACATTCTACCAAACGGAACGACGCCCCCGCTTGAAGCGCCATATTGCATCAGCGCACCTCGGCGAGATAGCGGTCGACGAAGCCTTTTTGCATGTTTTCCATCTGGCCCCAATCGACGCTCCTGGCGCGGGCATAGTCGCTGTCCGGCAAGAACTTCTTCTTCACGGCTTCCGGCAATTCGATCGGGCGCGCCGGGCGGAGGTAAGCGTTGGTCCAGATCGCCTGCCCCTTGTCGGACAACAGATAGTCCAGCACCTTCTTCGCCTTGTCCTTGTCGGGCGCGTTCTTGACGAGGCCGACGACATAGGGAAACACCACCGAGCCCTCGCAGGGGATCACAAACTCGAAGTTGCCCTTCTCCGAATATTTGGCGCGATAGGCGTTGAAATCATAATCGAGCAGGATCGGCATCTCGCCGGACACCACGCGGGCGTAGGACGTCTGCTTGGGAACGATCGGATCGTTCTTGCGCAATTCCTTGAAGAAGGTGATCGCGGGGTCGAAATTGTCTGCCGTACCGCCGAGCGCCAGATTGATCGCGACCGCGCCGACATAACCGACCGCGGCCGAGGTCGGATCGAGATAGCCAACCATGCCCTTGTAATCCGGCTTCAACAGATCCTTCCAGCAGGCCGGCACCGGCTTGCCGCCGAGTGCATCCTTGTTCACGAACAGGCCGAGCGTGCCGGAATGGATGGTGGTCCAATAGCCGTCCGGGTCTTTCAATCCGGCGGGCACCTGGTCCCAATTGGCGGGCTTGTAGGGCTCCAGCGCGTCCTGGGCCTTCGCCTTCATGCCGAAGGTGACGCCGAAATAGCCGATGTCGCCGACCGGATTGCTCTTCTCGGCCAGGATTTGAGCCAGCGCCTGACCCGAATTCTTGTTGTCGTGGGGAATGTCGTAGTTGAGGTCGGCCTTGATGGCCTTGAGCATGGAAG
>JBGPSI010000231.1:0-7609 GCA_041490045.1 Bradyrhizobium sp.
CTCGAAACCGGCTCGAACCTCCGATCGCAAACATAAGGAAGAAGGCTTATTGACACACACCATCCCCATGTGAGCAATCCAGCTTTCCGCGTTGGGGCGCCATGGATTGCTTCGCGGAGCCTGTCATCGGGCGGCGCTTTGCGCCGACCCGTTGGCTCGCAATGACGGTGTTGCTTACATTTGCCCCAGCAGCGTGTCGCCGCCGGAGACCTCGACCTTGCCGGGGGCCGGCTCGAGATTGAGCTTCTTGACCACGCCGTCATCCACCAGCATCGAGTAGCGATGGGAGCGGATGCCGAGCCCATTGCCGGATGCGTCGAGCTCCATGCCGATCGCCTTGGTGAAGTCTGCGTTGCCGTCGGCCAGGAACACCGCTTCGTCGCGCTGGTCGGTATCGCGCTTCCAGGCGTTCATGACGAAGGCGTCGTTGACGGAGACGATCGCAATGGTGTTCACGCCCTTGTCCTTGATGGCATAGGCGTTGAGGAAAATGCTCGGCAGATGCATCTTGTGGCAGGTGCCGGTGTAGGCGCCGGGCACCGCGAACAGCGCGACCTTCTTGCCCTTGAATATGTCGTCGGTGGTCTTGATCTGCGGACCTTCCGCCGTCATCACGCGAAACTTTGCTTCCGGCAGCTTGTCGCCAACTTTGATGGTCATCGTCAATTCTCCCTAATGGTGCGGATATTTCTTAAACCGGGCCGGCAAGGGGCACAATATTGAGTGCCACGGAAACAGCAACGGCCCCGCGCGTTCACTGTTCCGTCATCGGGGCCGATGCATGGCTCGAGACGGCGCTCGCGCGCTTTCTCTCACCATGAGGGCCCCGGTCAGGCCGCCGCGGCCTTCTTTTCGTCGCGCAGCTGGCGGCGCAGGATTTTTCCGACATTGGTCTTCGGCAGTTCGGTCCTGAACTCGATCTGCTTCGGAATCTTGTAGTTGGTCAATTGCTCGTGGCAGAACTTGATGACGTCCTCGGCGGTGAGGTTCGGGTCCTTCTTGACGATGAACGCCTTGACGGCTTCGCCGGTGCGTTCGTCCTGGACGCCGATCACGGCGCATTCCAGCACGCCGGGATGGCTCGCGATCACTTCCTCGATCTCGTTGGGATAGACGTTGAAGCCCGACACCAGGATCATGTCCTTCTTGCGGTCGACGATCTTGGTGTAGCCGTCGGGCGTCATGATGCCGATGTCGCCGGTGCGGAAATAGCCGTCCGCGGTCATCACCTTGGCCGTTTCCTCCGGCCGGTTCCAGTGGCCGGACATCACCTGCGGGCCCTTGGCGCAGATTTCTCCGGGCTGGCCGAGCGGCACCTCGTTGCCGTCGTCGTCGCGGATCGAGATATAGGTCGAAGGCACGGGAACGCCGATCGAGCCGTTGAACTCGGACGAGGTCGCGGTGTTGCAGGTCAGCGTCGGCGAAGTCTCCGACAGGCCGTATCCTTCGGCGATGCTGCAGCCGGTCAGCTTCTTCCACTGCTCGGCCACCGGGCGCTGCACGGCCATGCCGCCGCCGTTGGAAATCTTCAGCTTGGAGAAATCGATCTTGCCGAAATCGGGATGGTGCAACAACCCGTTGTAGAGCGTGTTGACCGCCGGGAAGCTGTTGACCTGGTATTTCATCAGTTCCTTGATGAAGCCGGCCATGTCGCGCGGATTGGGGATCAAAAGATTGACGCCGCCGGCGCGCACCGCCAGCAGGAAGCACGCCGTCAGCGCGAAGATGTGATAGAGCGGCAGCGCGCAAACGATGAAGATCTGGTCGACATGCGGCGGTGCCGCCAGCGCCGGCTGCAGCCAGGCATCGTTCTGCAGCACGTTGGCGAGTATGTTGCGGTGAAGCAGCGTTGCGCCCTTGGAGACGCCGGTGGTGCCGCCGGTATATTGCAGGAAGGCGACGTCGTCGGGCCCGATCTTCGGCTTGCTGAATTTCATGCCGCGGCCGGCCGCGACGGCGTCGTTGAACAGGACCGCGCCCGGAATCGAAAACGGCGGCACCATCTTCTTCACGCGCCGCACCACCAGATTGACGATCATGCCCTTGAGGCCGAGCATGTCCCCCATGCTGCCGATGATGACATGCTTGACCGCGGTCTTCGCCAGCACCTGCTGCACGGTGTGCGCGAAGTTTTCGAGCACGATAATGGCTTCGGCGCCGGAATCCTTGAGCTGGTGTTCAAGCTCGCGCGGAGTGTAGAGCGGGTTGACGTTCACCACCGCATAGCCCGCGCGCAGCACGGCCGCGGTGGCCACCGGATATTGCAGCACGTTCGGCATCATCAGCGCGACGCGCGCGCCCTTCTGGAGACCCTTGCCCTGCAAATAGGCGGCAAGCGCCACCGACATCTCGTCGAGATCGCGGTAGGTGATCGACTTGTCCATGCAGATGAAAGACTTGCGGTCCGCGAACTTGGCGAAGCTTTCTTCCAGCAATTCGACCAGCGACGGGTACTGGGTGACATCGATATCGGCGGGCACGCCGGCCGGATATTGCTTGAGCCAGATGCGCTCCATGGTGTTTCCCCTTCCGGTTTGCCCCGATTTTCAGGTCGAGACGCGTTATTCCGGGCAGTATTGAGCAATGCGGCGGCCCATGGCAAGGCGCCCGCGCGTTATGACGCATTGTACAGCAAAGAGGACGGGAAGGGTTCGGCCGAGGGCAGGCCTAGCTGCGTGGTGCGGCGGTCTTTCGATCCGTCGGCGGGGCGTCGCTGGTCGTGCTCTTGGGTTTGGCCGCGGGCTTCGAAACGGCCTTAGGCTTGGCCCGCTTCTTGTCGGCGGCGGCGACGGGTTTTTCAGCAGCCTTCGGGGCGCTATCGGGCTTGGCGTCGGCATGCTTGATGGTAGCCGGTTTGGCGGCGGATTTCGGTTCGGACTTCTTGTCGGACTTGATGTCTTTGCCGGCTTCCCTGGTTCCGGCTTTCGGCTCGGCCGCGGCATCGGGCTTCTTCGCCGCGATCCTGGTTTTCTTTCCGCGATGCGGCGTGGCCTGCTTGTCGGCATCCGCGGCAACCGCCGCGACCAACGCCGCACCGGTTCGGGTCGGGCCGGTGTAGACGACGATCGGCTCCGAGGGCGCGGGCGCCGCCGCCAGCAATTCCGACGGCTTCAGGATCGGCGGCTGCAGCCCGGCGGCAAAGAAGGTCATGCTGGCGTCGCCGCCGGTCGAGCCGCCGCTGCTGGCGACCGTGTCCTCGTCCTCGTCGCTGGCGGGCTTGTGGCGCTTGCCGCTGCACATCTCGTCGCGCAGGTTCGGCGGCGAGGCGTCGATCGGCACCAGATTGTCGACCGTGCCGAGCGAGGGCCGCAGCCATGCCAGCGTGTTGCTGGCGAAGCCGCGCTCGAGCATTTGGGCGGCCCGCACCGCGCGCATCTGGCCGGATGAAGCCCCCAACACGACAGCGATCAGTCGCTTGCCGTTGCGCGTGGCGGACGCCACCAGATTGTAGCCGGACGCGCAGATGAAGCCGGTCTTGAAACCGTCGGCGCCGGGATAGCGCCCGATCAGCTTGTTGAAGTTCTGCGTGACCCGGCGGTCGAATCGGATCGAGGGAATGTGGACGAAATATTCGTATTCCGGCAGATCGCGAATGATCGCGCGGGCGAGGATCGCAAGATCGCGCGCCGAAGTGATCTGGCCGTCGGCGGGCAGGCCGTTCGGATTGACGTAGCTCGTCTGCGTCATGCCGAGCTTTTGCGCGTTCTGGTTCATCAGCGCCGAAAAGCCGTCGATCGAACCGCCGACGCCTTCGGCCAGCACCACGGCCATGTCGTTGGCCGATTTCACCAGCATCATCTTCAGCGCGTTGTCGACCGTGACCTGGGTGCCGGGCCGGAACCCCATCTTCGAGGGCGACTGGGAGGCTGCGACCGGCGACACCGTGAACAGGGTATCGAGCGTGATGCGCCCCTCCTTGACCGCCTTCAGCGTGGTGTAAGCCGTCATCAGCTTGGTCACCGACGCGGGATACCAGGGATAGGTGGCGTTCTCGGCTTCGAGGACCTTTCCGGTGTCGGCTTCGATCAGCAGGCGGGCTTCCGCATGTGCCAGCCGCGGGGCGACAATGCCGAGCGCTGCGACAAGAACGATCCAGTTCAACGATGACTTGCGAAGCAGCGGGCGAAGAAAATGCACAATCCGATTCCGGTCCTTTGAGACCCGCCTTCGAAAAGGAGGTCCTGACATGTGACGTTCGGGTTTCAAGCGTGCGGATCTTGAAACATAAACTTGCGCCGTCGGCTACGGCGGCTGCAAACCTATACCGGCTTGCCGATTCAGAACAGAGGCTGAGCGACTAATTCGTGGACGAAATAGGCCGAATTTCGACGATGTTCAAATCTTGACAGCGGTACTGCCGGTTTCACGCCTCTGGATGCTGGCCCGCGCATTTTCCTGAACCATGAACTGCGCTTTGGCGAGTTCCGCGAAACGGCCTCCTTTCGCCACCAGTTCATCGAACGTTCCGCTTTCGATCACGCGCCCGCTATCGAACACCAGGATGCGCGTGGCGTTGCGGATGGTCGAAAGCCGGTGCGCGATCACGAACGTGGTGCGGCCCTTCATCACTTCGTCGAGAGCGGCGTTGACCCTGGCTTCGGTGACGGCATCGAGCGCGCTGGTGGCCTCGTCGAGGATCAGGATCGGCGGATCCTTCAACAATGCGCGCGCGATCGAGAGCCGCTGCCGCTCGCCGCCGGACAGCATCCGTCCGCGCTCGCCGGCATTGGTCTCAAATCCCTGCTCGTTGCGCTCGATGAATTCCAGCGCCTGCGCGCGGGCGGCTGCGATCCGCATCTCCTCCTCGGTCGCGTCCGGCTTGCCGACGCGCAGATTGTCGGCAATCGTCCGGTTGAACAGCAGCGCTTCCTGGAATACCACGCCGATATTCCGCCGCAGCGCCGTCAGCGTCAGGCCGCGGACGTCCATACCGTCGATCTTGATGATGCCCGACTGCGGATCGAAGGCGCGATGCAACAGCGCGATCGCCGTCGATTTGCCGGCGCCGGTCGGCCCGACCAGCGCGATGGTCTGGCCGGGCAGCGCGACGAAGGAAAGGTCTTCGACCGCGGGCCGCTTGCCGTCATATGAAAACGACACGTCGATGAATTCGACGAGCCCCGAGAGTCGTCCCGTATCGATCGCATCGGGCCGGTCGTGAACCGCGGGTACCGCATCCAGCACGTTGAAGAATTCCTGCAGGCGAGGCGCTTCCATGAACACGTTGTTGATGAAGGAGACCACCTGTTCGAGCTTCTGGATCAGCATGGTGGCGAAGGAGACGAACATCACGATCTCGCCGACCGTGGTGAGCCCCTGTGCATGCAGCGCGATGCCGACCGTGAAGATCGCCAGCACCGTGATGGTGGTCGACGCCCGCGTGATGACGGTGACCAGCGCCCACCACGACAATACCGGCATCTGCACCGCGAGCAGCTTGTCGGCGACGAAGCGCAGGCCCTGCACCTCGGCATCGATGCGCACGAAGCTCTGCACCAGCGCGACATTGCCGAGCGCGTCGGAGGCGCGCGCGGACAGGTCGCTGTAATGCGCCTCGACCTCGTTCTGCATGCCGTAGGTCTTGCGCACCACCAGCGTCGTCAGCACCGTGAACACGACGCACAGCGCGAACAGGAGGATTGCCAGCCGCCAGTTGATGTAGAGCGCGAGCGGCAGCAGCACCACCAGCGACATGATCGCGGCGAAATGCTCGCGGAAAAAACCGAGCCACAGCCGCCACAGAGCGTCGGTGCCGTTCAGCATCACCTTCATCAGGCGGCCGGAATGGGTGCCGGTGTGGAAGGTCAGCGGCAGCTGCATGATGTGCTCGAAGTAATTCGTCAGTACGGCCTGGCGCTGGCGGTGCGCCAGCCGGTCGGCGTGCAGCGCGACCCAGGCGCTGCTTGCGATGGTGAACAGGCCGAATGCCGCCCAGGCTGCCAGCAGCGGCCAGGCCGAGGACGCCCCGGCCGACGGCTTGCCGGAGAGGACGTCGACGATGCGACCGAACAGCACCGGCTCGGCGAATTGCGCGCCGGCGAGCAGCAGATTGGCGGCGGCAAGGATCCAGCCCAGCCGCGCCTCTTTGCCGAGCAGCTGCAGGACGCGCACGTAAAGCCGGAACATGGACATACCGCAGGGACTCGCAAAGAGGATTGCCGGCCGACCGCCGTCAGAAGTTCCATTCTAGTCTGGGAACGCCCCGAAGATACAGGCCGCGGGCGATGTTTTGCTCAATTGATGAGGCGGCCATCCAGTGGCGGCAGGAAGCTGTCGTCGAAAATATCCGCCGCGGATGGTCGTTTGCCGAATTTGAAGTCCTCCGCGACCTCTGCGATCGACCGGTCGAGGCGTGCAGGGTCGACGCCGCCGATGCCGTTGCGCCTGACCTCGCCGGTCAGGATGTTGTCGGAAATCAGCGTCTGCAGCCGTTCAAGCTCCAGATCGCGCGATGCGCCATCCATCCGGCTGACGACTTCGTCCACCGCGCGAGCTGGCTGCTTGATGGCGAGATGCGTCCCGGCAATCAGCGCGCGCACGAAACCCCTCACGGCCTCGGGGCTCCTGGCGGCGAACGCCGGATTGACGATGACGGCAAAGCCGTAGGCCTCGCAGCCATAGTCGGCAAATCGAAGCACCGCGAGGTCGTCGGCCGGAACGCCGCGATCCCTCAGATTGACCGCCGACAGGTAGGAAAACCCGGTCACGGCGTCGACCTGACCCGCCGACAGCATCGGCTCGCGCACGGCGGCGCCGATCCTGCTCTGCTTCACGCCCGCGATCTTGATACCGTCCTGCCGCGCCAAAGCCGGCCACAGCCGGATCGACAGATCGCCTTCGGCGACGCCGAGCGTCTTGCCTTCGATATCGGAGAGCGTGTGGATGCCGCGGCTCTTGCGCGCCATGATGGCGTAGGGCGACTGGTTGAACAGCATGAACACCGCCCTGACGGGCGGCGCATCGGACTTGCCGCGAAAGCGGATCAGTTCGTTGATGTCGACGAGCGCGAAATCGCTGGCGCCGGAGGCGACGCGCGCGATCGCGTCCGGCGAGCCGCTAGCGCTGCTGGTCGTTACCGCGAGGCCCTCCGCGCTGAACAGACCGCCGGCCAAGGCCAGCAGGACAGGAGAAGCGCCCGCATCGATCGGACGATCGAAGGAAAACCGGATCGGGATCGGCTGCCGGGCTTCGGCCTGCGCCCAGCTCTCACCGCCGCCAAAGCACGCGAGACCCAAAAGGCCCGTCAGCAGAGCCGAGATGCAGCGGATCGCATTGGTCGAACTCACGCGCATTGGACTACTTCGACTTTAGGCTCCAGCGCCCGCGGGTGCGATGATCGCTTGATGACGGCTGGAGCTGGGCTTTCGAACATACTGCCGGATGGAATCTGAACGGCCGATGAGTGCCACGATTCCGCCACCGATCGTTCAGCCTGGGTTCGGTTTTGGGAACCTAACATCGGTTCAGTGGTTGGCTACAGGCGGCCAGACGGGCCGCGCCACCATGGAGGATATTCGAGATGTTTGCGCGAAAAGCAGTGTTTTCATCGATCGGCCGCGCCACTGTGATGGCGACCGTCGCGGCGATGGCGCTTGCCGTCGTCGAGCCA
>JBGPSI010000232.1:0-7596 GCA_041490045.1 Bradyrhizobium sp.
AGGCGCGCTGCGATCCGAGACGATCGCCTCAAGTCGATGGCGGTCCGTCCGGGTGACCTTTACGATAATTCCTGCTCTCATGCCGAGAGATTGAACTGCTTCGGTCGATTTGGGAATCGTCCGAATGAATCAGACCACTAGCAGGAGATTTGGCCTCGACGAAGCCCGCTCCGTCGTCTTGAGTTGCTCCAAGGCACGCGCGCATCCCTACCGCCCCTTGAACCTTGGCTTGCGCCGCTCGAGGAACGCCGTCACACCCTCCTTGTGATCCTCGCTCATGCTGGCGAGCGCGAACTGGTCGACATCCATGTGGCTGGCGAGATCATCGAGCGCGTGCGCCAGCCGGTTGACGGTCAATTTCGTCATGGCGACCGACAACGGCGGTTGAGCTGCTACTTTTGCGGCGAACGCCATGGCCGCATCGAGGGCGTGGCCGGGATCGGCCACCTCCTCCACCAGGCCCCACTCATAGGCCTCGTCAGCCGAGATGCGCTGGTCGGCCAGGATCACCGCCTGCTTGGTGCGCGCCGGTCCGATCAGATGCAGCATGCGCGGAATGCTCTGCCAGCTCATGTTCATGCCGAGCCCGATCTCGGGCACCCGCAGATGGGCATCGCGGCCCATCACCCGAAAATCCAGCGCCACCGCCAGCGCCACCCCGCCGCCGACGCAAAAGCCTTCGATGGCGCCGATCGTGATCTGCTCCATCTCGTGCCAGGCGTGGGTCAGCCGCGGCCCCAGCTTGAGATGCCGGCGCAACGCGCCAAGATCCATGGCCCGCCGCGCGCGGCCTTCGGGGTCCTTGAGGTCGAAGCCCGCGCTGAAGGCATCCTTGCCGCCGGTGAGCACCACGACCGAGGTTTGGGCATCATCCTCGAAGCTGCGCGCAGCATCGGTGAGCTGCCGCAGCGCTTCCGGCGACAGCGCGTTGATGCCGTCGCCGCGGTCGAAGCGCACCACGGCAATACGGCCCTCGGGCCCCAGGCCCTTTTCGATCGTCACAAAGTCCGCCACGCGCATGCTCCCTGCCGGTTATTTCCGACAGCATAGCCCAGAAATGGGCAGTGATTCATGCCTAGTTATGAGCGCCTGAAGCGGCACGACGGCGGACCGGGACTTGCGTGTTCGTCTTAAAAAAGCTCCGCAGGCGGGGGAATAGGCCACGTTCCCACGCGTCATTACCGTTGCGATCGCGCCAACACCCCTGTGCGGTCCGAGCGGAGTTAGAAAAAAACGCGATGGACGGAATATTTCCCGAGATCAACCGTCTACCCCATCACCCAAGACGAGATCGGAGACGATGGATGTTACGATTTCTGAAGACCTGCCTCGGGATGACGGTTTTTCGCGTCGTTCTCATCCTGGCCATGCCCCCTCTTGTCCTGGCGCATGAAACGCATCGTACCACGCCGTCGGTCGATGCGACCTCCGCCGGCGAAGAAGATCCATTTCTCAGGGAAAACGAAACCGCGATGGCGAAAATGATGGACGGCATGTCGGCAAAACCGACCGGCGACATCGACCGGGATTTCGTTGCCATGATGACTCCGCACCATCAAGGGGCGATTGACATGGCAGTGATCGAACTGCGCTACGGAAAGAACGAGCAGCTTCGACGGATTGCACAGGAAATCATCGTTGACCAGATGCAGGAGATCACCGCCATGAAACTGGCGATCGGCGAGCAAGTCACGGCCTCCCTGCCCGCCCCGACGCAGCAAGACCGGGCCCGACCCGCGGCCGGAAATCCGCATCACCACATGGACATGTCTCCAGAAGGCAGCAAGTAGGAGAAGAAAATGCAACGTTCGCTTTTTAAAGCCAGTCTGCTGCTGGCGGCCACGATTCTCGCACCGTCGGCGACGGCGCTGGCCGGTCAGGCGCCGGGCGCCGCGTCGGCGCCCGACATCCCGATGAGCCACCGCGACCGCGTGTATGCAGCCGAGCAATTCTCGAACACGGTGTCCGTCACCGATCCCGTCGACAACAAGCTGCTCGGGGTGATACGCCTCGGCGACCCGCAGCCCGGCAATTTCAGCCCGCTCTATAGAGGGCAAGTTCTCGTTCATGGCCTGGGCTTTTCGCCCGATCACCACACCCTCGCGGTGGTCTCGATCGGCTCGAATTCGGTGACGTTTGTCGACACCGCGACCAACACCGTGAAGCATGTGACCTATGTCGGACGCTCGCCCCACGAGGCGTTCTTCACGCCCGACGGCAAGGAAGTCTGGGTCACCGTCCGCGGCGAGAATTACATCTCGGTGCTTGACACAAAAAGCTTTGCAGAGAAGACGCGCATCGTGACGCCGAACGGCCCGGGTATGCAGATCTTCTCGCCGGACGGGAAATACGGCTACATCTGCTCGTCGTTCAGTCCCGAGACCGATGTCGTCTCGGTGGCGGACCACAGCATTGTTGCGAGGGTGAAGCAGGAAAGCCCGTTCTGCCCCAACATTGCGGCCACACCCGACGGAGAGCAGGTCTGGTTCACGCTCAAGGATATCGGCAAGACACAAGTGTTCAACGCCAGGCCGCCATTCACCCTGATCAGGACGATCGACACCGGCGCCATCACCAACCATGTCAACTTTGCCCGAACGGCGAAAGGGACGTTTGCTTACGTCACCGTCGGCGGAAGAAATGAAGTCAGGGTGTTCCGCACCGACGATTTCTCGGAGGTCGCCACGATCCCGGTGGGCAAGCTGCCGCACGGCGTCTGGCCGTCCGGTGACGGCACCCGCATCTACGTCGGTTTGGAAAACGATGATGCGCTGGCCGCGATCGACACTGCAACGAACGCGGTGGTTGCGAATATTCCGATCGGTCAGGCTCCGCAAGCCATCGCCTATGTGCCCGATGCCGCAGGCCCGGACGACCGCGCAAATTTGCAGCCCCTCGGTGTTGCCGGCCAAATCGCCCAGCTGTCGCTTGCCTCGAAGTCTGCCGCTGCATCAGCAAAGCCACAGACCAATATTTCGCTATTCGACCAGGGGCTGATCCAGGTTCTGCAGGCTTCGGTAACGGGCCTCGAACCGAAGCAGCGCTACATCCTCGCGCTCGCGCAAGCGGCCGACGGCGGCGGGGCGTTGCAACCGCTTGCAGCGTTCATCACGAACCCGGCGGGCAGCGCTATCGTCAATGCGGCCGGTCCCATTCGTCAGATCGTTCAGGGTTCTGCCAGTTCCGAAAGGCGCTATCTTGTGATCGCCCCGGGCGACTCGTCGAAATTCGGGCCGGTCGTACAGGTTCAAGCCCCGTGATCACGCGGGTCCCGCGCTTCCCAGCCGCGCATCCGGCCGGAGCCAGCCATGAATGACATGCTGCTCTCGATCGAACCGCTGATCCCGGCGCTCCGCCGTTACGCGCGGGCGCTGGTCCGAAATCCCGCGACGGCCGACGATCTCGTGCAGGATTGCCTCGAGCGAGCGGTGAGCCGCTGGCACCAACGCCGCGAAGGAGCACTCCGTCCCTGGTTATTTGCAATATTGCACAACCTTGCGGTCAGCCAGTTCCGCCAGTTGGCGGTGCGCGGCCAACACGTAGAACTCGATGCGGCCACCGAGCGTGATCTGGGGCAAGACGCCGTGCAGGAACAAAAGCTGATGTATCACGATGTCCTTGACCGGCTTGCGAAGCTTCCCGAGGATCAGCGCTCGGTGCTCTTGCTCGTCGCGGTCGAAGACCTGTCCTACGCCGAGGCCGCCAAGGTGCTCAACGTTCCCATCGGAACCGTCATGTCGCGCCTCTCCCGAGCCCGTGAAAGACTGCATCAAGAACTTGACGGGCCAGCGAAGAGTGCACCGAGGGGTCCTGTACAATTGCGGAGCGTGAAATGAACCATCGGCCGATTACGGAAGACGATCTCCACGCCTATGTGGATTGCGTTCTGGAACCGGAGCGTCGAGCGGAAGTGGCCGCCTACCTTGCCGGCCATCCCGACGTGGCCGGGCGTATCGCCGGCTATGCGAACGAGCGCGATCTGATGCGCGCGGCCCTGGCCGACATTGCGGATGAACGCTTGCCACCGCGGCTCAACCTGGCACGGATCATCGAGAGCCGCCGGCGGCGAACCGTGCCGACCTGGTGGGCGGTCGCGGCCATTCTATTGATCAGCATCGGGGGGCTTGGTGGCTGGGCGATTCGCGGCGCCATGCAAACCTCCGGCGGAGGGCTGGCGGCGCTCGCGCAAGAAGCGGCCTATTCCTATGACGTCTATGCGCCGGATCATCTCCGGCCGGTTGAAATCAGGGCGTCCGACAGCGAGCAGCTAGTGCAGTGGGTATCCAACCGTCTGCGTCAACCAGTCAGGGTGCCGGATCTGACAGATGCGGGCTATCGCCTGATGGGTGGACGCCTGATTGCGACGTCACATGGCCCTGCTGCGATGTTCATGTACGATGACGACAGGGGAACGCGACTGGTGATGCTGGCACGTCCGATGCGCACGGAGCAGGGAGCACCGATGGCACCACAGTCGGACCGCGGCATTTCCGGCTTTACCTGGGCGGACGACGGCATGGGTTACAGCCTGGTCGGTCAGGCTGCACCGGACTCTCTCAAGCCGATCGCCAACGAAGCGCGAAAGCAATTGCGCACCATCTGACCATCGCACTGCGGAGCGGCCCGGTCTCATTGGGCTACCGGTGAAGCGGCCGCGCGATCGTTCCTCTGCGGCGGTGCGATAGTGCTGGAATCGCGATCAAATTCCCATTGTCAGACAGCGTCTCGACATTGCCCGAACATTTCGCCTATCCTTTGGGCATGACCGGCCATCACCATGATCATCATCACGACCACGACCATTCGGAATTGTCCGAGACCGAATTGCGGGTGCGCGCGCTTGAAACCATCCTGACCGAGAAAGGCTATGTCGATCCGGCCGCGCTCGATCTTCTGATCGAAACCTACGAGACCAAGGTCGGGCCGCGCAACGGCGCGCGCGTGGTGGCCCGGGCCTGGAGCGATCCGGCCTATCGCGCCCGCCTCATCAAGGATGCGACGCCGGCGATATCGGAACTCGGCTACGCCGGGCGTCAAGGCGAGCACATCGTGGCCGTCGCGAACACGCCGCAGCTTCACAACATGGTCGTATGCACGCTGTGTTCCTGCTATCCTTGGCCGGTGCTCGGGCTGCCGCCGGTCTGGTACAAGTCGGCGCCCTATCGCTCCAAGGCCGTGAAGGATCCGCGCGGTGTGCTGCGTGATTTCGGCTTTGAATTGCCTGACGGCACCGAGATCCGTGTCTGGGATTCGACCGCGGAAATCCGTTATCTCGTGCTGCCGATGCGTCCCCAAGGCACTGAAGGCTGGAGCGAGGAACGTCTCGCCGACCTCGTCACCCGCGACAGCATGATCGGCACGGGATTGCCGAAGCAGCCGCACGAGGTCGCCTGATGGATGGCGCGCATGACATGGGCGGCGTGGCATGGTCCGGTCCGGTCGCGCCGGAACCGAACGAGCCGGTGTTTCACGCCGAATGGGAAAAGCGCGCCTTCGCGATCACGCTGGCGATGGCGATGCCCGGCGGCTGGAACATCGACATGTCGCGCTTCGCCCGCGAGGATCGTCCGCCCGCGGATTATCTCGGCATGAGCTATTACCAGATCTGGCTCGCCGGCCTCGAGCGGCTGATGCTGGAGCGCGGCCTCGTCGCATCGGATGAGATCGACGCCGCAAAGCCGTTGCACCCTGCAAAACAAGTGGCGAAGACGCTGACGCGCGACGGGGTTGCGGCCATGCTGCATCGGGGCGGACCGACCGAGCGCGCGGCGACGAGCCCAGCCCGCTTCGCCATTGGCGACCGCGTCCGTGCGAAAGACATTCATCCGCCGACCCATACGCGGCTGCCGCGCTATGTGCGCGGGCATTTCGGCGTCGTCGAGATGCTGCACGGTGTTCACGTGTTTCCGGACACCAACTCCATGGGCCAGGAGAATCCGCAATGGCTCTACACCGTGACGTTCGACGGCCGTGAATTGTGGGGAGCGGATGGCGACGCGTCGGTGAAGACATCGGTCGATGCCTGGGAATCCTATCTGGAGCCGGCCTGATGGCGCTTGATCCGCAAGCCGCTGACGCCGCGGCCCGCGCCGTGCCCGGCATTCCCCGTGACGCCGACGGCCCGGTTTTTCGCGAACCCTGGGAAGCGCAGGCCTTTGCCATGGCGCTGGCGCTGCACGCGCGCGGATTGTTCACGTGGAACGAATGGGCGGCGGCGCTGGCCGATGAAATCAGGCGCGCCCAGGCGGCCGGCGATCCCGACAGCGGCGAGACCTATTACCGGCATTGGCTGGCGACGCTCGAAAAGCTTGTCGCGGCGAAAGGCGTGGCGTCTTCCGAAACGCTGCACCGCTACCGCGATGCCTGGGACCACGCCGCCGACCGCACGCCGCACGGCTCGCCGATCGTGCTGAGCCCGGAGGATTTTGCAAGTTAGACGGTCGCCGCCGTATATTCCCGCCAGCCCTTCGCGCGCAATGCGCAGGCCGGGCACTCGCCGCACCCATAGCCCCAATCGTGCCGCGCCCCGCGCTCGCCGAGATAACAGGTGTGGGAGTGTTCGCGAATCAGATCGACCAGCCCCGCCCCGCCCCGCTCGTTGGCGAGTTCCCATGTCGAGGCCTTGTCCAGCCACATCAGCGGCGTATGCAATTCGAACTGCTTGTTCATGCCGAGATTGAGGGCGGTCTGCAGCGCCTTGATGGTCTCGTCACGGCAATCGGGATAGCCGGAATAGTCGGTCTCGCACATACCGCCGATGATGTGGCTGATGCCACGCCGGTAGGCCAGCGCCGCCGCGAACGTCAGAAACACCAGATTGCGGCCGGGCACGAACGTGTTGGGCAGGCCGTCCGCTCCAATCGCGATGGCGACATCGCGCGTCAGCGCGGTGTCGGAAATTTCGGCCAGGGTCGGAATTTTCAAGGTGTGGCTTTCGCCGAGTTTTGCAGCCCAATCCGCACGCAGCGATTTGATGCCGTCGAGCAGGCGCGCGCGGCATTCAAGTTCGATGGCATGCCGCTGCCCGTAGTCGAAACCGAGCATTTCGACACGCGCGAAGCGCTCAAGCGCCCAGGCAAGGCAGGTCGCGGAATCCTGTCCCCCGGAGAACAGCACCAGCGCGGTTTCGAACTGCGATCGATCGCTCATGGGCTGCCCCTTAGCATTCATCGAACGCGGGGCCAATCGGTGGAAATGCCGGCCTGTCCGGCTCGTTTTGCTGGGATTGGCGCGCGTCTTGCTGCATATAGGTCGGAAATCCCCTCAGGCCGGTGCGCCATGACCCCTTCCCGCGATATTTCACGCTTGCTCGAAATCATGGCGGCGCTGCGGACGCCCGGTACCGGTTGCCCCTGGGATCTCGAACAGGATTTTTCGACCATTGCCCCCTACACCATCGTGGAAGCCTACGAGGTCACCGATGCCATCGCGCGCGGCGACCTCGACGATCTCCGGGAGGAACTCGGTGATCTCCTGCTTCAGGTGGTGTTTCACGCCCGGATGGCCGAGGAGCAGAACGCATTCGCGTTCGGCGACGTGGTCGAGGCGATCACGCGCAAGATGATCCGGCGGCATCCGCATGTCTTCGCCGACAGG
>JBGPSI010000233.1:0-7551 GCA_041490045.1 Bradyrhizobium sp.
CCAGCGACCGGCGTGGCCTGGTAGAGATTGAACAGGCCGACACCCATCAGGATGGGCGTCAGCAACTGCACGCTCGAGACGCCGATATTGCCGCCGGCCGCGTTCAACCCGAGCGCCCAGCCCTTCATGCGGTCGGGATAGAAGAAGGAGATGTTGGCCATGCTGGAGGCGAAATTGCCACCGCCGAGACCGGCGGTGGACGCCACCAGCAGCATCAGCCAGAACGGCGTCGAGGGCTCGCTCACGAAATAGGCGAGCGCGAGCGTCGGGATGAACAGCACCGAGGCGCTGAAGATCGTCCAGTTGCGGCCGCCGAACATCGTGACCGCGAAAGTGTAGGGAAACCGCATCAGCGCGCCGATCAGTCCGGGCACCGCCACCAGTTGGAACAACTGGTCGGTCGTGTAGTGGAAGCCGGCCGCCGGCAACTTGGTTGCGACGATGCTCCAGATCAGCCAGACCGAAAATCCGATATGCTCTGCGACGATCGACCAGATCAGGTTGCATCGGGCGATCACTTTGCCCTTGGAATCCCAGAACGTCGCATCCTCTGGGTTCCAGTCAGAAATCCAGGTCGGGTCTTGTCTGCTCATTGAGATGTATCCTTTCAACTGTCATCGCAGACCATGCGGAAGGCACGGCGGCGCGTGCTGGGGAGGCCCCAGTCCGGCGGTTTCACAAATTCGGATGATTGGTTTTCGAAGGACGGCAACGATGGCGTCGGCTCAAGCCTTTCAAACTTCGTGCCAAGCCGGCGCGTCGCTAAAAGCAGATGTATCGCAATAGCTTAGGCGAACGGGATGCAACGACGCCGCGCGCAAGACGCATTCAAAATTTGCGATTCGCTCAATCCTTGTGCGGCGCACAAAAATTGAGCAGGGCACCCGGGGGCACGTGGCACCGCATCGCATTTCCTCCCGAAGCAGCCCGGCGAAACCCCGTAAAACAGGGGTTTTCCGGCGCCTCGGGCCGAAGACCTCGTGGCACGTCGATTGCATTATCGAGTTGCTAGTCAACGAAGACTGCGGTCCGCCGGATTGTTGAAGCCATTCATTGGCTGCAACTGACGGGACGAGCTCAGGTCACCCCACCCGGTCAACCCTGACGCAGTCGGTCGCGATGCCACATCAATCAGGCGCGCACATCCCGCCTTCCGATCGAATCCGATCAGAAAACGGGATGCCAAATGACCCGGCAATCCAACGCACTGAAGCAGAACTGTTCCCGGTGGCGGCACCGCAGCGCGCGTTTCGGGAACGGCTGAGTCGATCTCACGGGGGCGCCGTTGCCTGACGACGGATGCTTCAAGTTTCGCTACGAAAAGGGAACTTCAATGTCATATCTCGCGCCTTCAGAATTCGTCACCAAGATGGTGGACGCCGGGGAATCCAAGATCTTCATGTCGACCCGGGACACGGTGATCCGCGCCTATATGGCCGGCGCCATCCTCGCACTGGCGGCCTGGTTCGCCGTCACGATCAACGTGAACACGGGCCAGCCGCTCGTCGGAGCGCTGCTGTTTCCGGTCGGATTCTGCATGTTGTATTTGCTGGGCTTCGATCTCCTGACCGGGGTTTTCGTCCTGAGCCCGCTGGCGTGGCTCGACAAGCGGCCCGGTGTGACGATCGGCGGTGTATTGCGGAACTGGGGCCTTGTTTTTATCGGCAACTTCGCCGGAGCTCTCACGGTGGCCTTCATGATGGCGTTCGTGACGACGTTCGGCTTCACTCAGGACCCCGACAAGGTTGGCATGACAATCGGAAACGTCGGCGAAGCCCGAACGCTGGGCTACGCGGCGCACGGCGCGGCCGGCATGGCGACCTTGTTCATGCGCGGCATGCTGTGCAACTGGATGGTCTCCACCGGCGTCGTCGGCGCCATGGTCTCAACATCGGTACCCGGCAAGGTCATTGCGATGTGGATGCCGATCCTGGTCTTCTTCTACATGGTGTTCGAGCATTCGGTCGTGAACATGTTCCTGTTTCCGTCGGGGCTGATGCTCCACGCGAAATTTTCAATCATGGACTACTTCATCTGGAACGAGATTCCGACCGTGCTCGGCAATCTGGTGGGAGGGCTTTCCTTCACAGGGCTGACCCTGTACGCCACGCATGTCCGGACCGCACCCAAGCGCGACCTCAAGACGTCGCCGATCCGGTCCGCGGCCTGATTTGATCCCGACAAAGGAGCCTTATCTGGTCTAAGGCTTGCCTGGACTAAGGTAAGGCTCCTCTTTTTTGGCCCCCACATGCCGCGCGAATTGCAGATATCGGTCGGGCAGCATTCCGATAAAGGTCGCAAGGAGATCAATCAGGATTTTCACGGCGTCCTGATTCCGACCGAACCGCTGTTGAGCCTGAAGGGCGTCGCCGTCGTGCTGGCGGACGGGATCAGCAGCAGCAATGTCAGCCAGATTGCGAGTGAATCGGCGGTCAAGAGTTTCCTGACCGACTATTACTGCACGTCGGAATCCTGGTCCGTCAAAACCTCGGCACATCGCGTGCTGGCGGCGACCAACTCCTGGCTGCACGCCCAAACCCGGCGAAGCCAGTACTCCTACGACAGGGACAAGGGCTACGTCTGCACGTTGAGCGCGCTGGTCCTCAAATCCACCACCGCGCATATTTTTCATGTCGGCGACGCCCGAATCTACCGTCTTGCCGGCAATGCGCTGGAGCAACTCACCGAGGATCATCGGGTCGTCGTTTCCTCGGAGCAGAGCTATCTGGGCCGTGCGCTGGGCGTCAATCCGCAGGTCGAGATCGACTACCTCGCCCTTCAGGTCGAGAAGGACGATGTCTTTCTGCTGGCGACCGACGGGGTCTATGAATATGTCGCAGCCCGCTTTGTCATTGACGCCATCAAGGGCAACGCGACCGATCTCGATCTGGCCGCAACGGCCATCGTGGAGGAGGCCTCGCGACAGGGCAGCCCCGACAATCTCACGGTCCAGATCGTCCGTGTCGATCAATTGGCGGACGGCGAGGCCGGCGAGGTCTTCGGGCAGTCCTCGGAACTGCCACTTCCTCCACTCCTGGAAGCGAGGATGGTGTTCGACGGCTATCGCATCGTCAGGGAACTGCATGCCAGCAGCCGAAGCCACATCTACCTCGCGACCGATACCGAAACCTGCGCGCTGGTCACGATCAAGATTCCATCGATCGATCTGCGCGGCGACCCCGCCTATCTGAAGCGCTTCATGATGGAAGAATGGGTCGCCCGGCGCGTCGACAGTCCGCACGTATTGAAGCCACGTTTGCACTCCCGCAAACGCAATTATCTCTACATCGTAACCGAGTTCATCGATGGCCAGACGCTGGCGCAGTGGATGATCGACAATCCGAGCCCGGACCTGGAGACCGTGCGCGGCATCGTCGAGCAGATCGCGATGGGTTTACGCGCCTTTCACCGCAAGGAGATGCTGCACCAGGATTTGAGACCCGCCAACGTCATGATCGACAAGACGGGTACGGCAAAGATCATCGATTTCGGTTCAACCAGGATCACCGGCGTCGTCGAAGCCGCGCCGCCCACGGACCGCAATGACATTCTGGGCACGGCCCAGTACACGGCGCCGGAATATTTCCTGGGGGAAGGCGGTTCACCGCGCTCGGATATGTTCGCGCTCGGGGTCATCGCCTATCAAATGCTGACCGGAAGACTGCCGTATGGTGCCGAGGCCGCGAGAGCCAGGACACGGTCGCAGTTCAACAAGCTTCAATACCGCTCCGCCGTCGACGACAATGGCGAAATTCCGGCATGGATGGATAGCGCGCTGCGGAGAGCGGTGCATCCCGATCCCCTCAAGCGTTACGACAGCCTGTCCGAATTTACGTTCGACCTGCGTCACCCCAACGCGAAATATCTCAATGCTTCCGCGCCGCCCCTGATCGAACGGAATCCGCTGCTGTTCTGGAAATGCGCGACCGTCATTCTTGGATGCATCGTCGTGGCCCTGCTCGCCGGTCGGCTTTTCGGCCACTTCTAGTCGGCCGCGCACGGGCGATTCAGGCGTCCTCGGTCGCCGCCATCATCGGCTTCGGCGCCACTCCCTGGCCGGGTTTCATCCGGAATTCGTAGGTCATCAGATGCCAGGGCGCGGCGGCGGGCTTGCCATCGGGCATCGTTGCATCGATGCGTTTCTCGACCCGGGAGACCAGGTCGTTCTTCACCCCGAACACCACATCGGAATCGAGATATTTGTCGCCCTCGATGAAGACGTGGGTGATCAGCGGCTCGTAGCCGGGCGCATCGACCAGGAAGTGAATATGCGCCGGCCGGTTCGGGTGGCGCCGCGTCTGCAGGATCATCTGGCCGACTGGGCCGTCGGTCGGGATCGGATAGCTGCAGGGCAGGATGGTGCGAAAGAAGAACCGGCCGTCGGCGTCGGTGATGAATCGCGCCCGCGACGACGGACCCTGCGTCTCGTAATCGGGCCTTTGCGAATCGTAATAGCCGTCATCGTCGGCGTGCCAGACGTCCACGGCCGCACCGGCCAGCGGTTTGCCCTTGAGATCGGTGACGCGGCTTTGGACGAACATCCGCTCGCCGGCAAGGTTCGCGGAGATATCGGTGCCGTGCGGCATCGGCTTGTGCTCGCCGACATAAAACGGACCGAGCACGGTGGTTTCGGTCGCGCCCTCGCGTTCCCTGTGGTTGACGGCATCGACCAGCATCGAAACCCCGAGCACGTCCGACAGCAGGATGAATTCCTGCCGGCTGGCACTGCACTTCTGGCCGACCCGGGTCAGGAAATCGACGGCGAAGGCCCATTCGTCGAAGCTGAGATCGGTCTTGCGGACGAAGTCGTGCAGCGACTTCACCAGTTCTTCCATCAGGAACTTGACCCGCGGGTCTGGCGTCTCCTCAAAGCTCTTGATGACGGCGGCGGTCAGTTCGGTGTCGTTGAATTGGGGCATGCCGGGGGTCCTGCGGTTTTAGGTCATTGCGGGCGCGAGCCTACACCGGAGGCCGGGCAAGGGTAAGCGCGTGGTGATTGGAACCTGGCAGACTTTTCGGCTATCAAGGCTCGCCCCCGAACGTCCGGAGAACAACCCGATGCTAGCCCCGCCACCCGCCTCGCCCGAATCCGCTGGCATGTCCAAGCAAGCCTTCGACCGCCTAGAGGCGCATCTCAAGCACCGCTACATCGACGCCGGCCGTTTTCCGGGAACGCAGGTCCTGGTTTATCGCCGCGGCAAGGTCGTCCACTCGACGGTGCAGGGTTTCGCCGACCTCGAGCGCAAGGCGCCGATGAAGGACGACACCATTTTCCGCATCTATTCGATGACCAAGCCGCTGACCAGCGTGGCCTTCATGATGCTGTTCGAGGAAGGCCGCGTCGCGCTCGACGAGCCCGTCCACAAATACATCCCCGAATGGAAAAACCTCGGCGTGTTCCAGGCCGGCACCGCGCCGGCCTTCCTGACCAAACCGCCGTCGCGGCCGATGCTGATCGTGGACCTGTTGCGGCACACTTCCGGGCTGACCTACGGCTTCCAGCAGCGCTCCAACGTGGATGCCGCCTACCGCGAATTGAAGATCGGCGAGGTCGTGACCTCAGGCACGCTGGATTCGATGATCGAAGGACTAGCCAAACTGCCGTTGGAATTTTCCCCCGGCGAGGCTTGGAATTACTCGCTCTCCACCGACGTGGTCGGCTATCTGGTCGGCAAGATCAGCGGCAAGCCGTTCGACCAGTTCCTGAAGGAGCGGATCCTCGATCCGCTGGGCATGAAGGACACCGGCTTCTTCGTGCCCGCCGACAAGGTGCATCGTTTCGCGGCCTGCTACTCGGCCGATCCGAAAGGCGGCATGACCTTCCACGCCGCCGACCGCAAGGGCGACCTGACGCTGCAGGACGACCCGACCACGAGCGCGTACCTGAAGCCGCCCTCGTTCCTGTCCGGCGGCGGCGGGCTGGTTTCGACCGCGGCCGATTATCTCACCTTCTGCCGTGCGCTGCTCAACGGCGGCGAGCTCGGCGGCGTCAGGCTGATCGGCCCGAAGACGCTTGCCTTGATGGCGTCCAACCACCTGCCCGGCGGATGCGACTTGCCGGCCATGTCGCGGTCGCTGTTCTCCGAGGCGACCTATAATGGCATCGGCTTCGGTCTCGGCTTCTCGGTCACGATGAATCCCGCGCTGACGCTGATCCCCGGCAGTCCCGGCGAATATTCCTGGGGCGGAGCGGCCACCACGTCGTTCTGGATCGATCCCGCGGAAGAGCTGATCGCCATCTTCATGACCCAGGTGCTGCCGTCGAGCGCCTATCCGCTGCGGCGCGAACTGCGCACCATGGTCTACGCCGCCATCACCGACAGTAATCTTTAATTTTTAGAGAACCCGCGTCTCCAGCGTCGCAACGCGAAGCTGGAGCCGGTTGCCGCGGCCAAAATCCTTGGCGGATTTCGGGTGCTTCACCTATGCTCGCCAACTATTCGGCGCTCGCCTGCGCCGAGGGCATTTGATGCGGGAACCGCGTGCCAAAACCCTCTCTGCCAGCGCGCCTTGCTCTTCTGGTCGCCGGAACCACGCTGCCGCTGATCGTTTTCGCGGCCGTGCTGGTGTTCAACGATTACGGGCAGGACCGCAAGGACGCTTCCCAGCGCGTTCTGGAGACCGTGCGCAGCATCCGCCTGGTGCTCGACGCCGAGATGCAGCGCATGACTGGCGGGCTGCGGGTGCTGGCGCTCACCAACACGCTGCGCAACGGCGACTTCGAGAATTTTCGTCGCATCGCTTCGGGTTTTCTCGATCAATACGGCAAGGACGGCGTCGTGCTGGTGGCGGACCGCGAAGGCCGCCAGTTGTTCTCCTCGGCCGCGGCGGACAGCGCGAACCTTCCGCCGCGCAACAACCGGGACATCGTCGACAAGGTGTTTGCGAGTAAAACGCCGCAATACTCGAACCTGTTCATCGGCGCGGTGAAACAACGGCTGATCGTAACGGTCGAGGTGCCGGTGCTTCGCGACGGCGAGGTTCTCTACGACATTTCCTTCAGCCCGCCGATCGAGATTTTCCAGTCCCTGATCGAAAAGCAGCGCCCGAACCAGGACTGGACGATCTCGATCTTCGACGGCGACGGCATCAACTTCGCGCGCATGCCAAACCCGCAAGCGACGATCGGCAAGCGCGCATCGCCCTCGCTCTATGCCGAGATGCTCCGCAGGCCGGAGGCAACCCTGCAGACGGTCTCGCTCGAAGGCGTGCCGCTGATCACGAGTTTCGCGAGGTCCTCGGTCACCGGCTGGACCGTGGCTGCCGGCATCGCCGAAAGCTCGCTGGTCGGCCCGCTGTGGCGCAACCTCGCGATCACCAGCGTGATCGGCGGCATGGCGCTGATGATCGGGCTCGCCTTCGCGGTGCGGATGGCTACCACGATCGCCCGCGGCGAGATGCTGCACGACCTCCTGATCGAGGAGCTCAACCACCGCGTCAAGAACACGCTGGCGATCCTGCAGTCGATCGCCACGCAAACCTTCCGCAGCGCGAGCCGGACCGAACGCGAGAAATTCGAAGGCCGCCTCGGCGCGCTCGCCAAGGCGCACA
>JBGPSI010000234.1:0-7526 GCA_041490045.1 Bradyrhizobium sp.
CGACGTCCGCTGGCCGGGCTCGTTCGGCTCGGCCTTCCTCTATTACGTCGTGCCGCGCGTGATCCTGTTTCGCGAGGAGCATTCGCCGCGCGTGTTCGTCGACAAGGTCGATTTCGTCAGTGCGCCCGGCGTCAGCGAGGGCATCGTCCGCAATGGCGGACCCTATGCGCTGCTGACGAGCCTGGCGCTGTTCGATTTCGACAAATCGCAAAAACGTTTCCGGTTGCGGAGCGTGCATCGCGGCGTGTCCGCCGCCGACGTTCGGGCGAATACCGGATTTGACTACGACGCACCGGCCGATGTCCCGGCCACACCCGAACCCGATGCCGAAACCCTGGCGCTGTTGCGCGGACGCGTCACGGGCGAACTCGCCGAGACCTATCCGCAATTTGCCGGCACGCTCGCTTCGGAACGCGCGGCCTAATTCGGTCAGAGCCTCGGTTCTGATGGAATCAGAACCGAGGCTCTATATCCGTTATCTGACGCGTTTGCTTCACGCGAACCGGTATCCACTTCGCTTGAAAACGCTTAAGCTATGCGAGCTTCGCCATTCCAAGTTCATCGGCGACCTGGTCCAGTCCGCGCATCAACGCCGGCGCGATCGGGATGCCATCGCGGGTCCGGGTCGCCCGCGTCGCATGGCTGCGCTCGCCCGGCACGTAAATCCGCTCGACGCCGGGAATCCGCTGGCTGCCGCGAAAGTCGCGCACCAGCGCATCGACGCTCGCCTTGAAGGCGGCGACATCGCCGAAGGCGGCAACGTTGATGGCCGCGATCGCCTGACCGGTGTTGGTGACGCTGTCGTCATCATGGTTGAAGTCGATCACGTCCCGCCCCATCGCGGCACCACCGAGCGTGCCCGCCAGCAGGCCGATGATCATGGCGAGCCCATAGCCCTTGTAGCCGGCCTCCATGCCGCCGAGCGGCAGCAGCATGCCTTCGTCGGCGCGCTTCGGATCGGTCAAGGGCTTGCCCTCGCGATCGATCATCCAGCCCTCCGGCATCATCTCGCCGCGCAGCGCCTTTGTTTTCACCTTGCCATAGGCCGCGACCGTCGTCGCCATGTCGAGCACGATCGGTTTCTCCTCGCCGGCCGGTATCGCGGCCGCGATCGGGTTGGTCGACAGCAGCATGTCGAGCCCGCCCCAGGGCGGCAAATGGTTGGCGTTGCCGACCGCGAAATAGAGCCCGATCATGTCGTGGGCGAGCGGCATGGTCGCGTAGAGCGAGGCGGGGCCGGCATGGTTGCTGTATTGCGAATTGACCCAGGCGATGCCGGTGGTGCGCGCCTTTTCGATCGCGATTTCGGCCGCGCGCTTCATGACGAGGTGGCCCATGCCGTTGTCGCCGTTGACCAGTGCGGTGGAAGCCTGCTCGCGCACCACGCGGATGTCGGGCCTGACGTTAAAACCGCCGGCCCTGATGCGGCGGGCATATTGCGGCAGCCGGCTGACGCCGTGGCCGTCAGACCCTTGCAGGTCGGCCTCCGCCATCAGGGCGGCCACCGTCATGGCGTCGGAATCCGGCAGGCCCAGCTTTGTCAGCGCTTCCTGGATGAAGGCTTTCAGCCGGTCGAACGTCACTGTCAATTCGGGCAGGATCGGCACTCCAGTTTCGATGGCGGGGGGCTCGCGCGTCTAGAGCATGATCTGGAAAAGTGGGGACCGGTTTTCCGAAAAAGATCATGCTCAAAAGAGAAGAAGGGCTAGAGCACGGTTCGACCCGGTTGAACCGTGTGCTAGCCCGTGCCGAACGCCTTGAAGGTGATGATGGTGTGGGTGTCCTGGATACCGGGAATGACCTGCACCTTTTCGTTGACGAAATGGCCGATGTCGGTGTCGTTATCGACGTAGAACTTGACCAGCAGATCGTAATCGCCCGCGGTGGAGTAGATCTCGGAGGCGATCTCGGCCTCGGCAAGGGCGTTGGCGACGGCGTAGGACTGGCCGAGCTTGCATTTGAACTGGACGAAGAAGGGAACCATCGCTGTCGTCTCCGGAAGGCGTCTTTTCGGGGTTCAATATAGCGTTCAAGAACTTGCTGGCAATAACACGTCGCGCTAGGACAGGACATGCTTCTGACGCGACAGCCTCAATTTGAGCGGGCAGGGCGATGACGACGCCGATCGCGCTCACCATCGCCGGCTCGGATTCGTCCGGAGGGGCGGGCATCCAGGCCGACCTGAAGAGCTTTGCCGCGCTCGGCGTCTATGGCGCCTCCGTGATCACGGCGCTGACCGCGCAGAACACGCGCGGTGTCACCGGCATCCATCAGGTGCCGGCCGAATTCGTCACCGCGCAGATCGATGCGGTTTTCGGCGATCTTGCCGTCGACGCCGTCAAGATCGGCATGGTGGCGCAGCTTGCGACCATCGAGGCCATCGTCGCGGGGCTGAAGCGCTGGAGGCCGAAGCATGTCGTGCTCGATCCCGTGATGGTGGCGACCTCGGGCGACCGGCTCTTGGCGGCGGACGCCGTCGAGGCCTTGCGGAAAAAGCTCGTTCCGCGCGCCTCGCTGGTCACGCCGAACCTCCCCGAGGCGGCCGCGCTGCTGGACGAGCCGGTCGCCGCGAGCGCGGCCGAGATCGAGGGCCAGGGCAGGCGGTTGTTGGCGCTGGGCTGCCCCGCGGTGCTGATCAAGGGCGGGCACGGGCAGGGCGCCGAGAGCACCGACTATCTCGTCACGGCAAGCGGTATCATCGCGCTGTCAGAGCCGCGCATCGCCACCCAGAATACCCACGGCACCGGATGCTCGCTGTCCTCCGCCATCGCGGCAGGCCTCGCCAAGGGCGAGGACATGGAAACGGCGGTCCGCAACGCCAAGGCGTGGGTGAGCGCGGCGATCGCCGCGGCCGATCGCTTCGCGGTCGGCCACGGCCACGGGCCGATCCATCATTTTCACCGGTTCTACTAGGCTCACCGTCGCGCCGCGGTCGATCGCTTTGGCCGCTGACGAAAGTCCATTCTTGGGGGGAAGAGCGGACGTCGGATGATCGAGCCGATATGTTCGCCTATGACCCCGGAACAGACATTCCAAGGCTCTCTTTTGACCTTCGCATTTTGAACCTGAATCAAGGTCGGGCGACTTAATCTGAGCATTCTGCGTCTAAGCGCACGACCCTTCCGCAAAGCACAGCTTCGAACGGGAGTGTTCGGCTATGGAAATCGGTTGCAGCATGCTTGCGGGCGCGTCTCTTATCGCCCCTGGTTGCACCTCGGCAGTGGCCGAGGTCACAGGCGCCCTAGGTTCGCCCGAAGCCACCATCACCGTCAGACAACTTCCGCCGTCGATCCAAAATTCGGCGGGGGACGCCTCGGACTAGTAGGCCTGGTGGTTCCGCGCGGACGCTCGCCGATCTGACTGGAGTGCACAACGACGACGACAAACACCAAAGGAGGCAGCAATGCGTGTGCCAAATCCCGAAAAGTTGAACGAGCTCGTGGGAAAGCTGGTTGGCGACCTCGGCGTGTCACTCGCCGGCGCCAGCATATTGCTCGGCGATCGCCTCGGGCTTTATAAGGCGATGGCCGACGGCGCGCCGGTTACTCCGTCCGAACTCGCCAAGAAGACGAGTATGCATGAGCGTTACGTGCGCGAATGGCTGTGCGGCCAGGCCGCGTCCGGATATGTCGATTACAACTCCGAAAAAGACGTTTTCTCACTCTCGCCCGAGCAAGCCATGGCGTTCGCCGAAGAGGGATCGCCCGCTTTCTTCGCCGGAGCATTCGATGTCGTGCAGTCCACGTACCTCGACGAACCCAAGGTTGCGGAAGCATTTCGAACCGGGAAAGGTGTCGGCTGGCACGAGCATTCGAAGTGTCTGTTCTCGGGCACGGAACGCTTTTTCAGGCCGGGCTACAGCGCCAACCTGGTTGCGAACTGGATTCCTGCGCTTGATAGCGTCGAGGCGAAACTGAAGGCCGGCGCCAAGGTGGCCGATGTGGGATGCGGACATGGCGCTTCAACGATTGTCATGGCGCAGGCTTATCCAAATTCCGAGTTCTTCGGGTTCGACTACCACATGCCCTCGATCGAACGCGCCAGGACCCTTGCGCAGGAAGCCGGCGTTGGCGACCGGATCACGTTTGCGCAGGCCAGCGCCAAGGATTTTCCAGCGCGCAGCTATGATCTCGTAGCATTTTTCGATTGCCTGCATGATATGGGTGACCCCGTGGGCGCGGGCAAGCATGTCAAGGAAACGCTGGCCAAGGACGGGGCGTGGATGATCGTCGAGCCATTTGCTCATGACCATCTGAAAGACAATCTCAACCCGGTCGGGCGCATCTTCTATAACGCTTCAACCTTCATTTGCACGCCTGCATCGCTCTCTCAGGACGTGGCCTTGGGGCTCGGTGCGCAGGCAGGCGAATACAGATTGCGCCAGGTCGCGACCGAAGCGGGCTTCAAGCGCTTCCGGCGGGCGACCGAGACGCCGTTCAATATGATCTTCGAGGTGCGCGCTTGATCGGGTAGAGCGACAGTGCGCTCGATCTCGACGTCAACAGGAAGATGACTTCGCTCGAAAAACCCGGGAGTGCGTTGAATGCGCATGATCCTTTGTTTGGCGTTTGGAGTTATTTTTGGTTGCTCGATGGGGGAGGCACTCGCCCGTGACGTCGGGCAATGGGAAGCAGCGGATCCAGCAATCCGGGAATGGTATAAGAGCCTGATGCAGCCGGACATGCCGTTATCGTCATGTTGCGGTGAGGCTGACGCCTATTGGGCGGATTCCTATCTCGTCGACGGTGATAGATATGTCGCCATTATTACCGACCCCAGACCCGACGAGCCGCTTCACCGCAGGCATCTTGATATCGGGACCAGGATCGTCGTCCCGAACCACAAGCTGAAATACGGCGCGAGCAACCCGACAGGGCATGGGATCATTTTCTTGAATCGGTATGACTTCGTACTCTGCTATGTTCCGCCGGGTGGCGTATAATTCCGGTGGGTGCGCTGCCAACGATGTGATCGAAAGAAGCGCAGGCTTCGTGGCTCCTCCTGCGTTGCATGCGGGAGGCGCCGCGGGCACCCGGTCTTTCAATGCTTCGCGTTGATACAGATCAATCGTCAGCCGCTGATCGGGCGGAACGTGCGCCTTTTCGAGGAGGTGAGCCATGGGTGACGTTGGAGTGGGCTGGATAGCAGCCATCATCGTCGGCGCGGCAATTGCCAGCGCCATTTTGAGCTACTTCGGGATCGTCTTGGGAGGATGGATCGGTTACCTGGTCTGCGGCTTCATCGGCGCGGTCCTGCTGATCTGGATCGGCCGGGCGATACGGCCTGCCTGAGACGTCGAGGCCGCGCCAGGCGCAGCAAGAGATTGTTTGCCTCAGCCGAAACGCGCACCGCCAAACAAGGCGGGAGGAGGATATTATGACCCATGTTCTGATCGTCATGAGCTGGCTCGGGGCTGTCAATGGCGCCGTGATATCGACACAGGAATTTACGAGCGCGGAGCGTTGCGAAGCAGCCCGGCAGAAACTGATCGAGTACGCGAGCGCCCGTGGCCTTGATGAGACGCTCAGGCCCATCTGCATGCAAAAGTGACGCCGGCCAGACTGGCTGGCCGGTGTGTCCGCGAGCCGGCGGGTTTCGATCGCGACAAAGCAGCGAACGTATCGCGCGACAATTGCCGAGATGATCGAGTTGACGGAACGCACCCTCGCCGGGGTCCACGGCTTTGCGCGCATGAATATCGACGGCCACCGCACTCGCCTCATCCATGACATCACCAGGCGCCAATTACAGTCCAGAGCGAAAACCTGTCGTCGTGCATAAGGCCGGTTTCTTGCCGGAGAGTATAACTTGACTCGCGCCGACATCTGCCGCAGCATTTGATGGTGCTGCACCTTGGGGTTTTCGGTTATCAGCCTCGGGCTCCATAGGCACCGCCATTCGATCATATGATCGCGACGACGCGCAGCAGGTGGACAGGCGTGCGAGGAGATCAGCTCCTGGAGACGACGTCTCTCTGAGGCCCCTGTCTTTCGGAGAAATGTCCTCGGACACATGTCCGTTGGCCCACTCTGAGTGAGGAGCATGACACCACCGGGTAACAAGCGTTGACCGCGCCTAACGGCGAGGTCACGGTGCAAGCGAAGGTGAAGTGCAGCTGCTTGCCGTCATTGCGCCGACGATAATCCACATTCAGCGCATATCTGCGGGGTCTGAAGCGCATCGGCCACGCGTGAGATAGATCCCGTCACATTACTGGTTTGTACCAGACATTCTTCGCTAAGACGAAGATATAGGGCCCCGCGATGCCTCTGATGCACCGGGGCCCACCTATTTTGTATTTTGGGGCCACCTATTTTTCGGTAAGCGATGTCTTCATCTTCGTCCGGCTTCCAAGTATCGAGCGCCAGCGAGATCATCCAGAGGATCAGGAGCCTGCTGACAAAGGCGCCCCTCGAAACTGAAAAGTCTCGACCTCGATACGCGGGGAACTTTTGTTCCCTCTCGGCGTCATCTAAAGTGACGCGATGAGGCTTGGCGCGGGAGGGTGCCATGTCGAAGTCCCCGATTGCAATTGCCGTTGTCGTTCTGACACCCCTGCTGTCGAGTGCGGCCCTGGCCAGAGTGCATCTTGGCATCGGTCCCCTTGGGGTCGCGAGATTCGCGGTAGCCCGCGTATTGTCGCTGGGGGGATTAGGTCACGCACGTGCCTTTGCTCGTCACGGTCACGTCCGAACGGCCTTCCTCAGATCGCCGGACGTCCCCGGCGCTACGGATTCCGGGCTTGGCAATCCGGCGGTGCGAAGGCAAGTCGTGGCGGCTGCGGCGCTGGCGGGCTGGCATGGCGGCCGCATCGCCAACGGGTGGTGGCGGCACGGCGACGGCGGATATGGATGGGTCGGGCCGCTGTTCTGGCCATTCGCCATTTACGATATCCACGACTACGCCATCTGGGGTGACGGCATCGGCTTCTGGGACTACGGTTATCCCGACATCTATGCCGCGATCTTTGCGCCTTATGGCCGTGATGATCTCGCCGCCTATGCGGGACCGCGCCCGTTCGGCCGAAGACATCGCAGGGTCCCTCCGCTGCAGCCGCTCTGCGGCGACGACAGAAGCGAAATTGCCGGTCTCCCCGTCGATCAGATTCAGCAGGCGATGCAGCCGAATGAGGCGCAGCGCGCCAGTTTGGACGATCTTGCCAACGCATGGGTCTCGGCCGCCCGGATGATCCGGGCGTCGTGTCCGACGCAGACGGCGTTCACCGCGCCGGAGCGATTGGCGGTCATGCAGCAGCGCATCGGGGCGATGATCAAGGCAGAGTTGGCCGTGCAGCAGCCGCTGGGGAAATTCTATGACCGGCTGGATGACGCGCAGGAAGCCAGGCTCAATGCACTCGCCGAAGACCGGCGCAAGATGTCCGCCGCAAACGCGGCCGCGGAAGCGCCCGCCCAGGGTTGCGGTGCGGTGCAACCAGCCGCGTTGCAATGGCCGGCGGACGAGATCGAGGCGAGGCTGCACCCGAACGAACTTCAACGCGCGGCTCTCAAAGGGCTGCTAGACGCCAA
>JBGPSI010000235.1:0-7519 GCA_041490045.1 Bradyrhizobium sp.
GGCGACGTCGACCTGATGTTCGACAATCTCGGTGTATCCCTGCCGCTGGTCGAGGCCGGAAATCTCAGGCTGCTCGCCGTCGCCTCCAGCCGGCGCCTGCCGTCGCTTCCGGACGTACCGACGATCGCCGAAACCCTGCCGGGCTTCGAGGCCGTGGCCTGGTATGCGATCGCCGCACCGCCGGCCACGCCGAAAAGCATCACCGAAAAGATCAACGCCGACGTGAATGAAGCGCTGCGCCAGCCGGAAATCCAGGACCGCCTGAAGAAATTGTCGGCGGAGACCTTTGGCGGTTCCACCGGGAGGGCCGCCAGCTACATGCGGCAGGAGGTCGATCGGTGGGGGGGCGTCATCAAGGCGGCGGATATCAAGCTGCAATGATCCCGAGCTTCGGTTTACTCAGAACCGACGCTCCGGTTTCTCGTTTTGACACGCTTTCTTCATGCGAGCCGATATCCGCCCCGCATCAAGTGCGGGGCAGGCTTTCGCTCGAAAACGCTCTGCCCGGCATCCGCCAAGGTCGGAACGGGCGGGTACGGAAGACATGACAGCGGCGCAGGTTTTGATATCGCTCAAAACCCTTTCCGTGCGATGAAATTACATGGGCTCGCCGGGGGGCTATCAGGAGGTTCCATGTCACGATATGTCGTTCGGTTCCTGAAGGACGTGCTTGGCGAGAACGGCCGGGAGATCGAGGTCTGCCAGGGCACGCTGGAAGTCGACGCAGCAAGCGAGGACCACGCCAAGGAACTCGCCAAGCAGAAATTCTGCGAGGCGCAGGCGCTCCGCGACTGGTCGCTGCACGCCGACCGGATCCATGTCAGGGCCGCCGACTTTCCGTCGTGAAGCCCTTGTTGGTGTTCAGGCGGCGAGCGGTCCCTCGATATTAGGGTAGGAAAGGCCCAGGCTTTCGGCGACGGCCTTGTTGGTGATGCGGCCGCGGTGGACGTTGAGACCCGCGCGGAGATGCGGGTTTTGCGTCACGGCCGCGAAGCCGAGATTGGCCAAGGCGAGGCCGAACGGCAGCGTGGCATTGTTCAGGGCATGGCTCGAGGTGAGGGGAACCGCGCCCGGCATGTTCGCCACGCAATAATGGATGATGCCATCGACCTCGTAAGTCGGTTCGGCATGCGTGGTCGGATGCGAGGTCTCGAAGCAGCCGCCCTGATCGATCGCGACGTCAACCAGTACCGCGCCCTTCTGCATTGATTTCAGCATCTCGCGCGTCACCAGCTTCGGCGCGCTGGCGCCGGGGACGAGCACCGCGCCGATCACGACATCGGCGGCGAACACCTCGTGTTCCACCGCCTCAATGGTCGAGAACCGCGTGCGTGCGCGTCCCTCGAACAGTTCGTCGAGTTCGCGCAGCCGCGGGATCGAGCGGTCGAGGACTGTGACTTCGGCGCCGAGCCCAACTGCCATCCGCGCCGCATGGGTGCCGACGACCCCGCCGCCGAGCACCACGACGCGCGCCGGAACCACACCCGGCACGCCGCCGAGCAGAATGCCGCGGCCGCCCGAGCTGCGCTTCAAGGCCGAACCCGCGGCTTCGATGGAAAGCCTGCCGGCGACTTCGCTCATGGGAGCGAGCAGGGGCAGACCACCCTTGGCGTCCGTGACCGTCTCATAGGCGATCGCGGTGCACCCGGAAGCCATCAGGCCCTTGGCCTGCTCCGGATCCGGCGCCAAGTGGAGATAGGTGAACAGGATCTGGCCTTCGCGGAGCAACGACCATTCGCGCGGCTGCGGTTCCTTGACCTTCACGATCATATCGCTGGTTGCAAAGATTTCGGCCGCGCTGCCGGCGATGCCGGCGCCGACCTTGCGGTAGGCCTCGTCGGCGGCGCCGATCCCCGCGCCGGCATTGGTTTCGACGACCACGTCATGGCCCGCGGCCACATATTCGCGCACGGCGCCCGGCGTCAGGCCGACGCGATATTCGTGGACCTTGATCTCCTTCGGCACTCCGACGCGCATGGCTGGGCACTCCCTGTTCGAAAACGTGCTGTTAATCGTAGGGGAGATTCGGGTTTGAAACCTTGCGATCTTGCTGCTCTAATCCGGTTTGTCGCGGAAAACCGGCGAAAATTTGCGTCTTCACGCGGGAATCAAAACCTATGAAGCTCGATCAGTTCGATACGACCATCCTGTCGGAGCTCACGATCAATGCCCGGGCAAGCCAGGTCGATCTCGCCGAGCGCGTCGGGCTCTCCTCCACTGCGATCGCCCGGCGGCAGAAGGTGCTGGAGGACGAAGGCTTCATCCGCGGCTATCAGGCCGTTCTGGATCTGGCGCGCTTCGGCCTCTCGACCACCGTGCTGGTCAGGGTCACGCTCGAAAGCCAGAACGAGGACGCGCTGAAATCGTTCGAGGCCGCCGTCATCAACTGTCCGTCAGTGGTGCGGTGTTTCCTGATGTCCGGCAGCGACGACTATATCGTCATCGTCATGGCGCGGGATATCGAGGATTTCGAGCGCATCCACCGCACCGAACTGTCGCGATTGCCGCGGGTGGCGCGGATCCAGTCGAGCTTTGCGATGCGCGAGGTCGTCAACCGCGCCGTTCCACCGGTGGTTTTCGGCGCATCGCGAAAACCGCGATCGGCTCAGGCCGCGCGGTAGCCGAGCGACGCCAAAGCTGGATGGTGTTGCCCTGACAGGCGGCTTCGCCTAGTTAGGGCATGCTCACCCATCTCCTCAGGACGCTGCTACGTGACCGACAACCAGTCTCATCCGCAATTCTCGCTCGCCAAGGACAAGATCCGGGTTCTGCTGCTCGAAGGCGTCAACGACAGCGCCGTGGATATGATGACCGCCGCAGGCTATTCCAGCGTGACGCGGCTGCCGAAGGCGCTCGATGGGGACGAGCTGAAGGAAGCCATCAAGGGCGTGCATCTGCTCGGCATCCGCTCGCGGACCCAGATCACCGCGGAAATTGTCGAAGCCGCCGACAGGCTGATCGCGATCGGGTGTTTCAGTGTCGGCACCAACCAGGTGGACGTCGACGCTTCCCGGCGGAACGGGATTCCGGTGTTCAATGCGCCGTTCTCCAACACGCGAAGCGTGGCGGAACTGGTGATCGGCGAGATTGTCTTTCTGCTGCGGCGGATCGTTGCGCGATCCAATGCCGCGCATCAGGGCCAGTGGGACAAGTCCGCGACCGACAGCCATGAGGTCAGGGGCAAGACGCTCGGCATCATCGGTTACGGCAACATCGGCTCGCAGCTCTCCTATCTCGCCGAAGCGATGGGCATGCGGGTCGTGTTCTATGACCATACCGACAAGCTTCGCCACGGCAACACCGAGCCGACCGCCACCCTGCACGAGCTCCTGGCGCAGAGCGACGTCGTCAGCATGCATGTGCCGGAAACGCCGGCGACGCAGCGCATGATCGGGCGCGCCGAAATCGAGGCGATGAAGCCCGGCGCCTTTTTCATCAATAACAGCCGCGGCACCGTCGCCGACCTCGACGCGCTCGCCGAGGCCCTTCGCGCGGGCAGGCTGCGCGGCGCCGCGGTCGATGTCTTTCCGGTGGAGCCGGGATCGAACAAGGAACGCTTCACATCGCCGCTGCAGGGCCTCGACAACGTCATCCTGACGCCGCACGTCGGAGGCTCGACCGAGGAGGCGCAGGAGCGCATCGGCGCCGAAGTCGCGCGCAAGCTCGTCGACTACAGCGACACCGGATCGACGATGGGGGCGGTCAACTTTCCTCTGGCGCAATTGCCGGCGCGGCCGGCAGGCACGCGATTTATCCAGGTTCAGCGCAATGTGCCGGGTATGCTCGGACGGCTGAACGAAGTGTTCGCGCGTCACGCCGTCAACATCGCGGCTCAATACTACGAGACCCACGCCGACGTCGGCTATGTGGTGCTGGACGCCGACGCCTCGGCGGCGGACGGCCAGCGCGTTCTCGCCGACATCAGGTCGCTGGAGGGAACGATCCGCGCCCGGTTGCTATATGAACACAAGGCTTGACCGCAAGGGTTCTCGCGGTTTTCCGGGTCGCGAAGAAGGTGTGCGAAAGCGCCGTTAAGACAGCGACCGATCGAAGCGTGGCAGGAACAATTTGTTAGACCGCCGATTTTCCGTGTCGCTGCACCGACCATCAGATGCTGTGATGACCGGCCCAAACTGGAATGGGCCGGCGCGATAGCGACCGGAGACGCAATGGTCCCGGCAAGCGTCCAGCCTCGCTCAAGACGTCGCCGCGCTGTTCGGCGATTGCCACGCTTCTGCTCTGGCTAGGAGGGCGGCGTCGCGCCGTGCGATCTGCGGCTCGTAGCGCGAACCCGCAACAGCCCTACTTGCAATGTTTAGTAAACCGTGATCCACTAAACAAATCGAGCTTCGCCGGGTCCTAGAATCCGGGTAAGCGCGAGGAAACGTCAGTTTAGTCATTTAGCCCGTCAAGGACTGTGTCGCTCTGCTCGAAGCTTTCGAGCGGGTAGGAAAGCCGTGCCATGTCGATGGCCGGCGCCACTGGGAGGGAGAACGCGTAATGAAACAGACAATGAAGGCGCTTCTTGTTGCGTGCGGAGCTCTTGCCTCCGCGCTCGGCGTCGGAGCGGCGACCACGCCCGCGCAGGCGCAGGGCAAGACCATCACGCTGTGTTGGGCCGCATGGGACCCCGCCAATGCGCTGGTCGAACTGTCGAAGGACTTCACCACCAAGACAGGTATTGGTATGAAGTTCGAATTCGTGCCGTGGACCAATTATGCCGATCGTTTCCTGAACGAGCTCAATTCGCACGGGTCGCTGTGCGATCTCATCATCGGCGATTCGCAATGGATCGGCGGTGCTGCGGAGAACGGCCAGTACGTCAAGCTCAACGATTTCTTCAAGAAGGAAGGAATCAGCATGGACGACTACATGCCGGCGACGGTGGTCGGCTATTCCGAATGGCCGAAGAACTCGCCGAACTATTGGGCGCTGCCCGCCATGGGCGATGCGGTCGGCTGGACCTATCGCAAGGACTGGTTTGCGCGGCCCGACGTGCAGAAGGATTTCAAGGCCAAATACGGCCGCGATCTTGCCGTGCCGAAAACGCTCGATGAACTCCACGACATCGCGCAGTTCTTCCAGGGCCGCGACATCGACGGCAAGAAGGTCTATGGCGCCTCGATCTATACCGAGCGTGGCTCGGAAGGCATCACCATGGGCGTTTCGAACTATCTCTATGACTACGGCTTTAAATACCAGGATCCCAACAAGCCCTATGCGATGGACGGGTTCGTCAACTCGCCTGGCGCCGTCAAGGGGCTGGAGGCCTACAAGGAATTCTACAAGTGCTGCACGCCTCCCGGCGCTTCCAACTCCTACATGTCGGAAGGTCTCGATGCCTTCAAGTCCGGGCAGGTCGCGCTGCAGATGAACTTCTTCGCCTTCTTCCCGGGTCTCTTCAAGGACCCGAATGTCGGCGGCGACAAGATCGGCTTCTTCGTCAATCCGGCCGGTCCCGCGGCGCAGGCGACGCAGCTAGGCGGACAGGGAATTTCGGTGGTTTCCTATTCCAAGAACCAGGGTGAAGCGCTGCAATACATCAAGTGGTTCTCGGGCGGCGATGTGCAGAAGAAGTGGTGGGCGCTGGGCGGCTATTCCTGCGCCAAGTCCGTGCTGAACGACCCGAGCTTCCCGAGCAGCGCACCGTTTGCGAAGGAGTTCCTGCAGTCGATGGGAATGGTCGTCGACTTCTGGGCCGAGCCCTCCTACGCCCAGCTGCTGCAGGCCGAGCAGAAGCGTATCCACGACTATGTGGTGGCCGACAAGGGCACCGCGCAGGAAGCGCTCGACGGCCTGGTGAAGGACTGGAAAGCCATCTTCAAGGAAGAAGGCAAGTAGTTCCGAGGTAACCGCCTGGAGCGCGCGCGAGCGCGCTTCAGGTTCTCTTCTGCAATACCGATACCTGTCGCATAGCTGACAGTCTCGGCGCCAGGATCGACCGAAGCAATGAACGATTTGAGTGCCTCATCGCAGATCACCTATCGGGCCGTACTGGCCCGGCCAGGCGCGGTGCGCCGTATCCGGGGTCTGTCGGACAAGTCTTTGGCGTGGCTGTTCATCACGCCGACCATGTTGCTGCTGCTGGCGATCAATATCTTTCCGCTGGTCTGGACGATCTATCTGTCCTTCACCAACTACCGTGCCAACCGCGCGAATGCGCCGACGATCTGGCTCGGGGCCGATTGGTACCGGTCGATCCTGACCGATCCGGACGTCTGGGCGGCGATGCAGGTGACGGCGCATTTCGTGATCTGGACCGTAGTCATCGAAACCGTGCTCGGCTTCGGACTCGCCTTCCTGATCGACAAGAAATTCCGCGGCCATGGCCTGTGGACCACGATCATCCTGCTGCCGATGATGCTGTCGCCGGCCGTGGTCGGCAATTTCTGGACGTTTCTCTACCAGCCGCAGATCGGATTGTTCAACTACGTAGTCGCCTTCATCACGGGCCGCGACGCCTCGTCGTTTCAGATGCTGGGCGATGTGACGCTCAGTCCCTGGGCCATCGTCATCGTCGATGCCTGGATGTGGACGCCCTACGTGATGCTGATTTGCCTGGCCGGCCTGCGCTCGATACCGGATTACATCTATGAGGCGGCGGAGGTTGACCGCGCGTCGAAATGGCGGCAGTTCTGGTCGATCACGCTGCCGATGGCGCTGCCGTTCATCATGCTCGCGGTGCTGTTCCGCGGCATCGAGAACTTCAAGATGTTCGACATGGTCAACCTGCTCACCGGCGGTGGGCCGGGATCGACAACCGAGGTCGCCTCGATCACGCTCAAGCGCGCTGCGTTCGAGAGCTGGCGGACCGGCTATTCCTCGGCCTTCGCGATCATCCTGTTCGTGACGGTGTTCGGCCTTGCCAACATCTATGTGAAGGCGCTGAACCGGGTGAAGAGCCGATGAGCCTTTCCAACGCAGCCCATTCCGTCGTCGAACCCTCGGTCGGCACCCGCCGATTGGCCGGTTCGCTGGTGGTGCTCTATGCCGTCATCACCATGATCCCGCTGGTCTGGATCGTGCTCACCTCGTTCAAGTCGCCGGACGACGCGATCTCCTATCCGCCAAAAATCCTGTTCACACCGTCGCTCGAAGGCTATTGCAATCTCTTCACGACGCGCTCGCGCCAGACGCCGGAATTCATCAGGACGTTGGGACCGGCGCGGGGGCTCTGCGACAGCATCGCGCGCGACCGCAACATGGTCATTGCCGGGCCGTCGAACTATGTGCCTCGCTTCGTCAATTCGCTCATTATCGCCTTCGGTTCGACGGTGCTCGCGGTCGCCCTCGGCACGCTCTCGGCTTATGGCTTCTCTCGGTTCCGCGTGCCGCTGAAGGACGACCTGCTGTTCTTCATCCTGTCGACCAGGATGATGCCGCCGATCGCGGTCGCGATTCCGATCTACCTGATGTACCGCACGCTCGGACTGTCGGACACCAGGCTCGGGATGATCCTGCTCTACACCTCGGTCAACGTTTCGCTCGCGGTATGGCTGCTCAAGGGCTTCATCGACGA
>JBGPSI010000236.1:0-7489 GCA_041490045.1 Bradyrhizobium sp.
ACGCGTCCTTGATAGCGTGCGCCGGCAAGTTCGTTCGCGGTGGGCTGCCGGCTGCCGTCGCCGCCGGTGATCGTGGTCGCGCCATAGGGCGAGCCGCCGGTGACGTCATTGAGCTCCGTCTGGCCGGAGAAACCGTAATTGAGGCCGATAATGGTCATGCCGAAATGCAGGAGGTTGGTGATGATCGAAAACAGCGTGGTCTCCTGGCCGCCATGCTGGGTCGCGGTCGAGGTGAAGGCGCCGCCGACCTTGCCGTGCAAGGCGCCCTTGGCCCAGAGGCCGCCGGCCTGATCGAGGAAATTCGCCATCTGCGATGCCATGCGGCCAAAGCGGGTGCCGGTGCCGACGATGATCGCGTCGTAATTGGCGAGGTCTTCGACCTTCGCCACAGGTGCTGCCTGATCGAGCTTGTAATACGACGCCTTGGCGACGGCTTCGGGCACCAGCTCGGGCACCCGCTTGATGTCGACCGTGGCGCCGGCTTCGCGCGCGCCTTCGGCGACGGCATTCGCCATCTTCTCGATGTGACCATAGGCGGAATAATAGAGAACGAGAACTTTGGTCATGGGTGGTCTCCGTGAGGCTGAGATTTGTAAGTTGAAGTCCGTCATGCCCGGCCTTGTGCCGGGCATCCACGTCTTGCTTTCTTTTGGGCGGCAAGGACGTGGATGGCCGCG
Organism: Bradyrhizobium sp.; assembly: GCA_041490045.1. Classification (GTDB taxonomy): domain Bacteria; phylum Pseudomonadota; class Alphaproteobacteria; order Rhizobiales; family Xanthobacteraceae; genus Bradyrhizobium. The sequence continues at coordinate 678 of JBGPSI010000236.1, forward strand.
ACGAGCCCGGCCATGACGACTGGGGATCGGCTTTACGCCGCGTCGACCAGCACCAGTTCGGAATCTTCCAGCGCGGTGATCTTGAGCTTCGCCTCGTCGCGGATCGCGACGCCATCGCGCGCGTTGACGCGCACGCCGTTGATTTCGACAGCACCCGCCGCCGGCACCAGATACAGGTTGCGCGAAGTCTGCGGCGCATATTCCGCGCTCTCGCCGGCTTTCAGCGTGGTGGCGAGCACCCGCGCGTCGGCCCGGATCGGCAGCGCATCCTTGTCGTCCTTGAACCCGCTGGCGATGGTGACGAGCTTGCCGGAGCGATCCGACTTCGGGAACGGTTTCGCTCCCCAGGTCGGCTGGCCGCCTTCGGTGGTCGGCTCGATCCAGATCTGGAAGATCCGCGTCTTGGTCGGCTCCAGATTATATTCGGAGTGGCGGATGCCGCTTCCCGCGCTCATCACCTGCACGTCGCCCGCCTCGGTACGGCCCTTGTTGCCGAGACTGTCCTGATGGGTGATCGCGCCTTCGCGGACATAGGTGATGATCTCCATGTTGGCGTGGGGATGGGCGGGAAAGCCGGTGTTCGGCGCGATCTCGTCGTCGTTCCACACCCGCAAGGCGCCATGGCCCATATTGGCGGGGTCGTAATAGCTGGCGAAGGAGAAGTGATGCTTTGCCTTCAGCCAGCCGTGATCGGCGCCGCCGAGTTTTGCAAATGGTCTGAGTTCGATCATTGGGATTTTTCCTTTGGTTGAATTTTGGTTCGAATTACGCGCCGAAGCCGCCATCGACGTTCAGCACGGTGCCGGTCACGAATGACGCGCCGGGGCTTGCGAGAAACACGACGCCGGCGGCGATTTCCTCCGCAGTACCGAAACGCTGCAGGGCGTGCTGGGTGCGCTGGGCTTCGGCGAAGTCGCCACTGTCCTTCGGATTCATGTCGGTATCGATCGAGCCGGGCTGCAGCACGTTGACGGTGATGCCGCGCGGTCCGAGGTCGCGCGCCGCGCCCTTGCTGTAGCCGACGATCGCGGCCTTGGTGGCGGCGTAGTCGGCGAGGCCGGGAAACGATGCGCGGGTGGCGATGCCCGATCCGATGGTGACGATGCGTCCGCCTTCCCCCATCAGCTGCGACGCGGCGCGGATCGCGGTGACCACGCCGTGCACGTTGATGGCATCCAGCCGGCTCAGTGCGGCGGTGTCGGCGTTGGGATCATCCACCGCGGCGCCGGCGACAACGCCCGCATTGTTGACGAGAATGTCGAGCCGGCCGAAATGCTGTGCGACGTCCTTCACCAATTGGCCGACTTCGGCCGGCGAAGCCTGATCGGCCTTGAAGGCGCGCGCTTCGACGCCCTTGGCCTTTAGTTCTTTCACGACCGCATCCGCCTCGTCGGGGGAGGCGACATAGCTGATGGCGACGTTGGCGCCTTCGTCGGCGAGTGCGCGGGCGCTGGCTGCGCCGATGCCGCGCGAGCCGCCGGTGACGAGGGCAACCTTGCCGGTAAGGGTCTTGGTCATTGGATTTCTCCGTCGTTCGAATTCCGATGACGTCTGGATATGGATTTTCGCTTGAGTTAGAAATAGAAACTATGGAAATACATTGTTTCTAATTTTGATCTAATGGGATGGTCCGCATGGCAAAACTTCCCGATTTCGAAGGCCTCGCCATTTTCGCAAAAGTCGTAGAGTTACGGTCCTTTGCGGCGGCGGCCACAGAGTTGGCACTCTCCAAGGCCACGGTGTCGAAAGCCGTGACCCGGCTGGAGGAGCGGCTCGGCGCGCGGCTGTTCAACCGCACCTCGCGGCGGCTCGCCTTGACCGATGCCGGCCAGAAATTGTCGGAGCGCGCCGCGCGGCTCTTGGCCGACGGCGAGGCGGCGGAGAACGAGGCGCTGGCGCAATCGGTGGCGCCGCGCGGGCTGGTGCGGTTCGCGGTGCCGATGACGTTCGGCGTCAGAATGGTGGCGCCGATCTTGCCGCAGTTTTTGGAGCAATATCCCGATGTTTCGATCGACCTGCATCTGAGCGACGCCATGGTCGATCTGATCGGCGAGGGTTTTGACGCGGGCCTGCGGATCGCGAGCCTGCCGGATTCGTCGCTGATCGCGCGGCGGCTGTGCGCGATGCCGCGCTACACCGTGGCCGCGCCCGCCTATCTCAAGCGTTATGGCCGACCGACGCATCCGATGCATCTCGCGCAGCATCGATGTCTCGGCTACGCCTATCTCTCCACCGCCGGCGTCTGGAATTACACCAATTCCAAAGGCGAGCAGGCGAGCGTGCGCCCCGCGGGACCGCTGCGCGTCAACAATGGCGAGGCGCTGATGCCGGCGCTGCTGGCCGGACTCGGCATCGCCGACGTGCCGGAGTTCATCGTCGGCGACGCCATCGCCTCGGGCGAGGTCGAAGTGATCCTGAAGGACTGGAAGCAGACCGAAGGCGCGGTGCATCTGGTGATGCCGCCCGGCGGCCCGCGTCCCGCGCGCGTGGAAGTGCTGGCGGATTTTCTGGCCGGGCATTTTGCCAAGGGAAAGAAGCGGAAATGACGAAAGAATGGTGGGCACGGCGCGATGCGCCTTCGCCAACCCTACGGTTCCGGCTGCACGAGGCTTGGGCAGCCGCTTTCACATTTAGTTGTCCGGCGCGAACCTTTCCATGCCGCATTTATTTCGAAGCCTGAGGCGACCCGGGGAACAAGTGCGCCAACCCAATCGAAAAGGGATCGGACATGCGAGTGCACCACATGGCCCTGAGCCTTGCGCTAACGCTCGGCTGCGGCATCGCCGTTCAAGGCGCGGCGTCCGCGCAGGAAAACCGCGGAACCATGGAACAGCAGATGGCGTGCACACCCGACGTTTGGCGGCTATGCTTCGACCGGATACCGGACGTCAACCGGATCACGGCATGCTTGCGGCAGAACACGCCGCAGCTCTCCGATGGGTGCCGCGCGGTGTTTGAATCGAATGACAGCATGACCCAGCAAGCCACGCCGGGAAGCCGCGACGATCAGCGCAGGGCCTACCGCAGTCAATAGACAGCTTCGTCGCTAAGGCTGATCCTGGCAAACATCGACCCATTCGGCGTTGACGAGTTCGGCCATTCGCGCGGGGGCGATGCGCACGGCGCTGTGGGTCGAGCCCGCCGCCGGCACCACCTCGTCGAACGCCTTCAACGACACATCGCAGTAGACCGGCAGCGGCGTTTTCAGTCCGAACGGGCAGACGCCGCCGACCGCGTGGCCGGTGATCTCGGCAACCTCGTCCAGCCCCAGCATCTTTGGCTTGCCCCCGAACAGGGCTTTCACTTTCTTGTTGTCCATCCGCGAGGTGCCCGCAGCCACAATGAGAACCACGCGCTCGCCCACCCGAAGCGACAGCGTTTTTGCGATCCGGCCGGGCTCGACGCCATAGGCCTCGGCGGCCAGCGTCACCGTCGCCGAACTCACCGAAGATTCGATCACGGCAATGTCGGGGGCGTTTTCCGCGAAGAAGGCGCGGACCGATTCGATACTCATGTTGGAGACTCGTATTCAGGTCTGGTGGGCGGCGACCAGGGCGGGCAATTCCGACAGCGCTTGGATGCGATAGTCGGGCTGGAGGCCGAGTTCATCCATCTGCGTGCGGATCGCCTTGAACATTGTCAGCGGGGCGACGACGTCGCTCTTGACGCAGGCCAGCGCCATCGACTCCGGCGTCACGCGCCCGATCCAGGCGACGTTGAGGCCGAAGGCCTTGGCGCCGCAGGCGTCCCATGGGTTCGACGAGATGAACAGCACTTGCGCCGGCGGCACGCCGAGAACGGATTCGATCAGGGCGTAGGCCTCGGGCGCCGGCTTGAAGACCTTCTTCGAATCCACGCTGATGGTGGCATCGAGCACGCGGTCGAGGCCGCTGTTGACCACCAGCGCGGTGAGCATGGCGGTGCTGCCGTTGGACAGGATGGCCAGTTTTCGATCCCGCATCGCTGCCAGCGCCGACGCCGCGTCCGGGTAGAGATCGAGATGCAGATACTTGTCCATGATCCGCTCGAACACGCCGCTGTCACGCTCGAGCCCGAGCACCCGCAGCGTGTAGGCAAGCGAATCCCGGGTGACGACGGAAAAATCCTGGTAGCGCTGCATCAGGGAACGCAGCCAGGTGTATTCGAGCTGCTTGATGCGCCAGATCTGGGTGATGATCTCGCCATAACCGGGAAACGCTTCTTCGGTGACAGCCGCAACCGACTGAACGTCGTAAAGCGTGCCATAGGCGTCGAACACAACGGCTTTGATGGTCACAGGGAACTCATGGTGGGCATGTCGGAACGTGGAGGCATCTTGGCTTTCGCCAGCCCGGGAACACATTATGGTTTCGTGGAACGCCGCCGTCCATAGCGCAACATCGTCGATGCGCAAAGCGGCCGCCATCAAGGGAGATGGGCATGAAGGCCTGGCAGTTGCACCGGCTCGGCGGTGAGCTCCGTTTCAACGACGTGCGGACGCCGGAGCCGCGGCCGGGCAGCGCACTGGTGCGGATCGAAGCCTCGGCGCTGATGTCGTATCTGAAAGCCTATGTCGAAGGAAAATTGCCGGCCTACAATCCGCCGCCGGGTCCGTTCACGATCGGGACCAACGGGATCGGCGTCATCGAAGCGGTTGGAAGGGACGTCTGGCATCTCAAGGCCGGCCAGCGCGTAGTGCTCTCCTCGCACTTCGTCTCAGGAGAGAATGTCGAGGATCCGGCGCAGGTCCTGATCGGGCTGACGTCGAGCCCTGAAGCGGCGCAGGTTCTGGCGGACTGGCCGGACGGCACGCTCGCCGAATATGCGCTGATGCCGGTGGAGGCGATCACGCCGGCGGACGGACTGGACCACATCGACGCCACCCGGCTCGTCGCCATCGGCCGCTGCATCATCCCCTATGGCGGTCTGCTCCGCGGCCGGCTGGCGGCCGGCGAGACGGTGGTCGTGAACGGGGCAACCGGCGCCTATGGCACGGCCGCGGTGCTGGTCGCGGTCGCCATGGGGGCGGGGCGCGTCATCGCGACCGGCCGCAATGCAGGCGCGCTGGAAGCCGTGGCGCGTGCCGGCGGTGCGCGCGTTGCGACGGTGACCTTGACGGGCGATGTTCAGAAAGACGCAAGCACGCTTCGCGAAGCGTCCGGCGGCGGCGCCCACATGGCGTTCGACATGGTGGGACAGGCGCGCGATCCGAAATCGACGCTCGCGGCGCTGCACGGCCTTCGCCGCGGCGGCAGGATGGTGCTGATGGGAAGCATGACCACCGATCTGCCGGTTCCCTACACCACGCTGATGCTCAACAGCTGGGAGATCCTCGGCCAGTTCATGTATCCGGCGAACGCTTACCGGCGGCTGCTCGATTTGTTGCGCAGCGGCCTGCTCGACATCAGCCCGATTCGCCCGCGGGTGTATCCGCTCGCGGCTCTGCCGGAAGCGATGGAAGCGGCAAGCACCGCGGGCAATCTCGAGTGCATCGTGATGCAGCCGTGAGTGTCGGCGCGCCCATCGCGCATTCCGCCGCTTCGCCTCAGATCCCCAACAGCTTCCGTGCGTTCGCCTTCAGGACCTTTGGCCGGATGTCGTCGCGGATGTCGAGCTTGGCGAAATCCGCAAGCCAGCGGTCGGGCGTGATCACCGGCCAGTCCGAGCCGAACAGCATCTTGTCCTGCAGAATGCTGTTGATGTAGCGCACCAGGATCGGCGGGAAATATTTCGGCGACCAGCCGGAGAGGTCGATGTAGACGTTCGGCTTGTGGGTCGCGACCGACAGCGCCTCTTCCTGCCACGGGAAGGACGGGTGGGCGAGGATGATCTTGAGGTCGGGGAAGTCTGCCGCCACGTCGTCCATGTACATCGGGTTGGAATATTTCAGCCGCATGCCCATGCCGCCGGGCATGCCGCTCCCCACGCCGGTCTGTCCGGTGTGGAACAGCGCGATGGCACCGCCGTCGTTAATCGCCTCGTACAGCGGATAGGCCATGCGGTCGTTGGCATAAAAACCCTGCATGGTCGGGTGGAATTTGAAGCCCCGGACGCCGTATTCCTCGATCAGCTTCCTCGCCTCGCGGACGCCGAGCTTGCCCTTGTGCGGATCGATGCTGACGAAGGGAATCAGCACGTCGGAGTTCTCTGCGGCGATTTCCAGCATCTCGTAATTGTTGTAGCGGCGGAATCCGGTCTCGCGCTCGGCGTCGACCGGGAAGATCACCGCGGCGATGTTCTTGGAGCGGTAATAGGCCGCGGTTTCCGGCACCGTCGGCGGGTGCTTGTTGGGCGACTTGAAATAGTCGGCCATCTGCGCCTGGAAATCGTCATAGCCGTCGTCGGCATGCATGCCGCAGGGCTCCTCGGCGTGGGTGTGGATGTCGATGGCGACGACGTCTTCGATATTCGGCAGCTTCAATTTGGACATTTCACATCCCCGGCGGCTACTTGATTATTCGGGCTGGCGAATTGATTATACGATATAACAAATTTAGCAAGGTGCTCGGAGCATCCGGATCAATTTTCGAAAGGCCTAACAGCGTCATTGCGAGGAGCAAAGCGACGAAGCAATCCATAGCGCAACAAGAAAGAAAGCTGGATTGCTTCGCTCCGCTCGCAATGACGGCACTATGCTTAGACACGCTTTCGCATTCTCGCGACGCGTTGCGCCCGAGGTTTGGATTTATCTCCCGCCCCATAAGGGCGTGGGGAATGCCGGGTGCCCAGTGCACCCGCAGCCTCGTGTGCGAAGTGGTAGTGCAGAAATGCACACGAGTATTCACAGCGGTCGCACCGGAAATCACCCGGCATCCCCGCACGCAATGGTTTTA
>JBGPSI010000237.1:0-7484 GCA_041490045.1 Bradyrhizobium sp.
CAGGCGGCCGTTGGGGCCGTTCGCAGCGTTTAACGCCTGCGTCAGGGAGATGACACCTCATGCTTACTAAACTCACTCACGATATAGCGACGCCTCTGAGCCGCCGTCGCTGGCTGGCGGCGACCGCCGGGCTGGTCCTGGGCTTGGCCTCCTTCACTTCAGCCAAAGCGGCGGACGACACCATCAAGGTCGGTGTCCTTCACTCCCTTTCCGGCACGATGGCCATCAGCGAAACCACGCTGAAGGATACTGTGCTGTTCATGATCGATGAGCAGAACAAGAAGGGCGGCGTGCTCGGCAAGAAGCTCGAGGCCGTCGTCGTCGACCCCGCGTCGAACTGGCCGCTGTTCGCCGAAAAGGCCCGCGAGCTGATCACCAAGGACAAGGTCGCGGTCGTGTTCGGCTGCTGGACCTCGGTGTCGCGCAAATCCGTGCTGCCGGTGTTCAAGGAGCTGAACTCGATCCTGTTCTATCCGGTGCAGTATGAGGGCGAAGAGAGCGAGCGCAACGTGTTCTACACGGGTGCGGCGCCGAACCAGCAGGCGATCCCCGCCGTCGACTACCTGATGAAGGAAGAAAAGGTGAAGCGCTGGGTGCTGGCCGGCACCGACTACGTCTATCCGCGCACCACCAACAAGATCCTCGAGGCCTACTTGAAGTCGAAGGGCGTCAAGCAGGAAGACATCATGATCAACTATACGCCGTTCGGTCACTCCGACTGGCAGACCATCGTCGCCGACATCAAGAAGTTCGGCTCGGCGGGCAAGAAGACCGCGGTGGTCTCGACCATCAACGGCGATGCCAACGTTCCCTTCTACAAGGAACTGGGCAACCAGGGCATCAAGGCCACCGATATTCCGGTCGTCGCCTTCTCGGTCGGCGAAGAAGAACTCGCCGGCATCGACACCAAGCCGCTGCTCGGCCATCTCGCCGCCTGGAATTACTTCGAGTCGATCAAGACGCCGGCCAACGAGAAGTTCATCAAGGAATGGCAGGCCTACACCAAGAACCCGAAGCGCACGACCAACGACCCGATGGAAGCCACCTATATCGGCTTCAACATGTGGGTGAAGGCGGTCGAGAAGGCGAAGTCGACCGATGCCGACAAGGTCATCGACGCGCTGCCCGGCACCAAGACGCCGAACCTGACCGGCGGCGTGGCCGAGGTGCTGCCCAACCATCACATCACCAAGCCGGTGTTCATCGGCGAGATCAAGGGCAATGGCCAGTTCGACGTGGTCTGGAAGACGCCCGGTCTGGTCGCCGGCGATGCCTGGTCGAAGGAGCTGCCCGATTCGAAGGACCTGATCGGCGATTGGGTCACCAAGAAGTGCGGCAACTACAACACCAAGACCAACAAGTGCGGCGGTCAGGGCTCCTGATCAATCTCTAGAGTCCCAACAAACAAAGGGAGGGCGGCGATGTCCGCCGCCCTCCTGCCGCTCCTGCCGGGGTCTTCCAGTGCTTAGCAAGGTTTCAAGATATTTCCGCGCGCTCCCCTTCGCCGTATTGTTGATCGTCGCGACCGTCCTGCCAGCCCTCGCGAGGGCGTTCGAAGACGCGGTCGCCAAATTCGCGAATGACGAGTTTTCCGATACGGAAGAAGCCGTCGATACGCTGGCGACCTCCAGCAATCCGCTCGCCTACAGCATCGTCAGCGCGCTGCAGGACGATCGGCTGATGGCCGATCCCGACACCAAGAAGATTTACGTCAAGCAGCTCGACGGCAAGATCATCGACGCCCTGACCGGCGCGCCCGTCGCCAGCATTCCCGACAGCGCCGCTTCAGTGCGCCTCAATAACAAGCTGCGTCGCCATGTCGAGGCCGCGCTCGGCAGTCTGACGCTGCAGTCGCCGGATCCTGCCAAGCGGGTCCAGGCCGCGCAATCGGTGTTCAAGACCCATGACGAGGCCATGCTGCCGGCGATCGACAGCGCGCTGGCGAAGGAGACCAACAAGGACGCCAAGCTGGCGTTTTCCGAAGCCCGCGCGGCGATCCTGTTGTTCAAGGAAGATGCTTCCGAACCCGAGAAACTCGAAGCCATCGCCACCATCCGCTCGCGCGGCGACCAGGAAGCGCTGGCGCTGCTGACCGGCTTGAGCGGCGAGCAGCCGCCTCTGGTCGCGCGGGCCGCGGCCGGCGCCACGACGGCGATCCAGAACAGGCTCGCGATCTGGTCGGCGGTGCAGAACGCCTGGTACGGCCTGTCGCTTGGTTCCGTGCTGCTGCTCGCGGCCATCGGCCTTGCCATCACCTTCGGGGTGATGGGCGTCATCAATATGGCCCATGGCGAGATGGTCATGATCGGGGCCTATGTCACCTTCGTGGTGCAGCAGACCATCCGCACCAGTTTTCCGGGCCTGTTCGACTACTCCCTGCTGATCGCCGTGCCGCTGGCCTTCCTCGTCGCCGGCGCGATCGGCGTCCTGATCGAGCGCACCATCATCCGCTTCCTCTACGGCCGGCCGCTGGAGACGCTGCTGGCCACCTGGGGCCTGTCGCTGGTGCTGCAGCAGGCGGTGCGCACCATGTTCGGCCCCACCAACCAGGAGGTCGGCAATCCCTCCTGGATGAGCGGCGCCTTCGATCTCGGGCAGATCACCATCACCTACAACCGGCTGTGGATTCTCTGCTTCACGCTGGCCGTGTTCGCGATCCTGCTGGCGATGCTGCGCTACACCGCGCTGGGGCTCGAGATGCGTGCGGTGACGCAAAACCGCCGAATGGCGGCCTCGATGGGGATCGCGACCTCGCGGGTCGACGCGCTGACCTTCGGTCTCGGCTCCGGCATCGCCGGGATCGCCGGCGTCGCGCTGTCGCAGATCGACAATGTCAGTCCCAATCTCGGCCAGAGCTACATCATCGACTCCTTCATGGTGGTGGTGTTCGGCGGCGTCGGTAATCTCTGGGGCACGCTGGTCGGCGCCTTCACGCTCGGCATCGCCAACAAATTCCTCGAACCGGTGGCCGGCGCCGTGCTCGGCAAGATCGCCATTCTGGTGCTCATCATCCTGTTCATCCAGAAACGGCCGCGCGGGCTGTTCGCGCTCAAGGGGCGGGCGGTGGAAGCATGATGCCGCACGTGCTCACGCGCTCGCTGGACCGCAGCGCGACCGTATTCCTGATCGTGGTCGCAGCCCTCGGCGTGCTGATCCCGCTGTCGAACCTGCTGCTGCCGGCCGGCTCCTTCTTCCAGGTGCCGACCTATCTGGTGGCGCTGTGGGGCAAATATGTCTGCTACGCCGTATTGGCGCTCGCGATCGACCTGATCTGGGGCTATTGCGGCATTCTCTCGCTCGGCCACGGCGCGTTCTTCGCGCTCGGCGGCTATGCGATGGGCATGTATCTGATGCGCCAGATCGGCAGCCGCGGCGTCTACGGCAATCCGATATTGCCCGACTTCATGGTGTTCCTGAACTATCCCAAATTGCCCTGGTACTGGAACGGTTTTGATATGTTCTGGTTCGCGGCCGTGATGGTGCTGCTGGTGCCGGGGCTGCTGGCCTTCTGCTTCGGCTGGCTGGCGTTCCGCTCCCGCGTCACCGGCGTCTATCTCTCGATCATCACGCAGGCGATGACCTATGCGCTGCTGCTGGCGTTCTTCCGCAACGATTTCGGCTTCGGCGGCAACAACGGTCTCACCGATTTCAAGGACATTCTCGGCTTCAATGTCCAGGCCGACGGCACGCGCGCGGCGCTGTTCGCGCTCTCCTGCCTCGCGCTGATCATCGCCTTCCTGATCTGCCGCGCGGTGGTGACCTCGAAACTCGGCAAGGTGCTGATTGCGGTGCGCGACGCCGAATCCCGCACGCGGTTTCTCGGCTACCGCGTCGAATCCTACAAGCTGTTCGTGTTCACGCTGTCGGCCTGCATGGCCGGCGTCGCCGGCGCGCTCTACGTGCCGCAGGTCGGCATCATCAATCCAAGCGAATTCGCGCCGGGCAATTCGATCGAGGCGGTGATCTGGGTCGCGGTCGGCGGCCGCGGCACCCTGATCGGCGCGGCGCTTGGCGCCGTCGTCGTCAATTACGCAAAGACCTTCTTCACCTCGGGCTCGCTGGCGCCGTACTGGCTGTTCATGCTGGGCGCGCTGTTCATCCTGGTGACGCTGCTGCTGCCGAAGGGGATCATCGGCACCTTCAACGCCTGGTGAGAGCCGTGGAAGGCGCAACGCATGGCGGCGAGCGAGAACGCGGCCAGCGCCGCCCGCGAAGACGGCGTCTCTGAACCGAACATGGCGGAGTGAACGATGAACGTCATGGATTCCCGGGCGACTTCCGCGCTGCTCTATCTCGACGGCGTGCATGTCTCGTTCGACGGTTTTCACGCCATCAACAATCTGTCGCTGACGCTGGCGCCCGGCGAGATGCGCGCCATCATCGGCCCGAACGGCGCCGGCAAGACCACGATGATGGACATCATCACCGGCAAGACCAAGCCGGACGAGGGCGAGGTGCTGTTCGACGGCGTCACCGACCTGACCCGGCTGGATGAGACCCGGATCGCCGAGCTCGGGATCGGAAGGAAATTCCAGAAGCCGACCGTGTTCGAGAGCCAGACCATCGAGGACAATCTCCTGCTGGCGCTCAATGTCGACCACAGCGTCAAGGGCACGCTGTTCTGGCGCGGCAGCAGGCCCGAGAGCGAGCGGATCGAGAAGGTGCTGGAAACCATCCGCCTGACCGACGCGCGCAATCGACTGGCCGGCAGCCTGTCGCACGGCCAGAAGCAATGGCTGGAGATCGGCATGCTGCTGGCGCAGGATCCGAAATTGCTTTTGGTCGACGAGCCCGTCGCCGGCATGACCGACGTCGAAACCCATCAGACCGCCGAACTGTTGAAGGAAATCAACAAGGAAAAGACCGTGATGGTGGTCGAGCACGACATGACCTTCGTCCGCGAACTCGGCGTCAAGGTGACCTGCCTGCACGAAGGCTCGGTGCTGGCGGAAGGCACCATCGACCAGGTCTCGGCGAACGAGCGCGTGATCGAAGTGTATTTGGGAAGGTAGCGGGCGATGCTGAAGGTCGACAACATCAGCCTCTATTACGGCGCCGCGCAGGCGCTGCGCGGCGTCTCGATCTCGGCCGAGCCCGGCAAGGTGACGTGCGTGCTGGGGCGCAACGGCGTCGGCAAGACCTCGCTGTTGCGCGCCATGGTCGGCCAGTACCCGATCGCCTCCGGTTCGATCAATTTCGACGGCGCCGACATCACGGCCTTGAAGCCCTATGAGCGGGCCCGCAAGGGCATTGGTTTCGTGCCGCAGGGCCGCGAGATCTTTCCGCTGCTGACGGTGGAGGAAAACCTCAAGACCGGCTTCGGGCCGCTCAAGCGCGAGGACCGCAATATTCCCGATGACGTGTTTTCGCTGTTTCCGGTGCTGCAGTCGATGCTGGGGCGCCGCGGCGGCGACCTCTCCGGCGGCCAGCAGCAGCAACTCGCGATCGGCCGCGCGCTGGTGATGCGGCCCAAGCTCCTGCTGCTCGACGAGCCCACCGAGGGCATCCAGCCGTCGATCATCAAGGACATCGGGCGCGCGATCCAGTATCTGCGCAGTCTCGGCGACATCGCGATCGTGCTGGTCGAACAATATCTCGACTTTGCCTGCGAGCTCGGCGACAATTTTGCCGTGATGGACCGGGGCGCGGTGAAATATGCCTGCGATCGCAGCGCTATGGACCCCGCCGAAATAAGCCGTCAAATGGCGCTGTAGACTGGGTTTGCGACGCGATCGTGCGGCCGGTCGGGGAGAATTGGGGCGGATGCGGACCGACGGCACCAGCGCGGCTTCGGCGATTTTCGCGGCCAACCGGGCGAGGGGCTCGGTGATTTTCGACGTGCACTTGGTCGAAGGGCTCACTCGCCGCCGCCATTTGCATGAATCGGGTTCGCTGCGCGTCCGCTTTCCCTCGCCCGAGGCTGACGGCCTGTCCGCGGTGTTCGTCAACACCGCGGGCGGGGTTGCCGGCGGCGACCGGTTCGGCATCGAGATCGCAACCGGCGAGGGATCGCGGCTTTCGGTGACGACGGCGGCGGCGGAAAAAGTCTACCGCGCCGAGGGACCGGCCGCGCAGCTCGATATATCGCTGAAGGTGGCTGCGGGCGCGCATCTTAGCTGGCTGCCGCAGGAGACCATCCTGTTCGACCGGGCGCGGGTGTCGCGGCAAATCAACATTAACCTCGCCGACAGCGCCTCGCTCCTGCTCTGCGAAATCGTGGTGTTCGGCCGCGCCGCGATGGGCGAGCGAATGCTGGCAGGCGAATTCGTCGACCGCTGGCGGCTCTCCCGCGGCGGCCGGCTGGTGTTCGCCGAAAACATCCGGCTCGACGGCGACATCGGCGAGAAGCTCAGGCAGCCGGCGGTCGCCAACGGCGGCGTGGCCATCGGCACCGCGCTGATCGTGCCGGGCGACGAGGCGCTGGTGGAGCGAATTCGCGAACTTACAAATTCCTTCGGCGGGGAGGTCGGCATCTCCTGTTGGAACGGGTTTGCAATGGCACGTTTCTGTGCCCAAGATGCGGCCCGGCTTCGCGCCGACATGATGGCGGTGCTCGGCCGCGCCTCGGGTGAGGCGCTGCCGCGGCTCTGGCTCAATTAATTCAGGTCAACCTTATCCGAGTGCCCGCATGAATCTCTCTCCCCGCGAAAAGGACAAGCTCTTGATTTCCATGGCGGCGATGGTGGCGCGGCGCCGGCTGGAGCGCGGCGTCAAGCTCAACCATCCCGAGGCGGTGGCCATCATCTCCGACTTCATCGTCGAGGGCGCCCGCGACGGCCGCACCGTGGCCGAACTCATGCAGGCCGGCGCGCAGGTCATCACCCGCGCGCAGTGCATGGACGGCATCGCCGAGATGATCCACGACATCCAGGTCGAAGCGACTTTTCCGGACGGGACCAAACTCGTCACCGTGCACGAGCCGATCCGATGAAAATGACGCAGGGGGTATCATGATTCCGGGTGAACTTTTCATTCAGGACGGCGAGATCGAGCTCAACGCCGGCCGCAAGACGGTGACGCTGACGGTGGCCAACACCGGCGACCGGCCGATCCAGGTCGGCTCGCATTATCATTTCTTCGAGACCAACCCGGCGCTGAAATTCGAGCGGAAGAAAGCCCGCGGCATGCGGCTCGACATCGCCGCCGGCACCGCCGTGCGGTTCGAACCCGGCCAGACCCGCGACGTGCAACTGGTGGCGCTCGCCGGCAAGCGTACCGTCTATGGTTTCCGCGGCGACGTGATGGGCAAGCTGTGATCGGAGTTCGGATAACCGCTTGCCACACTCACCGGCGTCATCCTGAGGAGCCGCGCGCAGGCGCGGCGTCTCGAAGGATGGGCCACGTATCTTGTCTAGGTCATCCTTCGAGGCTCGCCCAAGGGGGCTCGCACCTCAGGATGACGGCCGGTAATTTGGAGCGAACCTGATGTCCGTAAAAATCAAACGTTCCGTCTATGCCGACATGTTCGGGCCGACCACCGGCGA
>JBGPSI010000238.1:0-7477 GCA_041490045.1 Bradyrhizobium sp.
CAAAAGCGAAGCCGCATGGTCGAACGCACCGGGCTCACCAATGAGGCGTTCGACGCGCTGGTGGCGCGCGTCGTCGCCCGCGCCCCCGAGGTCCCCGCCTCGATCGCGCGGCTGGCCGAAGCGGCGCGCAACGCCAATGTGCGGATGCTGTCGCATGACGACGATACCCCTGACATGCGCGAGGCATTTCGCGGCATGGGCGTGACTATCGCCGAATTCCCGGTCAACGAGGAAACCGCGCGCGCCGCGGCCGACGCCGGCGACGCCATTGTGTTCGGCGCGCCCAATGTCGTGCGCGGCGGCAGTCATACCGGATGGACCCGGGCATCCGACATGATCGCCAAGGGCCTGTGTTCGGTGCTCGCCTCCGACTATTATTATCCGGCGCAGCTACTCGCCGCCTTCCGCCTCGCCGCCGACGGCGTGCTGCCGCTGGCCCGCGCATGGGATTTGATTTCGGCGGGGCCGGCGCAGGCGGCCGGACTTTCGGACCGGGGAGTCCTGGCGGAGGGCTATCGCGCCGATATCATCCTGGTCGATGACGAAGTGCCGCTGCGGCCGCGCATTGTCGCCGTCATCGCTGCGGGGCGCCTGGTTCATCTGACCGATGCGAGCCGGCTGATCCTTTCATCGTCCGCGCGGCGCGAGGCGGTTGCAGCCGCGTGAGCAGGCTTTAGATTCTTCTTTTGACGCGTTTTCTTAACGCGAACCGGTACCCACTTCGCTTGAAAACGCTTTATGCTGGCGGCATGGCTTCCTTCCCCCGCTATGCAATCTATTATGTCGCTCCAGCAGGCAGCGATCTCGATCGCTTCGGCGCAACATTGCTCGGCTACGACGCCGTCGGCGGCAACGATCTGCCCTTTCCGGATGGCGTTCCGCAGTCGGTGCCGGATTGGCGCGAGGTGACGCGCGACCCGCGCAAATACGGCTTCCATGCCACGCTGAAGGCACCGCTGGCGCTGGCACCGGGCAAGACCGAAGCCGGCCTTCTCGCCGCCTGCAAAACCTTTGCCGGCACGCCTCGGCCAATCCCGGTGATCCGGCCGGTCGTCGATTCCATCAGCGGCTTTATCGCGGTCGTGCCCGCCGGGCCGTCGGCCGAACTGGAACGGCTTGCCGCGGACTGCGTGCGCGAATTCGATTCGTTCCGCGCGCCGCTCACGCCGGAGGACCGGACACGGCGCAATCCCGCCGCCCTAACGCCGAGGCAGTGCGACTATCTCGATCGATTCGGATATCCCTACGTGCTGGAAGACTTCCGCTTCCATATGACGCTGACGGGACGGCTTGACGCTGAACGCCGCCGGCCGATTCTGACGATGCTGCGGGATCGTTTTTCGGCGCTCGGCCTGCAAACCCTTGATATCGACAGGATCGCGGTATGCCGTCAGGACACGGCCGATTCCCGCTTTCGGATCCTCGGTGAGTTCGTCCTGACGCACGCCGACTAGCTGCCGCTTGTATTCGTCGGCCGGCCGCGCGTCAGCAGCCGCGGCAGATGTTCAGCTCCTTGTCGAGCTGCTCATCCAGCTTCTGCTGCCGGGCGTCGTATGTCGCCCTCGCCAACAAACTGATCGCGACCAGTCCGGTCGGTCAGGCGCCGCAGGCGATCACCCATGTTCCGAATGCGGAAGCTCGATCGCGGCATAAGCCCGATCGACACCGCGCCGGTCTACGGCTTCGGCCGTTCCGAGGAAATCGTCGGCAAGGCGCTGGCGGAGGGCGGACGGCGCAAGCGCGTCTACATTGCCACCCACCGGGATCGCCACGGGAATGAGCTCGTCCCCGTGCGTTCTGAACGGCGCATCACCGACCTCGATGTCTTCGGACGGCTGCTGAAGAGGTAGAGCGGTGGCGATTTCACCGCTCGACGAAGGCGCGCTGCAGCTGATCGGTGATCGGCTTCAGCAGATAGCTCATCATGGTCCGGCTGCCGGTCTGCATGAACACTTCCGCGGGCATGCCCGAGACGAGTTGCTTGCCGTCCAGCCGGCGGCGCTGCTCCTCGGGAAGCGTCACCCGCACCGTGAAATAAGGCGCGTTGGTCTGCTGGTCCCGGCTGGTATCGGCCGACACATACGACACGATGCCGTCGAGCTGCGGCGTCACGCGCTGGTTGAAGGCCGAGAAGCGGACGAACGCCTTCTGGTTTATCCGCACCTGGTCGATATCGTTGGGCGGCAGCTTCGCCTCGATCTGCAGATCATCCAGATCCGGCACCAACTCCATGATGGTGTCGCCGGCGCGGATCACGCCGCCGATGGTGTGGGCGGAAAGCTGATGGATCACGCCCGAGGTCGGCGCACGGATTTCGATCCGGTCGAGAAGATCGCGCGCCGCGACGCCACGCTCCACGAGCTCGGCTTCCTTGCCCTGGTTCTCGCCGAGTTCCTTGACGACGTCAGTGCGAAAATCCTGGTCGAGCCGGACGATCTGAAGCTGCGCTTCGCCGATCTTGGATTTCGTCTCGGCGATCGCCGACGTCAGTTGCCCACGCTCGCCCTCGATCCGCGCGCTCTCGCGCTGCAGGGTCGTGAGCCGGGTCAGCGGCACGAGCCGCTTGTCGTAGAGGTCCTGGACACCGGTGAGTTCGCCGCCGATCAGCTCCAGTTGCTTGGACTTGGACTCGACCTGGGCATTGAGGCCGGCAATCTCCTCGCCGAGCTGCGAGACGCGGCTTTGCAACAGATCGGTCTGGCTCCGGCGCGCATTGGAACGGGCCTTGAACAGCGATTGCTCCGACGCCAGCAGCGCCTTGACGGTGGCGTCGTCCGATCGCGCCGCCAGTTCGGGCGGCACCTGAAGCTGCGCCGCGCCGTCGCGCTCGGCCACCAGCCGGGCGATCCGCGCTCGCACTTCGTCGAGTTGCTTGCTCACCATCTGCAGGCTGGCCTGCGCCTGGGTGGCATCGAGCCGCAGCAAGAGATCGCCCGTGGCCACCCGCTCGCCATTGTGGACCGGGATTTCCGCGACCACGCCGCCGGTGGGATGCTGGATCGCCTTGACGTTCGATTGAACCACGAGGTTGCCGGGAACGACGACGGCGCCCGCGATCGGCATCAGTACGGCCAGGCCGCCGGCCACGAGGATGAAGACAAGCAGCACCCGAAGCCCGGTCCGCAGTTCGTTCTCAAAGGCGCGCCCGGCCCGCAATGCCAGAGCCTCGCCCGGCTCATTATCATTGTCGGCAAGGCCCTCGCGATTGACGAGGAAGGCAACGCCCGCGGTCAGGCCGACGCGGCAGGTTCTCATCAACTGTCCGACGGCCGTCGCGGGCTTGGCGTCGGCGGCCGGAGGCGGCAGCGTCAGTCGAGGACTCTCGACATGCATCGACTGATTCTTGACATCCGTTCCGGGAATTTCCGGTCGGGGCCTCGCCACATTGATCAGGGATGGATCGTCGGGAGCGATGATCGGGCCGCGGCGGCCCGGCGGCGGCGCGGGTGTCGGCTCACGTTCGGGTTCGCTTCTTCGCGCGGGCGGAGGAGCAGCCTCCTTGCGCACAGGCTCGGCTCTGCGCATGACCGGCGTGACGGCCGGCTCGCGTACTTGCTCGCTCCTGCGCCTGATCGGGGCGGCAACCGGCTCGGATGCAGGCTCGCTTCTCCGCCAGGCCTGGACGAAAGCCGGCTCAGGCGCGGGTTCGCTCCTGCGCCAGGCCGGCGCTGCCGCTGGTTCGGGCGCATTTTCGCTTCTGCGCGCGGCCGGGGCGGTAGCGGTGAGTCCCAGTTGTTCCAGGCAGATGTCGAAGGCCCGGCTCATCCTGCCTTTGCGTTGCCGCTTCGGCTGACGCGTCCGCGCATCTGAGGGAGGACGTAACTCCTCGCGAGCCGGACGACGCGTTTGCGGCGCGTGCGGCGCATCGCCGTCTTCCTGTTCGAACGCCTGCCGCAGGCGCTGTAACTCGAGAATCAACGCCGCTCCCTGCGGCCCAACCGTATCGTCACGAGACTCGCCGTCCCAGCGCGGCGCGCGTCGACCGTCATGCGGCATACCGTCTCCCCGTCTCATGGCTCAACGCTCTCCGCGATAGGCGCCCGGCGCACCCTTTTCAGGTCCGGCGGCTCCGGCTGTTTTGCTGCTGCCGGTTGTCTCGCTGCCGCAGGCTCTCTTGCGACCGCAGGTTCTCTTACCGCCGTGGATTGCCCCGTCGCCGTACGAACGCGGGCAAATATCTCCTCGCACGGGCCGAACGCGATCGACTTACCGTCATAAAGCACCATCGCCATATTCAAGGCGGCCAGCGCGCTCGGGCGATGCGAGATGACGATGACGATGCACTTGTTGTAGCGCAGGATCTGAATGGCGCGGGTCAACGCGTTCTCGCCGTCGGCATCGAGATTGGCATTCGGCTCGTCCAGCACGATCAGGAACGGATCGCCGAACACCGCGCGCGCAAGGCCAATTCGCTGCCGCTGCCCGGCCGATAGCGACATGCCGCCCTCGCCGATCCGTGTCGAATAGCCTTCGGGCAGCCGCAGGATGATGTCATGCACGCCCGCGATCTGCGCTGCCCGGAGGATCGCATCCGAAGGGGCAGCCTCGTCGAAACGGCAGATGTTCTCGGCAACGGTGCCGTCGAACAAGGCCACGTCCTGCGGCAGATAGCCGATATAGCGGCCGAGATCTTCGTTTCGCCATTGATCGAGCGCGGCGCCGTCGAGCCGCACCACGCCATTCTGGGCCGGCCAGATTCCGACCAGCGCCTTGGAGAGCGACGTCTTGCCCGATGCGCTGGCGCCAAGCAGTGCCAATCCCATGCCGGCCTTGAGCGAAAACGAAATATTCGAAACGATGGACCTGGTCCCGCCCGGTGCGGAGACGGCAAGTTCCTGCACCGAAAGCTCGCGGCAGGGGCGCGGCAGCACCACCGGCGGCGGCGCCGGTGGCGCCGTCGCCTTGCAGATTTCGCGCAGCCGCGTGATGCCCTGGCGCGCGGCGACGAGCTGCTTCCAGGTGCCGAGCGCGATTTCGACGGGCGCCAGCGCGCGGCCCATCATGATCGACGACGCGATCATGATGCCGCCCGACGCCCTGTCGGCGACGACGAGATAGGCGCCGATACCCAGCATGCCGGATTGCAGCACGTAGCGCAGCACCTTCGCACTTGAGCCGAGATTGGCATAGACGTCGGTGGCGCGGATATTCTCCCGCAAATAGCGTTCATTGGCCTGCGACCAGCGCGCGGTGAATCGATCGGTCATGCCGAGCGCGCGAATCACTTCCGCATTGCGCTGGGTCGCATCCGCCAGCACCTGCCGCTGGGCGCTGGAATCCATCGCAGCCTTGGCCGCCCCGCGCGACATCCGCTCGGTCAGCAATGTCATGGCAATGATCGCCGCGGTGCCCAGGAGCGCCGTCATGCCGATCGCCGGATGAAACAGGAACAATGCAATGAGGAAGATCGGAATCCAGGGCATGTCGAGGAACGCGGTCGGCCCCATGCTCGACATGAAGCCGCGCACCTGGTCCAGATCGCGCAGCGGCTGCTGCATCAGCATCGGCTTCACGCCGCGAAGCGGCAGCGTCGCGAGCGCGGTGTGAATCGCCTGCTGCAGGCCGGCGTCGAACAATGTCGCGACCCGGCACAGCATGCGTGTACGCAGCGCGTCGAAATATCCCTGCACGAGATAGGCGAACAGCACCATCAGCGAGAGACCGAGCAAGGTCGCGGTGTTGCGGCTCGGAATCACCCGGTCATAGACCTGCAGCATATAAAGTGAGCCCGACAGCATCAGGACATTGATGACGCCGCTGAAGACGGCGATGCCGACCATGCGCCGCGCGCTCTCGCGCAATCCAAGCGCCACCGGATCGTCGGACTGAAGCGTCGACCTGAGATTCGAAATCGCGCGGGACGGAAACGTCGCTTGTGCGTGACCGTAAGTGATACTCATACACTGCGCCCCCTGGGCTGATGTCGCGACGTGCGCGATCAATTCTCCTTGACGGCTGATACCGACCATTTTTCGGCAAGAATGCGACCGCGGCGGGCTGATATGGACGGTACGGAAATAAAGCAACGGCCCCGGTGCCTTACCTATCCGGACTTATACGGACGATTTCGTCTTACCCGGCGGCGCAAAATTTTTCGCATGACACGATTTCCGGAGCAAGCATCGGCAACGCTTTCATAATTTTAGCGTGAGGGCAGATGGCGCGCGCAAAAAAAACGCGCTGGGCGTCACGGTTTCGTCCGCCTATCACCTTGCTTCTCCCCCGCATTGGCCCCGGTGTCGGCTGAAAGCCGCCACGAAGCTAAATAATTCTTCACCTGTCGCAGCAACCCACCCGAGTGGATCACTTGGGCTGGCCATCGTGCAATTCAACACAACAACAGGGGACGAACATGGCGCGCATCACACACGGTTTTCATCACCAACACGCTGGTAACGGGGGCCAAATCGATCCGGGTCCTCCCGCGCCGCCGGTGCCCCCCGTTGATCCCGGTCCCCCGGCGCCCGCCGCTCCCGCGTTCTCGGACCTTGGCTTGACCTTCAATGACGCCACGCGCGCGCTCGAGGGCGGATTGTGGCAAAACACGGTCTCGGAAGGCGGCCAGGGACTTGGCAGCATCGGGCGATACACCACCGATCTCACCAACGTTCAAACCGGCCTGCAGGCCGAAGTCGCCGCGGGGCAATTCACCGGCGCCACGCTGACCCATGTCAACGCGATCCTCGCCGATATTACGACTTCGTTATCGGCCGCCACGGCCTCGGTGAACGGCGGCGGAACGTTCGGCAGCGTCGCCGCCGCGGAAACGGCGTTACACAACAGCCATCTTGACATCCTCAATATCGTCAACAACGACGCCAATCTCGCCACTTTGGCGACACAAAATGGCGCGGCCGGATTCCTCGCGGCGCCCGACGCTTTCGCCGCCGGCACCACCGCCGCGAATGCGCCTCACGCCAACCTCGCGGATATCGGCGCCATCTTCAACGATTTGGCCAATATTTCCATCGGCGGCTTCAACGCCTCCAATTCTGCGCAGGCGATGGCCGATACGACCGCAGCGGCCGCCGACCTGCAGGCCTTGATGACGGCCAATCCGACACTGTTCGGCGGTCTCACCGGCGTTCATGCCGACACCATTGTGCGGCAGCTCGAGCTCGAAAAAACCTACATCAATCAGGCCGGCGTAAGCCAGGATGCGGGACGGGCCAGCAACGACAATCTGCTCGACATCATCGACATCGTGCAGGGCGACACCAATCTGCTGAACATGGCAAACCAGAACGGTGTCCACGGCTTTACGCCCTTTGGCGACGCGCTGAACCCGACGCCGAAATACATAGACAACGATGCGCAGACGTCGTTCTGGGCAAACTTCATCGCGCAGTCCAACTCGTTGGGACAGCAGGCGGAACACCTCGTCGGCGGCAACGATGCGCATGCGATCGCAGCCCTGATCAGCAACATCCAGTCCTTCGAGAAAACGGTCACCAATTTCGACGCGGCCCAGGGCGGC
>JBGPSI010000239.1:0-7405 GCA_041490045.1 Bradyrhizobium sp.
CTCTTCTCCATCTCCTCGGTCTTGGGCGGAAAGAACTCGAACGATATCGAAGGCTGCTTCAAAGCCTGATGCCCGTTCGAAGCGGGGGACGTAACCTCGGGCATGGCGCCGTGAACTCCACTTGAGCCTGTTGGGCTGGTCGGACGGCAGCTGTAGCTGCAGGACGCTAAAATAGGCCAAACAGGGCTCCTCAAACAGCCCATCGGAGATGGGAAATTGCCCAATTTTTGTAAACAGAATGAGATAATTCTCGGATTTTACACGAGTTGGGCAGGGCTGGAGGCGGCGTTTGATGAGGCGATTTAGCCGAAGGATGCCATTTTATGCGAGTATCTTGAAAACGAGACTGCGAGGCCTCAGTTCCAAGGGAGGTGGGCAGCAATTAATAGCGGGTACATTGTTCATTCTCGTCCCACCTTCCACCTGGGCCCCGATGGCCGGCGGCCCGCTGACGCGCGCCTGATCTGCGTCGGGGCACCCTTTGTGGGCCGGCTCCGGCGCACTAGGTTAGCCCCATGATACCGCTCTCGATCCTCGACCTTTCCGTCGTCACCACCGGGACCAAGCCCGCGGCGGCGTTGCGCAACAGCATCGACCTGGCGCGCCACGCCGACGAGTTGGGCTATGTCCGCTACTGGCTGGCCGAACACCACAATCTGGCGTCGGTCGCGAGCCCCGCGCCGGACCTGATGATCGGGCAGATCGCGGCCGTGACCAAGGACATCCGCGTCGGCTCCGGCGGGGTGATGCTGCCCAACCATGCGCCGCTGGTGGTGGCCGAGCGCTTCAAGATGCTGGAGGCGCTGTTTCCCGGCCGGATCGATCTGGGCCTCGGCCGCGCGCCGGGCACGGACGGCGCCACCGCGCATGCGCTGCGCAGCCGGCTCGACCGTCGCGAGGGCGATGATTTTCTCGAGCGGCTGCACGAACTGATCCTGTGGGAGACCCGCGATTTTCCGCCCGGCCACCCCTACAACAACGTAGTGGCGATGCCCGACGATTCGCCGCTGCCGCCGATCTGGCTGCTCGGCTCCAGCGACTACAGTTCGGAACTGGCGGCGCAAGTGGGCATGGGCTTTGCGTTCGCGCATCATTTTGCGAGCTACGACGCGATCGAGGCGATGACCAATTACAAGGCGCATTTCAAGCCCTCGGCCTGGCGTGCGGCGCCGCACGGCATTCTCGCGGTCGCCGTGGTGGCGGCTGAAACCGACGCGGAAGCCGAAAAGCTGGCATCCTCGATGGACCTCAATCGCCTGCGCCGCGATCGCGGCCAGTATTCGCCGCTGCCCAGCGTCGAGGAGGCGCTGGCCTATCCCTACACCGAAAGCGAACGCGCCTCGGTCGCGCGCAACCGCTCGCGGCTGTTCGTCGGTAGCCCGGCCACCGTGCTGCAAAAGCTGGAGCCGATGATCACGGCGAGCCAGGCCGACGAGTTGATGATCATCACCGCGGTGTACGACCACGAGGCGCGCAAGAAGTCGTATTCGCTGCTGGCGGGTGCGTTCGGGTTGGGCAAGAAGGCAGCGGCGTAATCGCCACCGTCATTCCGGGGCGACGCGAAAGCGTCGAACCCGGAATCTCGAGATTCCGGGTCTGGTCCTTCGGACCATCCCGGAATGACGATGTCGAGAATCTACTCCGCCTTCTCGCTGAACGTTGCGCGGAACGGATGCCCTGGATAGACCCCGACGATGCGGAATTCGCGTGAGAAGAATTTCAATTCCTCCAGCGCGAAGGCGAGATTCTTGTCCTCGGGGTGGCCGTCGACGTCGGCATAGAATTGGGTCGCGAAGAAATTGCCGTCGACCATGTAGCTTTCGAGCTTGGTCATGTTGACGCCGTTGGTGGCAAAGCCGCCCATCGCCTTGTAGAGCGCGGCGGGCAGATTGCGCACCCGGAACACGAACGAGGTCACTAGCGCCCCCGAGCCCTGCGCGGCCCATTTGGCCTCGCGCGCCAGCACCACGAAACGCGTGGTGTTGTGGGCTTCGTCCTCGACGTCCTCCGCCAAAATATCGAGGCCGTAAATGTCGGCGGCGAGGCGCGAGGCGATCGCGGCACAGCTCTTGTCGCCGCGTTCGGCGATAATGCGCGCCGCGCCCGCGGTATCGCCCGACACGATCGGCCGGATGTGACGTTCCCTGATGATGCGGCGGCACTGCCCGAGCGCGTGGACGTGGCTTTCCACGGTCTTGATGCCGGTCAGTTTGGCGCCGCGCGGCGCCATCAATTGATGATGGATCGGCAGGAAATATTCGCCGACGATGAACAGGCCGGATTGCGGCAACAGATGGTGGATGTCGGCGACGCGGCCGGCGACCGAGTTCTCGATCGGGATCATGCCGAGATCGGCTTCCCCAGACGAGATCGCGGCCAGCGCGTCCTCGAAGGTCGCGCAGGGAAGCGGTTCGGCCTCGGGATAGGCCTCGGCGATGGCGATATGGGAATTCGCGCCCGGCTCGCCCTGGAATGCGATTTTCATGGTTTTTGTCATGGCGCGCCTTTTAGCAGCCGCTCAGCTTTTCGCTAGTATCTGGCGGGCGGTTTCGAGGTCGGCGGGGGTGTCGACGCCGCGCGGCACGGTGTCGACGATGGTGACATCGATCCGCATGCCGGCTTCCAGCGCGCGAAGCTGTTCGAGTTTTTCCTGTTGTTCCAGCGCAGAGGGCGGCAGCGCCACAAAACGCTCCAGCGCCGCCCTGCGATAGGCATAGAGGCCGATGTGATGGTAACGCGGGCCGTCGCCCCAGGGCGCCGTGGCGCGGGTGAAGTAAAGCGCGCGCAACCGCCGCGGGCCCAACGGCGAGCCGACCGCCTTCACCACGTTCGGATTCAGGCTCTCTTCCTCGGTGTGAATTTCCGCGGCCAGGGTTGCGATATCGACCGCCGGGTCGGACAGCGGGCCGAGCACATCGCTGATGTTGTCGGTGCGGATGGTCGGAAAGTCGCCCTGCAGATTGACCACGATTTCGGCCTCGCGGCCGGGATCGAGCCTGCACAGCGCCTCATAGATCCGGTCGGAGCCAGAAGGGTGGTCGGGGCGCGTCATGACCGCTTCGCCGCCGTGGGCGGTGACCACGGCGGCGATCTCCGGCGTGTCGGTGGCGACCGCGACGCGGCCGATCTGGGCGGCCTCGGCCCGGCGCAGCACATGCACGATCATCGGCAGGCCGGCGATGTCCAGCAGCGGCTTGCCGGGTAGCCGGGTCGCCGCCATGCGGGCGGGAATCAGCACCAAAGCTCGGGTTTTGGTCATCGGGGTGAGGTCCGGACCCGGTTGATAACAAGCCGGAAATGATGGGGATGGGTCGAAAGCCCTTGCATTTATACGGGTTGCCAGAGCACGGGCAAACCGATATCTGATCGTGGCTCGGGGTGCGGTGCGAAAGCCTGATTCCTGAAGCATCCGCGGCCGTTTCTCTCCGGCCTTAAGTCGACATTTCCGGCCTGGAGCCTGATCCGAAAATGGACTCCTTCGAACTCAATAAAATTCTCGGTGCCATTCTGGCCACCTGCCTCATTCTGTTGGTGACGAGCTTCACCGCGGGCGCGCTGTTCGCGCCCCAGCCGCCGGCAAAGCCGGGCTTCGCCATCGTCGCGAAGGTGGAAGGCGAGGCCGCCGGCACCAAGGAAGCCGCAGCCGCGCCGTCCGAACCGATCGAGAAGCTGCTGCAGACCGCCTCCGTCGAGAAGGGCGCCGCCGCCGCCAAGAAATGCGGCGCCTGCCACACCTTCGAGAAGGGCGGTCCCAACCGCGTCGGTCCCAACCTTTACGGCATCCTCGGCGACCACAAGGGCGAGGGCCGCGGGTTCAATTTCTCCGCTGCGATGAAGGCCAAGGGCGGCACCTGGACCTATGACGACCTCAACAAGTTCATCGACAATCCGAAGGGCTTCGTCCCCGGCACCGCGATGGGCTTTGCCGGCATCCAGAAGGACAGCGAACGCGCCGACGTGATCGCCTATCTGCGCTCGCTCGCGGATAACCCGGTTCCGCTGCCGACCGCGTCGAAGTAACCGGCGGTCTTGGCTGCCGAATAAATTCCTCGCAAACGGCCGGGCCATCGCCCGGCCGTTTTGCTATCCGCGCCACCGGTTCCCACGCCGCTCGCCCGCGCTCCCCATCGGGACGTTTCGCCGCAGACGGGCCCTTCACAAGCTAGTATCATGAGGAAAAAAGCAACGTAATCGGTCGAAACCTTGCCTTATATTGCGCATCTAAGGGGTAATGTTTCGCAACCGACAGGAATTCTTTCATTGGCCATTACCCGACGACATCTTCTGCAGAGTGGAGCTTTTGCCGCGGTCGCCCCGGCCCTGGAAGCCGCAACGGTCCTCCCGGCGGCGGCGCAGACCGCAGCCAGCGAACCGGCCTGGCGGCACGCGCTGTCGCTGTTCGGCGACGTCAAATATCCCGCCGGCTTCAAGCGTTTCGATTACATCAATCCGGAGGCGCCCAAGGGCGGCGTCGCCCGGATGATATCGATCGGCACCTTCGATAATTTCAATATCGCCGTCATGGGCGTGAAGGGCTCCATCGCGCCGGCCGCCACCATGATCTACGAAACGCTGATGACGCGTTCACAGGATGAGGTTGCCACCGAGTATGGTTTGCTCGCGGAGGGCGCAGCACATCCCGATGACTTCGCCTGGGTGATCTATCGCCTTCGCAAGGAGGCCCGCTGGCACGACGGCAAGCCCGTGACGCCAGAGGACGTGATCTTCTCGATCGAGACGCTGAAGAAGCAAAGTCCGTTTTATGCCGCCTATTATCGCCATGTCGTGAAGGTCGAAAAGAACGGCGA
Source organism: Bradyrhizobium sp. (assembly GCA_041490045.1). Lineage (GTDB taxonomy): Bacteria > Pseudomonadota > Alphaproteobacteria > Rhizobiales > Xanthobacteraceae > Bradyrhizobium. The sequence goes on from JBGPSI010000239.1 coordinate 4,809, forward strand.
TCGTGACATCAAATTCAGCTTCGACGCCCCGGGCAATCGCGAACTGCCGACCATCGTCGGCGAATTGCCGGTATTGCCGAAGCACCATTGGGAAGGCACCGACAGCCAGGGCCGCAAGCGCGACGTTTCCGCGACCACGCTGGAGCCGCCGCTGGGTTCCGGCCCCTACCGCATCAAGGAATTCGTCGCCGGGCGTTCGGTCAGGCTGGAGCGCGTCAAGGATTATTGGGGCGCGGGCCAGCCGACACAGATCGGCCTGAATAATTTCGACGAATTGCGCTTCGAATTTTTCCGCGACAATCTGGTCGCGCTGGAAGCGTTCAAGGCCGATCAGGCCGACTGGATCGCAGAGAATTCGGCGAAGCAATGGGCCACGGCTTACGACTTTCCGGCGGTCACGGAAAAGCGCGTCGTGAAGGAAGAATTTCCAGTCAACGATTCCGGCCGGATGCAGGCCTTCGCTTTCAATCTGCGCCGCGACCAGTTCAAGGACGCCCGGCTGCGTCGGGCCTTCAACTACGCCTTCGATTTCGAGGAGATGAACAAGCAGCTGTTTTATGGACAGTACAAGCGCATCAACAGCTACTTCGACGGAACGGAGCTTGCGTCGTCGGGACTGCCCGAGGGGCAGGAACTTCAGGTGCTCGAGACCGTGCGCGACAAGGTGCCGGCAGAAGTATTCACCACGCCCTACACCAATCCTGTCGGCGGCAATTCGGAGGCCGTGCGGGCGAATTTGCGCGAGAGCATGAAGCTTCTGAAGGAAGCGGGTTGCGAGATACGCGACCATAAGCTGGTGGACGCCGCGGGTAAGCCGGTGACCGTCGAAATCCTGGTTCAGGATCCGTCGGCCGAGCGCATTGCACTGTTCTACAAGCCGTCGCTGGAACGCATCGGGGTAACGGCCTCGGTGCGTATCGTCGATGATGCGCAATATCAGAACCGGCTACGGGCCTTCGATTTCGACGTGATTATCGACCAGTGGGGAGAGTCACTGTCACCGGGCAATGAGCAGCGGGAATTCTGGGGATCGCAGAGCGCGGATCAACCCGGCTCGAGGAATACCGTCGGCATCAAGAACCCGGCGGTCGATGCGCTGATCGAAAAGGTGATCTACGCCAAGGATCGCGCCGGCCTGGTGGCCGCGACCAAGGCACTCGACCGCGTCCTGCTGTGGAATTTCTACGTCGTGCCGCAGTACACTTATCCATTCTCGCGTTACGCGCGCTGGGACCGCTTCAGCCACGCCGAGCCGCTGCCGAAATATGGCCGTTCAGGCCTGCCGACCCTGTGGTGGTTCGATGCCGACAAGGCCGCCAAGATCGGCAAACGCAGTTGAAGGATATCCTGCGCATGGCGCATCTCTCCCGCCGGAACGTGCTCGGTCTCGGCGTCGGCGCGTTGAGCGCGCCGCTGCTGGGCCTGGCGAAGGCGGCCGGCTTCAGTGCCGAAGTTCACGGACTGTCGGTGTTCGGCGACCTGAAATACCCGGCGGACTTCCCGCATTTCGACTATGTCAACGTTGCCGCGCCGAAGGGCGGGACGTTTTCCTTCATTCCGTCGGTCCGCGCCTACAATCAGTCCTACCAGACCTTCAATTCGCTCAACGCCTACATCCTCAAGGGCGACGGCGCGCAAGGCATGGACATGACGTTCGCGCCGCTGATGACGCGCGCCAGTGACGAGCCCGACGCGATGTATGGTCTGGTCGCCAAATCGGTGCGGATTTCAGCCGACAAGCTGACCTATCGGTTTACGCTGCGGCCGGAAGCCCGGTTTCACGATGGCTCGAAACTGACGGCGCAGGACGCCGCCTTCTCGCTGACCACGCTCAAGACAAAAGGTCATCCGCTGATCGTGACGCAGTTGCGCGACATGCTGAAGGCCGAAGCGGCCGACGACGCGACGCTGGTCGTCACTTTCGCCGAGAAACGCGCGCGCGACGTGCCGCTCTATGTCGCGGGCCTGCCGATCTTCTCGAAAGCCTTTTACGCGACCCGGCCGTTCGACGAATCGACGCTCGACGCCCCCTTGGGCTCAGGGCCCTACAAGGTCGGAAAGTTCGAGGTCAACCGCTACGTCGAATTCGAGCGGGTGAAGGACTGGTGGGGTGCCGAGCTCCCGGTCGCCCGTGGCAACTCTAATTTCGACATCGTGCGTTACGAATTCTATCGGGACCGCGATGTCGCCTTCGAGGGATTCACGGGAAAGAACTATCTGTTCCGCGAGGAATTCACCGCACGGGTGTGGGCGACACGTTACGATTTTTCCGCCGTCAAGGATGGCCGCGTCAAGATGGAAGTCTTGCCCGATCAAACGCCCTCGGGCGGACAGGGCTGGTTCATCAATACCCGCCGCGACAAATTCAGGGATCCGCGGGTTCGCGAGGCGCTGATCCAGGCGTTCGATTTCGAGTGGACCAACAAGACCATCATGTATGGTGCCTATAAGCGCACCGTTTCTCCGTTCCAGAACTCGGACATGGTGGCGGAGGGGCCGCCGTCGCCGGAAGAACTGAAGCTGCTGGAGCCGTTTCGCGGCCAGGTGCCGGACGAGGTATTCGGCGAGCCGTTCGTGCCGCCGGTGTCGGACGGCTC
>JBGPSI010000240.1:0-7324 GCA_041490045.1 Bradyrhizobium sp.
CATAGCCGGCAGCCCGCGATTTTCTTCGCCGACCAGCCAGCCGGTGGCGGCATCGTAATTCATCACGCAGGTGGCGTTGCCGTGAATGCCCATTTTCTCTTCGATCGAGCCGCAGGTGACGCCGTTGCGCGCGCCAAGCGAGCCATCGGCCTTGACCAGGATCTTCGGCACCACGAACAGCGACACGCCCTTGATGCCGGCGGGAGCGCCCTCGATGCGGGCGAGGACCAGATGGATGATGTTTTCCGCCAGGTCATGCTCGCCGGCGGAAATGAAAATCTTGGTGCCGAATATCTTGTAGCTGCCGTCGGCCTGCTTGACGGCCTTGGTGCGCAACAGGCCGAGATCGGTGCCGCATTGCGGCTCGGTCAGGTTCATGGTGCCGGTCCATTCGCCGGCCACCATCTTCGGCACGAACATCTTCTTCTGTTCCGGCTTGCCGTGCACCATCAACGCCGCGGTGGCGCCCATGGTCAGGCCGCCGTACATCGAAAACGCCATGTTGGCCGAGCACTGGAATTCGTTGACCGCCTGGCTCAGCGTCACCGGCAGGCCCTGCCCGCCATATTCCGCCGGCGCCGACAGGCCGAGCCAGCCGCCTTCGGCGACCTGCCTGTAGGCCTCCTTGAAGCCCTTCGGCGTGGTCACGCTGCCATCGTCATTGCGCTTGCAGCCTTCGAGATCGCCGGTGCGGTTGAGCGGCTGCAGCACTTCTTCGGCCAGTTTCGCCGCCTCGCCCAGGATCGCCTCCCGTACATCGGCGGAAGCGTCGGAAAAGCCGGGAAGATTGTCGAAGCGATCGATCTGAAACACGTCGTTGAGCAGGAACTGGACGTCTTCCACGGGGGCTTTGTAGATCGGCATGGTGTTCTCCCGGCAGCGGCAGCGAAGGGTTGGCGGAGGTGTTGAGACGAAATTTTGCGGTGGTTTCGGGAATCGATCTTAGCCGGTTCCGGAGGTCGTAGGGAATGAGGGGTGCGGCAAAAATCTGCGCAGACGTTGCGACATTACGGCGCCCGCCATTTCGCTACTGCTTCGCAAGTTGCTCACCCATCAGGCGATGCAGCAGGTTGATCGCCTTGAGTGGGCGGACCATCACCTTGAAATGCGCGATCCTGCCGTCGTCGGTGAAGCGGATGATATCGACACCGTTGAGCTTGATGCCCTCGATCTCGTTTTCGAATTCGAGCACCGCGCCGTTGTCGCTGCGCCATTCGCCGATATAGCGGAAGCCCGGCCCGCCCAGCACCTTCTCCGCGCTCGACAGATATTTGAAGGTGATGTCGCGGCCGCGCTGCGGCGTGTGCACGACGGGACTTTCGAACACCGCGTCCGGATGTAGGAGATCCCAGAGCGCCGCGCGGTCATGCGACTTCATGTAGCCGTACCATTTGTCGAGGCCGGTCATGCTCAACGGACGTCTCCTGTGGCTGAAACGCGCTCGAACGGATGCGGTGAGGATTCGTCCGCGGGACGATCGATATGCACATTGACGCATATGCGCCTTTATGCATAAAGTCAAGGATCTGGAGCAGATGGAGAGGTCGCGTCGTGGCGCTGGGTGACGCAATCCTTGCATGCCTGACCGAACGTCCGATGACGGGCTACGAACTCGCCAAGACGTTCGATTCCTCGATCGGGTTCTTCTGGAAAGCCAATCATCAGCAGATCTACCGCGAGCTCTCGCGGCTCCGGGACCGTGGCCACGTCCAGGGCCGCGAAGTCGTGCAGTCGGGCAAGCCCAACAAGCTGGTCTACACGCTCACCGCCGAGGGCCGCACCGCGCTGAAGCACTGGGCGGCCCGGCCGAGCATCCCGCCCTCGATCAAGGACGATCTTTTGGTGCGGCTATGCGCGCTCGACAGCGTCGACATCGAACCCCTGCGCGCCGACCTGATGGCGCGGCAGGAATACCACCGCGATCGTTCCGCCCGCTATGAACGCATCATCCACAAGCGCTTTCCGCACGGGGCCACTTCGCTTGCGGATACCGGCAAGCTGCTCGGACTGCGCATCGGCCACCGTCACGAGCGTCAGGTGGCGGAGTGGTGCGAAGAGGCACTCGATGCCTTGTCCGCCATCGCCGGGAATGTCGTGCCCCTCCAGGCCGGCCAGCGCGACAACAGCGGACGGGCCGACGCGTCCTGACCGGCCGCACAGCGTTCGATATCCCGACCAAAACACCGTCGATTTCGCGCAGCCGATAACTTTACTGCTCGGCAGTCCAAAACCTTAACCCGTTATTTACCGTAACGCGAAAAAGTCGGGATCTGAGGCAGACGACCTGCGCGGAATCCGATTGTCTTTTGACCGGGACGCGCGGGGAGGCTGAAGGCGCAGGTGGGGCGCCGAAGTCTAACCGGACGAAAGCATGAATTCGCGCGTATCGTGGAGTGTTGAAGGCATCGATCCGTCCGTCCGCGAGAGGGCCGAGGCCGCCGCGCGACGCGCCGGCATGTCGCTGAACGACTGGCTCAATTCCACCATCGGCGCCTCCGCGCCTCCGGATTTCCGCGCGCCTCCCGATCAACGCGCCATGGCACAGGGCCAGGAGAGCGCCGACGTCGCCGATATCCATCAGCGGCTGGATTCCATCACCCGCCAGATCGAACGGATTTCGCAGCCGAGACCGCGCAGCGACGCTCCCCGCAACGACGCCGCCCCGCGCGGCGAGCAGGCGGTCGCCAAGCAGCTCAACGACGCCATATCGCGCCTCGATGCGCGGCTGGCGCAGATCTCCGCCCCGCAGGCGCCGCGGCAGGCCCAGCAGGAGCAACAGGACAAGCAGCGCCAGGCCGAGATGGTGGAGCGCGCCGCCGCCCAGGTCTATCGTCCCTCCCCGCCGCTGAGCCCGGCCTCGTTCGATTTTGCGATCGCCGAAATCGCCGCGCGCCAGAGCGAACTCGATGCTCCGGCGCCGCGGCAAATGCCGCCGGGCAGCGCGCCGCCCACTGCACCTGCAATGGCGCCCGCGATGGCGCCGCCCCCGATAGCGCCTCCCCCGCCTCCGGGCCCGGATTTTTCCGCGCTCGAGCGCCATCTGTTCAAGATCACGAGCCAGATCGAGGCGCTGCAGCGTCCCGACGGGATCGAGCAATCGATCGCCGCGTTCCGCAGCGAGTTGGCGGAGATCCGCACCGCCATCACCGAGGCGATGCCGCGCCGGGCGATCGAATCGATCGAAAACGAAATCCGCTCGCTGTCGCGGCGCATCGACGACACCCGCCAGAATGGCATCGACGCCAAGGCGCTGGCCGGCATCGAACAAGCGTTGGGCGAAATCCGCGAAGTGCTGCGCTCGCTGACGCCGGCGGAGCAACTGGCCGGCTATGACGAGGCGATCCGCAATCTCGGCGCCAAGCTCGATCTGATCCTGCGCGCCAACGACGATCCCTCCACGGTGCGGCAGCTCGAAGGCGCCATCGCCGCACTTCGCGCCATCGTCTCCAATATCGCCTCCAACGATGCGCTGGCCCGCCTCAGCGACGACGTGCATACGCTGTCGTCCAAGGTCGACCAGCTCTCCCGCGCGCCCAACAACAGCGATTCCTTCGCGGTGCTCGAACAGCGCATCGCCGCGCTGACCTCGACGCTGGAAACCCGCGAACGCCCGGCGGCCGGCGAAAACACCGACCAGCTCGAAAGCGCGTTGCGGGCGTTGTCCGACCGCATCGACCGCATGCCGGTCGGCACCGACAATGCATCCGCTTTCGCCCATCTCGAGCAGCGCGTGTCCTATTTGCTCGAACGGCTGGAAGCCTCGACCGACAACCGCCCCTCGCTCGATCTGGGACGAGTCGAGGCCGGGCTGCACGACATTCTGGGTTATCTGGAAAACCAGAATGCGACCTTGCTGGCCCAGAGCAGCCGCAGCGCGGCCGAGCCGGCCGACTCCGGCCTGATCGATCTCGTCAAGCGCGAATTGACCGACCTCCGCTTCAACCAGACCGAAGCCGGCCGCCACACCCAGGATTCGCTCGAGGCCGTGCACAACACGCTCGGCCATGTGGTCGACCGGCTGGCGATGATCGAAGGCGATCTGCGCGCGGTTCGCGCCCAGCCCGTTGCGCCGGCGCCGGAGGCCGCACCGGCACCGCAGGCAGCCGCCCCGCGCGGCGCGCCGCCGCCGCAACCAAAACCCGAATTGCCCAATCCCGCCGCGGCGCAGGAACAGTTCGCCGCGGCGCCGCGGGAATTCCAGGCCGTACCGCCGCCTATACCGGCTGTAGCCGTGGTGACGCCGCACGCGATCAGTGAAATTCTCGAGCCGCATACGCAGGCGCACACCCCGATCGAGCCGGACCTGCCGCCCGATCACCCGCTCGAACCGGGCACGCGGCCGACCGGCCGCGCCGCCTCGCCATCGGAGCGCATTGCGGCTTCGGAAAGCGCCATCAGCGAGATTCCTGCGGCCGGCCGCGAGAAGACCAGCGAGAAGGTCAGCACATCGAGCTTCATTGCCGCCGCCCGCCGTGCCGCGCAGGCCGCCGCGGCCGCGCAACCCGTGGACGGCAAAGGCCCCCGCGGTTCGGTCAAGAAGCCCGCCGGCGACAAGGCCAAGGAAGGATCGACCATCACCTCCAAGATCCGCTCGCTGCTGGTCGGCGCGAGCGTGGTCGTGATCGTGCTCGGCACTTTCAAGATGGCGATGTCGCTGCTCGAAGGCGGCAGCCTGCCGCCGATGCCTGCGATGGAGAGTTCGAGCGAACCGCCGGCTGCGGCCCAGCCGCCCGCGCAAGACAGCGCCAAGCCCGCGATGCCCGATCCGGTTGCGCCTTCGATGACATCGCCGACCCCGATCGGCCGCCAGTCGCTCAATAATTCCGCGCCGGCCAGCTCCGACGCCGCGGCCTCGGTTGCGATCCCGCAAGCCCCGGCGCCGTCGGCCGCGCCGGCCGCTTCAAACGATGTGACCGGCGCTATACCGGCCCCGCAGACGTCCTCCGCCGGCAGAAAGTTCGGTCAGGTGCAGGTCCCGCCGAGCGAGAACCTGCCGGACGGCATCGGCGGCCCGGTGCTGCGCGCCGCCGCGCTGAAGGGCGATCCCACTGCGGCCTATGAGATCGGCGTACGTTTCGCCGAAGGCAAGGGCGTCGCGGCGAATTACGACGAAGCCGCCAAATGGTACGACCGCGCGGCGCGGGCCGGCGTGGTGCCGGCGATCTTCAGGCTCGGGACCTTCTACGAAAAAGGCCTCAGCGTGAAGAAGGATGCCGATATCGCGCGGCGCTATTACCTGCAGGCCGCCGAGCGCGGCAACGCCAAGGCGATGCACAATCTGGCCGTGCTCGACGCCGACGGCGGCGGCAGGGGCGCCAACTACAAGAGCGCCTCGCAATGGTTCCGCAAGGCCGCCGATCGTGGCGTCGCGGACAGCCAGTTCAACCTCGGCATCCTCTATGCCCGCGGCATCGGCGTCGAACAGAACCTCGCCGAATCCTTCAAATGGTTCAGCCTGGCGGCGGCGCAGGGCGACGCGGACGCCGCGCGCAAGCGCGACGATGTCGCCAAGCGGCTCGATCCCCAATCGCTGGCCGCGGCCAAGCTCGCGATCCAGACCTTCACGCCCGAACCCCAGCCCGACGATGCCGTCAACGTGGCAAGCCCGGCCGGCGGATGGGACACCGCGCCGGCACAGGCACAGGCCAAACCGGTCAAGCCCGTGGCCAAGCCGGTTTCAACCAAGCGAACCGCCAGCGCGCATTGACGCGCCCGGCGGCGCCGCCGTCATATTGCCCCTCGGCAGAACCGTGTAGACAAGGCGTCATTGAAGGGCGCGATGGCGGCCCGCACGGTTGCCGTCGGCGGCGGCTCGACTTGCCAAGTGGATCAGACTTGCCGAGAGGGTCGTCCCCGCCGCGGCGGGCTGGTTTCGCGACAGGCTGGAGGAAGCCCACCTCGCGCCCGGCGACACCGTATTGATGTCCTCGCCGGGCGGCGATTTGAATCAGGCCATGATCATCGGTGAAATCATCCGTTCGCGCGGATTGTCGACGGCGGTCGGCGTCGCCGACGCCTCGGGCCACATCAGGCCTTCTTATTGCGCCAGCGCCTGTGTGTTCATCTATGCCGGCGGCAAGAGCCGCTACGGCATCGAAGGCTCGATGCTGGGGGTCCACCGCTTTGTGACAACCATGCCCGGACGCGACCCCGTCGCCGAAACCCAGCGGATCGCGGGGATGATCCTGAGTTATATGACGAAGATGGGCGTCTCCTCGTCGGTCGTGGAAGCCATGTCCGAAACCGGAGACATCCGCTGGCTCGACGTCAGCGAAGCCGCGGCGATGAACCTCGTCACCGAGCCGGTCGAGCAGCCCTCCGCCACCGCCGTTAGTCCGAATTCCCGCATCGGAGGGTGCGCGGCGGGCCGCGGCAAAAAAGCCGCCTCGCGCGGGATTCTTTAGTCCCTCCCGGCGGCGAATTCGGTTATGCAGGGATGTCGATCCCACTTTGCTCGATCAGGAAACCAGGCCGCGAGCGGTCTCGGCCAGCCTCGCGGCTCAATCAAAAAAAGCGGACGCGCGTGCAGCTTTACCTTCCGATCGCCGACATACCGGTCAACGTTTTCCTCATCCTGGCGATGGGCGCGGCGGTGGGTTTCGTGTCCGGCATGTTCGGTATCGGCGGCGGCTTTCTGATGACGCCGCTGCTGATCTTCATCGGCATCGCGCCCGCGGTCGCGGTCGCCTCCGTCGCCAGCCATATCGCGGCCTCGTCGTTTTCCGGCGCGCTGTCCTACTGGCGCCGCCGCGCCATCGATCCGGCGCTGGCGATGGTGCTGCTGAGCGGCGGCACCATCGGCACCATGCTCGGCGTCTGGACCTTCACGCTGTTGCGCTCGCTCGGCCAGCTCGACCTGATGATCGCGCTGTCCTATGTCGCGCTGCTCACCACCGTGGGCGGACTGATGTTCTGGGAGGGCCTGCGCGCGCTGTTGCGCATCCGCCGCGGCGTGGCGGTGCCGCTGCGCCGCTCCGGCAGCCATGGCTGGATCCACGGCCTGCCGCTGAAGATGCGCTTCAAGCGCTCCAAGATTTATTTGTCGGTGATCCCGGTCGTCGTGGTCGGAATCATCATCGGCTTCATCGGCGCGGTGATGGGCGTCGGCGGCGGCTTCATCCTGGTCCCGATCATGATCTACCTGTTGCGGGTGCCGACCGCGACCGTGATCGGCACCTCGATGGTGCTGACGCTGGTCACCATGCTGTTCGCAACCCTGCTGCACGCGGTCACCAACCATCTGGTCGATGCCGTGCTGGCGCTGATCCTGATGGTCGGCGGCGTCACCGGCGCGCAGTTCGGCGCCCGCGCCGGCCAGAAGATC